>NZ_AZUP01000001.1:1538046-1845655 GCF_000527135.1 Methyloversatilis discipulorum
GACGCCCAGGCCCCCAGCCGGTTGCCCACCGGCCGCAGCGAGTAGTAGGCGTCAGACTCTTCCGCGCTCACCTTGCTCACCGTGCCCTCGATCCGGATCTGCCGCTCCAGCGCCGCCCAGAACAGCAGCAGACTGGCGTGCGGATTGGTCTCCAGCTCGGCGCCCTTGCGGCTGTCGTAATTGGTGAAGAACACGAAGCCATCCTCGCCATAGCCACGCAGCAGCACGATGCGCGCACTGGGTCGCCCGTCAGCGCCGACCGTGGCCAGCGTCATCGCATTCGGGTCGCGCTCGACCACGCGGCCGGCTTCGGCAAACCAGAAGCGGAACTGGTCGAGCGGATTGTCGGCCGCTTCAGTCTCGTCGAGCGAACCGCTGGTGTAGTCGATGCGGTGATGTATCGGGTCCATGGTGTCTCCTTTCCTCATTCCGGCGCGGGCGCGCGTTCGATTCCGGCGATGCGGGTGCCGGCCTGAAGCTTGCGCGCGGCAAACCAGCCGATATTGGTCTCCAGCGCATAGCGCGCCGGTCGCTCGGCGCAATGCGATGTGTCGGTCTGCGGCTGCATGTCCGCAATGTTGATGATGTGGCCCTTGTCGTCGATGAAGGCCACGCTGAGCGGAATCAGCGTATTGCGCATCCACATGCAATGCTTGGCCGCCCGGGTGAACACGAAGAGCATGCCGGCATCGGACGGCATCTCGGTCCGGTGCATCAGGCCGGTCATGCGCGCGGCGTTGGTGTGCGCGACTTCGGCCTTGATGCGATACATGCCCACGCCGAGTTCGAGCGTGGGCATGTCGGCGCAGGCACTCAGTGCGCTCAGCGCGAGCAGGCTGCAGAGTAGCGATTTCTTCATGACAGGCAGAACATCCCGATGGTGAATGATGAATGATGCGCGCCGACGACTTCTTGATCGATGTCAGCCCGCATCGGACTTCAGGCGTGCTTGCCGGCCGGTGAGCAGGCTCGCGTCGACGTCCCGCCATTGACCGGGCTGCAGCGAACCGAGTTGCCACGGACCGATGGCGACGCGTATCAGGCGCAGCGTCGGATGGCCGATGGCCGCCGTCATCCGGCGCACCTGCCGGTTGCGGCCCTCGCTGATGCCGATTTCCAGCCAGCAGGTCGGTACCGACAGCCGATGGCGCACTGGTGGATCGCGCGGCCACAGATCGGCCGGCTCGGCAATGCGCTCGACCGTACAGGGCCGGGTCGGGCCATCCTTCAGCTGCAGCCCGCCGCGCATCCTGTCGAGCGCCGCCTCGCCCGGTTCGCGCTCGACCTGCACCCGGTAACGCTTGACCAGCTTGTGCTTCGGATCGGTGATGCGGTGCTGCAGGGCGCCGTCGTCGGTCAGCAGCAGCAGGCCCTCGCTGTCGGTATCCAGACGCCCGGCCGGGTACACGTCTGGCACGTCGACGTGGTCAGCCAGCGTCGGGTGCCTGCCATCCGGCGAAAACTGGCAGATCACGCCATAGGGCTTGTTCAGCAGGATCAGACGGCTCACGCACTGGCCACCGGCCGCCCCTGCAGGTGGCCGAAGCGACGCGCGAAGCGCAGTTCCTCCGGGTAGGGGAAGAAGTCCTGGATGTGGCCTTCGCGGATGCGCTGCTGCGTCTCCTGCCAGAACTTCACATCCAGCAGATCGCGGTGATACTTCAGGAAGGCCGCACGCACCTTGGGCGTCGACAGCAGGAAGGTGGCGAACTCCTCGGGGAAGATGTCGTTGCGCTGCACCGAGTACCACACCTCACCGGACATCTCATACTCCGGGCTGGGCGCCGGCGGGATGCGGCGGAAATTGCAGTCGGTCAGGAACTCGATCTCGTCGTAGTCGTAGAACACGACGCGACCGTAGCGGGTGACGCCGAAGTTCTTCCACAGCAGATCGCCCGGGAAGATGTTGGCGACCGCCAGTTCGCGGATCGCGTTGCCGTACTCGTACACCGCGTGGTCGATCTGCTCCTCGTTTGCCGTTTCCAGGAAGATGTTGAGCGGAATCATCCGCCGCTCGATATAACAGTGGCGGATGACCAGCGTGTCGCCATCGCGCTCGATCATCGACGGCGCCAGCTGGTCCAGCTGTTCCAGCAACTCCGGCGAGAAACGGTGCGCCGGCAGCGCGATGTCCGAATACTCGATGGTGTCGGCCATGCGGCCCACGCGGTCCACCTGCTTCACCATCAGGAACTTTCTCTTCACCGTCGCGCGGTCGGTGTCCTTCGAGCTGCCGAACTTGTCCTTGATGATCTTGAACACGTAGGGATAGGACGGAAGCATGAACACCAGCATGACCAGACCGCGGATGCCCGGCGCCTCGACGAAGTTGTCGTTCGAGTGACGCAGATGGTTGATCAGGTCGCGGAAGAACATCGTCTTGCCCTGCTTGCCCAGCCCCATCATCGTGTAGATCTCGGAGCGCGGCTTCTTCGGCATCAGCGTGCGCAGGAAATGCACGTTGGCCGACGGCACCTGCATGTCGGCCATGAAGTAGGCGCGCGACAGCGAGAACATGACGCTGACGCGCCAGGGCTCCAGCAGGATGGTGTCGAGGAAGAGCCCACCCTTGCGGTCGTGCAGCACGGTGACCATGAACGGGTACTCGAGGTGACCGTTGATCGCCTTGCCGATCACGTAGGCCGCCTTGTTGCGGTAGTAGGCGGAGTTCAGCACCTGGATCTGCAGATTGGCCTCACGCGCCGGCCAGTCACCGCCAACATGTTCGAGCGCGGCGCGCATGATGTAGTCGACGTCGCGGTCGAGGTCGGTGAAATGACGCTGCCAGTCGAAGTCGATGAAGATCTGCTTCACCGCGGCGCGCAGACCGGTCTGGTTCGGGTAATAGCTGCGCCAGGTCGGCGGAGAACTCTCGATCAGTTCGGTCGAGATGGCCGGACGCACGAAGATGAAGTCGTTGTGGAAGTACTTGCGATGCAGGATCTTCGTCGTGACCGAATTGAAGAAGGTTTCGGCCAGTTCCGGTTGCCGGTGGTTCACCAGCAGGCCGATGTAGAGCAGCTTCACCTGCTGCCAGGTGTTGTCGTCCAGCGAGTCGGCGTGGAACTCGTTGTGCAGCCGGTCCACGCACTCGCGCACACGGTCGTCGTAGTACTGGATGCGCTCGCGGATGCAGCGCTGCTGCCCCGGCCAGTCCGCCTGTTCGAACCGTTGCTTGGCCGTACCGCTGACGGCACGGAACAGCGTGTAGTGCTTGTCGAAGCCGTCAATCAGCGCCTGTGCGATGGCCAGCGCAACCTGGTTCTGCCCGGCAGGAAGATTCATGGCAAGTCCGCTCGTATCGTCAAGCGCGGGATTCTAATGGGCGCGCGCACGCCGCGGTGCGGAACACGCCGCCGACAGGAATGTCGCATCATTTCTCGATTGGGGGATAATCGCGGGAGCCCGCCGGCGGCAACACCGTCACAGGGCCAATAACCAGACAACACACCAAGGAGCTGGATGGCATGAGTACCACTCACATCAAGATTCCCGCCGAGGGGACAAAAATCGTTGCCGGCCAGCCGATGCCGGACAATCCCATCATCCCCTTCATCGAAGGCGATGGCATCGGCGTGGACATCACGCCGGTAATGAAGGACGTCGTCGATGCAGCCGTGGCCAAGGCCTACGGCGGCAAGCGCAAGATCACCTGGATGGAGGTCTACGCTGGCGAGAAGGCCACCCGCATGTACGGCCCGGACGTCTGGCTGCCGGAAGACACGCTGGCCGCGCTGAAGGAATACGTCGTTTCGATCAAGGGCCCGATGACGACGCCGGTCGGCGGCGGCATCCGTTCGCTTAACGTTGCGCTGCGCCAGGAGCTTGACCTCTACGTCTGCCTGCGCCCGGTACGCTACTTCAAGGGCGTGCCCAGCCCGGTCAAGCAGCCGGACCTGATCGACATGGTCATCTTCCGCGAGAACACCGAAGACATCTACGCTGGCATCGAATGGCAGGCTGAATCGGACAACGCGCGCAAGGTGATCAAGTTCCTGCGCGACGAAATGGGCGTCAAGAAGATCCGCTTCCCGGAGACCTCGGCCATCGGCATCAAGCCGGTGTCGCGCGAAGGTTCGGAACGCTTGATCCGCAAAGCCCTGCAGTACGCCGTGGACAACGACCGCAAGTCGGTCACGCTGGTGCACAAGGGCAACATCATGAAGTTCACCGAAGGCGGCTTCCGTGACTTCGGTTATGCATTGGCGCAGAACGAGTTCGGCGCCGAGCCGATCGACGGCGGACCGTGGTGCAAGTTCAAGAACCCGAACACCGGCCGCGACATCATCGTCAAGGACGCCATCGCCGACGCCTTCCTGCAGCAGATCCTGCTGCGTCCGGCCGACTACGACGTGATCGCCACGCTGAACCTGAACGGCGACTACATCTCCGACGCGCTGGCGGCACAGGTCGGCGGCATCGGCATCGCCCCGGGCGCCAACATTTCCGACGCCTATGCAGTGTTCGAAGCCACCCACGGCACGGCACCGAAATACGCCGGCCTGGACAAGGTGAATCCGGGATCGCTCATCCTGTCGGCCGAAATGATGCTGCGTCACATGGGCTGGCTGGAAGCGGCCGACCTCATCATCGCGTCGATGGAACGCGCCATCGGCGACAAGCAGGTCACCTACGACTTTGCCCGCCTGATGGACGGCGCGAACGAAGTGTCGTGCTCGGAATTCGGGCGCGCGATGATCGCTCGCATGTAAAGGTGGCCGCGGGCGTCGCAGGACGCCCTGCTGCACAAACAAAAAACCCGGCTTGCGCCGGGTTTTTTGCTTTCCGAATCCTCAGGACCGGATTAAGCAGCCTGGATGTTCGCGGCCTGCTTGCCCTTGGGTCCTTGGGTCACGTCGAACGTCACCTTCTGGCCTTCCTTCAGGGTCTTGAAACCACCCATCTGGATCGCCGAGAAATGAGCGAACAGATCTTCGCTGCCATCATCCGGCGTGATGAAGCCGTAACCCTTGGAATCGTTGAACCACTTAACAGTACCAGTTGCCATTGATCTTATCCTCTCAACCTCTCAAATGAGCCGAAGCTCCCGTACATGTTTGTACTTCAAGTTCTGATGTTCTGACCCCGGGAACTACCGACCGCGCCGGAACTCGACAACGGTCTAGGACTGCGACCACTCGAGAGCTTGAACCAAACACAGAACGGCTTTTAGCCCAGATGAAGCAGGCGGTCAACACGTTTCCATGCTGCACCACGGCAGACTTTTGCGACGATTTTCCGCCCATCTTGGACAGCGTTCATCGAAGCGCCGAAAGCTGTCGGCGCACGCCTGCAGGAACACGTTGTCCAAAGAGGTGAACAGGTGTCGCGTCACGACATCAAAGAGCGGAAAAGCGGCACAGCTTCACGTGTTGCACACCCGATGTTTGTGATTAGAATGGGACCATGGTTACACGCAGGCAGGACGATTCACTCCTTGAGCTTGAAAAGACACGGGTCAAGCCCCCACCTCTGTTCAAGGTCATGGTGCTGAATGACGATTACACCCCGATGGACTTCGTGGTTGGAGTCCTTCAGAAGTTTTTCGGCATGAACCGGGAACAGGCCACGCGCGTCATGCTCAAGGTACATACGGAGGGGGCCGGCGTTTGCGGCATCTACCCCAAGGACGTTGCAGCATCGAAAGTGGAACAGGTGTGTACCTTTGCGCGCCAGCATCAGCATCCGCTGGCGTGCGTGATGGAGGAAAATTGAAATGATCGCGCAGGAGCTGGAAGTCAGCCTTCACATGGCCTTCGTCGAAGCGAGACAGAAGCGCCATGAATTCATCACGGTCGAGCACCTGCTGCTCGCCCTGCTCGACAATCCTTCGGCAGCGGAAGTGCTCCGTGCCTGCGCAGTGAACATCGACGAGCTGCGCAAGGAACTGTCGGCCTTCATCAACGAGCACACGCCGGTGGTCGATGGCAGCGAAGAGATCGACACCCAGCCGACTCTTGGCTTCCAGCGCGTGATCCAGCGCGCCATCCTGCACGTGCAGTCCTCGGGCAAGAAGGAAGTGACCGGAGCCAACGTGCTGGTCGCCATCTTCGGCGAGAAGGATTCGCACGCTGTCTATTTCCTGCAGCGCCAGGGCGTCACGCGTCTGGACATCGTGAACTTCATTTCGCACGGCATCACCAAGGCGGCCCAGCCGGCCGCCGCGGCGAAGCCCGAGTCGGAACAGGGCGAGCAGGAACAGGAAGGCGGCCAGGCGGGCGGCGCCCTCGACAGCTTCACGCAGAACCTGAACGCACAGGCGCTGATGGGCAAGATCGATCCGCTGATCGGTCGCGACCACGAACTTGAGCGCGTGATCCAGACGCTGTGCCGTCGGCGCAAGAACAATCCGCTGCTGGTGGGCGAAGCCGGCGTCGGCAAGACCGCCATTGCGGAAGGCCTCGCGCGCCGCATCATCGAAGGCCGCGTGCCCGACATCCTCGCAGACGCGACCATCTACGCGCTCGATATGGGCGCCCTGCTCGCCGGCACCAAGTACCGTGGCGATTTCGAACAGCGCCTGAAATCGGTGCTGAAGCAGCTGCTCGACAACCCGAACGCCATCCTGTTCATCGACGAGATCCACACGCTGATCGGCGCCGGCGCCGCCTCGGGCGGTACGCTCGACGCGTCCAACCTGCTGAAACCGGCGCTGTCGTCGGGCCAGCTGAAGTGCATCGGTGCGACCACCTATACCGAGTATCGCGGCGTGTTCGAGAAGGACCACGCCCTGTCACGTCGCTTCCAGAAGATCGACGTGACCGAGCCGAGCGTCGAGGAGACGGTGTCCATCCTCAAGGGCCTGAAGTCGCGCTTCGAACAGCATCACGGCGTGAAGTACTCGTCGACCGCGCTGTCGTCGGCCGCCGAACTGTCGGCGCGCTACATCAACGACCGTCACCTGCCGGACAAGGCGATCGACGTGATCGACGAAGCCGGTGCGGCGCAGCGCGTGCTGCCGAAGTCGAAACAGAAGAAGGTGATCGGCAAGACCGAGATCGAGGAAATCGTTGCCAAGATCGCGCGCGTGCCGTCGCAGCATGTGTCGAACGACGACCGCTCGGCACTGCGCAACCTCGACCGTGACCTGAAGAACATGGTGTTCGGTCAGGACAACGCGATCGATGCGCTCGCCACGGCGATCAAGATGTCGCGCTCCGGCCTCGGCAATCCGAACAAGCCGATCGGCTCCTTCCTGTTCAGCGGCCCGACCGGCGTCGGCAAGACCGAAGTCGCTCGTCAGCTTGCCTACTGCATGGGCATCGAACTGATCCGCTTCGACATGTCCGAGTACATGGAGCGTCATGCGGTCAGTCGCTTGATCGGCGCCCCTCCGGGCTATGTCGGCTTCGATCAGGGCGGTCTGCTGACCGAAGCAGTGACCAAGAAGCCGCACTCTGTGCTGCTGCTCGACGAGATCGAGAAGGCCCATCCGGACATCTTCAACATCCTGCTGCAGGTGATGGACCACGGCACGCTGACCGACAACAATGGTCGTCAGGCCGATTTCCGTAACGTGGTCATCATCATGACGACCAACGCCGGCCAGGAAACGCTGCAGAAATCGGTGATCGGTTTCACTACGGAACGTCAGCCGGGCGACGAAATGGCCGACATCAAGCGCCTGTTCACGCCGGAGTTCCGCAACCGTCTCGACGCCATCATTTCGTTCAAGCCGCTGGATCGCGAAATCATCCTGCGCGTGGTCGACAAGTTCCTGATGCAGCTGGAAGGTCAGCTGCAGGAGAAGAAGGTCGACGTGCAGTTCTCGGAAGAGCTGCGCAGCTGGCTGGCCGAAGCAGGCTTCGATCCGCTGATGGGTGCGCGTCCGATGGCACGCCTGATCCAGGACACCATCCGCTCCGCGCTGGCGGACGAACTGCTGTTCGGTCGTCTGACCAGCGGCGGCAAGGTGACGATCGACCTCGACGGCGACAAGAAGGTGAAACTGGTGTTCGACGAGGAAGAACTCGCAACACCCGCCTGATAAGGCATCACTGTTCCAACAGAGGCGGCCATAATGGCCGCCTCTTTTTTTGCCTGTCACGCCTCCCGAAAAGAAAGGACGACTCATGGACATCCACACCGCCGACCTATGTGACCAATTCGAAAGCGAACTGCGTATCTGCGCGCCGATGTTCCGCAGCTACGGCGGCCGAGCAGCCTTCGGTGGCCAGATCACGACGCTCAAGCTGTTCGAGGACAACGGTCTGGTTCGCAAGGCGCTGGAAGCACCGGGCGACGGGCGTGTACTCGTGGTCGATGGGGGTGGTTCGATGCGCCGCGCGCTGGTCGGCGACCAGATCGCCGCCCTGGCGGTGAAGAATGGCTGGGCCGGCATCGTCGTCTATGGCTGCATCCGCGACTCGGCGGCGATCGGAGAGATGGATATCGGTGTCTGCGCACTCGGCACTCATCCGCTGAAGACGGTCAAGCGCAACGAAGGCCAGGCCGACCTCACCGTCAGCTTTGGCGGCATCGACTTCGTCCCCGGCCATTACCTTTATGCCGATGCCGATGGCGTCATCGTCTGCCCACGGTCGCTGATCTGAGTGTGCGCGCGGCCGGCGTTCGCGGCCCGGTGTCGACAGCGCCTTTCGCAGCGCACAAGTTTCTGCAGATTTTTCTGCACTTTTTCACACACGCAACAGAGCAAACAAGACAAGCCTTTGTTTTATTTGAGAACACGACTTCTTATGTCTTATACAAGACCTCTTGTTGCTTTGCCAAAGCCTCTTTATACTTGAGCCCGTCACGATAGCCGCCCGGTTCCATTCATCGGTCGGCTTCCCGGGCGCCCGGTCTGCTTGCTGCCAACCGCTGCGACAGGCCCACGCGGGTTTCGTGGATCGGCCCGCATCGGTTCATCGGCCGAAGGATGCCCGGACCGCACGGTCCGGCATGGGTGTCAGCACCGTTTCAGGAAGCATTTCAAAGTCAGGGCTTACGGGTGGCGCAGGCTGCCTGTTCGGGTTGTTTTTTTCTTCGAGGACATGCAATGAGCACGAAAGAACAGGAAATCGCCAAGATTCAGAAGGATTGGGACGAGAACCCCCGCTGGAAAGGCATCAAGCGCGGCTACACCGCCGAGGATGTCTATCGCCTGCGCGGCTCCTTCCCGGTCGAGTACACGCTGGCCCGCCGCGGTGCGGAAAAGCTGTGGGATCTGGTCAACAACGAGCCGTTCATCAACTGCCTGGGCGCGCTGACCGGTGGTCAGGCCATGCAGCAGGTGAAGGCCGGCGTCAAGGCGATCTACCTGTCGGGCTGGCAAGTCGCTGCCGACAACAACTCGTACGAAGCGATGTACCCGGACCAGTCGCTGTACCCGGTTGACTCGGTTCCGACGGTCGTGAGCCGCATCAACAACAGCTTCAAGCGCGCTGACGAAATCCAGCACGCCAAGGGTGTTTACGCTGGCGACAAGGGCTACATCGACTATTTCGCCCCGATCGTGGCGGACGCAGAAGCCGGTTTTGGCGGCGTGCTGAACGCCCACGAACTGATGAAGGCGATGATCCGCGCGGGCGCCGCCGGCGTGCACTTCGAAGACCAGCTGGCCTCCGTGAAGAAGTGCGGTCACATGGGTGGCAAGGTGCTCGTGCCGACCCAGGAAGCCGTGCAGAAGCTGATCGCCGCCCGTCTGGCCGCCGACGTCTACGGCGTCCCGACCCTGATCCTGGCCCGTACCGACGCTGAAGCCGCCGACCTGCTGACCAGCGACTGCGACCCGATCGACAAGCCCTTCGTCACCGGCGAGCGCACCGCCGAAGGCTTCTACAAGACCAAGAAGGGTCTGGAACAAGCCATCTCGCGCGGTCTGGCCTACGCCCCGTACGCTGACCTGATCTGGTGCGAGACCGGCACGCCTGACCTGGCTTTCGCCAAGGCTTTCGCCGACGCGATCCACGCCAAGTTCCCGGGCAAGATGCTGGCCTACAACTGCTCGCCGTCGTTCAACTGGAAGAAGAACCTCGACGACGCCACCATCGCCAAGTTCCAGCGCGAGCTGGGTGCGATGGGCTACAAGTACCAGTTCATCACCCTGGCCGGCATCCACAACATGTGGTACCACATGTTCGATCTGGCCCAGGACTACGTGGCCCGCGGCATGTCCGCCTACGTGGAAAAGGTTCAGGAGCCGGAATTCGCGGCCCGCGACCGCGGCTACACCTTCGTGTCGCACCAGCAGGAAGTCGGCACCGGCTACTTCGACGACGTGACCACCACCATCCAGGGTGGCACTTCGTCGGTGACCGCGCTGACCGGTTCGACCGAAGAAGAGCAGTTCCACTGAGATGGACCGGGCCCGCAACAGCGGGTCTGCTGAACTGAAAAGGCCGCCCGGCTCTTGCCGGGCGGCCTTTTTGTTTCCTTTTTCTTAGTCCTCCGCCGGCTGCGGCAGATCGGGAATGAAAGTGCCGCCGGATTCCCAGTACGCCAGATCGCCGTATGTGAGCTTCAGCAGATCGACGAAGAGCCGCACCCGCAAGGGCAGATGGCGACGTTGCGGAAACAGCGCATAGATGCCCATGGGCGGCGCCGCGAAATCGCCGAGCACTTCGACCAGCGCTCCGTTCGCCAGGTCCTCGCGCACTTCCCAATAGGAACGCCAGGCGAGCCCGAGCCCGCTCAGCGCCCAGTCCCGCAGCACGGCGCCGTCGTTGCATTCGACCAGATGAGTGATGCGCAGCGTGATCGGCTCACCGTGCGCCATGAAGCTCCAGCCACGGGCCTGCGAGCGATTCGGCCCAAGGCCCAGGCAGCGATGCTGCAGCAGGTCATATGGATGCCCGGGTTTGCCGAATCGGGCGAGGTAATCCGGACTGGCGACGACGACGCGTCGCGTTTCGCCCAATTTGATACTGATCATGCTGGAATCGGGCAGGCTGCCGATACGCACCGCGCAGTCCACGTTTTCGTTCACCAGATCGACCATGCGGTCGGTCAGATCGAGCGAAATCTTGACCTCGGGATTCAGCGCCATAAAGCGCTTCACCAGTGGCGCCACGTGGCGCCGGCCGAAGCCGGCCGGCGCGCTGACGCGCAGCAGGCCGGTGGCCCTCGCACCGCCGGCGGTCACCGCGGCATCCGCGCTCGCCAGCTCGTTGAGAATGCGCTGGCAATCCTCCAGATAGGCGCTGCCTTCGTGCGTCAGCGTCAGCTTGCGCGTAGTGCGCAGCATCAATTTGACGCCCAGCCTCTCTTCCAGCGCATCCATGCGCCGTCCGATCACGGCCGGCTGCACGCCTTCGAGTTTCGCAACCGCCGAAAGACTGCCATGCGCCGCAACCGAAACGAAGGACTCTATCTCCTTGAAGCGATCCATTTTGTACTAAAAGTAAAAGATAAATGTACTTAAGGAAAGCTTAACGGATGCATAAGGAAAGTCTAGTATTTGTGCAGATGCAGCAATTCATGCCGGGCACAACCTGGTCTGATGCATCGGACGTTAGACCCCGGTCCTCCCGTCCGCACCGTGCGCAACCCGCCCGCTGCGGCACACCCGCCCGACGACGGCACCACCGCCGCCGATCGGGTGTGAGGGACGGCCAACCTGTCCGGAGCACGGAGCACGAACGCTCACGTCATACCGGCTCTCGAACCGTTATCGGAGCGCACGCACATGACTATCGCTGAATCTGCAGACAAGCTGAACCGGGCCATGGATCTGCCCGCCGGTGTGAGCATCGCCGCTCCGGTCAGCGCCGAATACCAGACCATCCTCACCTTCGAAGCGCTGTCGCTGCTCGCCCAGCTGCACCGCCAGTTCGAACCGCGTCGCCGCGAGCTGCTCGCCGCGCGCGTCACCCGCGCCGCTGAGATCGACGCCGGCAAGCCGGTCGATTTCCTGGCCGATACGCTGCATGTGCGCGAAGGCGACTGGAAGATCGCGCCGCTGCCGCAGGCGTTGCAGTGCCGCCGCATCGAAATCACCGGCCCGACCGAGCGCAAGATGATCATCAATGCGCTGAACGCCGGTGCCGACAGCTATATGAGCGATTTCGAGGATTCGAATTCGCCGACCTGGGACAACCAGGTGCAAGGCCAGATCAACCTGCGTGACGCTGTGCGAGGCACGATCAGCGTCGAATACAAGGGCAAGACCTACAAGCTGAACGACAAGGTTGCCGTGCTGCAGGTGCGCCCGCGCGGCTGGCACCTCGACGAGAAGCACGTGATGATCGATGGTCAGCGTGTGTCGGGTGGTCTGTTCGACTTCTGGCTGTACTTCTATCACAACGCCAAGGAACTGCTCGCCCGCGGCGCCGGCCCCTACTTCTACCTGCCCAAGCTGCAGAGCCATCGCGAAGCCCGCCTGTGGAACGATGTGTTCGTCGCCGCGCAGGAAATGCTCGGCATCCCGCGCGGCACGATCAAGGCCACCGTGCTGGTGGAAACGCTGCACGCCGCGTTCGAGATGGAAGAGATCCTGTACGAACTGCGCGATCACAGCGCCGGCCTGAACGCGGGCCGCTGGGATTACATCTTCTCGTGCATCAAGGTGCTCCGTAATGACCGCGATTTCTGCCTGGCAGACCGCAGCAAGATCACGATGACCGTGCCCTTCATGCGCGCCTACGCACTGTCGCTGATCAAGACCTGCCACAAGCGCGGCGCACCGGCGATCGGCGGCATGAGCGCGCTGATTCCGAACAAGAACGATCCGGACGCCAACGAGAAGGCGATGGCCGGCATCCGCTCGGACAAGCGCCGCGACGCCAATGACGGCTATGACGGCGGCTGGGTGGCTCACCCGGGCCTGGTGCAGGCAGCGATGGAAGAGTTCGTGTCGGTGCTCGGCGACAAGCCGAACCAGATCGAGAAGCAGCTCGACGTGAACTACGGCGCCGCCGATCTGCTCGACTTCCGCCCGGAGGGCCCGATCAGCGAAACCGGTCTGCGTACCAACATCAACGTCGGCATCCAGTATCTGGGTGCATGGATGGACGGCAATGGTTGCGTGCCCATCCACGGCCTGATGGAAGATGCGGCGACCGCTGAAATCAGCCGCGCCCAGGTGTGGTCGTGGATTCGCAGCCCGAAGGGCATCCTCGACGACGGTCGCAAAGTGACCGCCGACATGGTGCGCGGCCTGATCCCGCAGGAGTTGGACAAGATCCGCGCCCTGCTCGGCGACGCCTACACTGAAACCTATGCCGCCGCCGCCAAGCTGTTCGGCGATATGTGCGTGGCCACCGAACTGGAAGACTTTCTGACGCTGCCGGCTTACGAACGCATGGAGTAAGCCTACCCCCTCGCAGCATCACGGACGGCGCCTCAAAAGGGCGCCGTTTTTCGTTGTGGAAGATCGTCGCATCGCCCCGTCCGTCGCGGCACGACGGACGAAAAAAAGCCCGCTCTGCGGCGGGCCCTCATCGGGCGGGACGATCAGCGATCGTCCGGACCGGGATTACTCCATCGGGGTGACCTTGCCCGGGGCAATCTTGCCGTCCGAGCGACCCTTCAGGTACGAATACAGGCTATCGATCTTCTCACCCTTCAGGAAAGGATGCGGAGGCATGCCGCGATCGGCGTGAGTGCCATCGACGACGATGCCGACGAACTCTTCCTTCGTGTACTTCTTCAGGCCCTCGATCAGCGACGGACCAACCATGCCTTCCTGGTTCGCGCCATGGCAACGCTCACAGGCGGCCGAACGCCACGTCTTCCAGCCCATCAGGGTCTTGGCGTCCACCTTGTTGCCCTCGGCAACCTTGTACGGTGCTTCCTGCGCCATCGCGGTCGAAGCCAGCGCGGCCAGCACGACGGTTGCCAGATGTTTGCGAATCACAATCAGCTCTCCTCAATTGATTGGTGGGTGTTGCAGTGGAAAAAAACGATCTTCCGGTCAAAAGGATTACATGACCTGCGTTGGACCGGGAATAAGTGTCGGCTTATGGCTGGCGCTTTCCTGAACTCGTAAGCTTACCGCGGCACTTCCATTAAAAAAAGGGTTGTCGCCCCCGAACTTGTCAGCGTCCGCCCGTCGATCCAAAACCGCCGTCGCCTCGTTGCGATGCAGCAAAATCAAGCACTTCGCGCAAAGCCACTTGCACTACGGGCACCACGACGAGTTGCGCGATCCGCTCCAGTGGTTGGAGGACAAATTCGCTCGCGCCACGGTTCCACAGCGATACAAAAATTTGCCCCTGGTAGTCGGAGTCGATCAGCCCGACCAGATTGCCCAGCACGATGCCGTGCTTGTGGCCGAGACCCGAGCGCGGCAGCACCATCGCAGCCAGTCCGGGATCTTCAAGGTGGATTGCAATGCCGCTGGGCACCAGCAACGTATCGCCGGGACGCAACACGGTGGTCGTGTCTATGCAGGCGCGCAGGTCCAGACCGGCCGAACCGGGCGTCGCATAAGACGGCGGCAGGTCACGCAGGCGCTCGTCGAGAATCTTGTAGTCGAGAGTGGACATCTTCAGTCTTTCAGCAATCGGGAAATGTGTTCGAGGATGGCGCGCGCAATGACCGGCTTGGGCGCTCGCACAAGCGGGTGGCGACCTTCGGCGTCGTACAGCACGACGGCGTTGTCTTCCCCGCCCAGCCCGTCGGCCACCAGATTGCCGACGACCAGCGGCAGCTTCTTGGCCGCCCGCTTGCCTTGTGCATAGGTGTCGAGGTCATGGCTTTCAGCCGCGAAGCCAACGCAGAACGGTGCATCGGCGCGCGCCGCCACGTCGGCAAGGATGTCCGGATTGCGCACCATGTCGATCGACAGCTTGTCGGCGCTCTTCTTTATCTTGCGCTCGCTGGGTGCCGCCGGTCGGTAGTCCGCGACCGCAGCGACCGCAATGAATACATCGCAGGCAGCGTAGCGTGACAGCACCGCTTCGTGCATGGACAGCGCGCTGCTCACATCGACGCGCTCGACACCGAACGGTTTGGCCAGCCCGGTCGGTCCGCTGATCAGCGTCACTTCCGCGCCTGCCCTCGCCGCCGCGCACGCCAGCGCGTAGCCCATGCGCCCCGAGCTCAGATTGGTCACGACGCGCACCGGATCGATGGCCTCGGCCGTCGGTCCGGCCGTGATCAGCACACGCCGGCCAGCCATCGTCTTCGGCGTGAAATGGGCGAGCACCGCATCGAGCAATTCGGCCGGCTCGACCATGCGACCGAGGCCGACCTCACCGCAGGCCTGCTCGCCCGCCGCTGGTCCGACGACAATGGCGCCATCGCCACGCAGCGTATTCATATTGCGGGCGGTCGCCGGGTGTTCCCACATCTGCCGGTTCATCGCCGGCGCCACCATCAGCGCGCAGGTCGCGTCACGCGCGAGGCACAGGGTGCTCAGCAGATCGTCGGCACGACCCTGCACCAGCTTCGCGATGCAATCGGCGGTGGCGGGTGCGATCAGCAGCAACTGCGCGTCCCGGGTGAGATCGATGTGCGCCATGCCATTGGGCATGCGCGCGTCCCACAAGTCCGACCACACGGGCTCGCCGGTGATGGCCTGGAAGGTGGCCGCGCCGATGAAATGAGCGGCCGCTTCGGTCATCACGACGCGCACGCGCGCGCCCTCCTTGATCAGCAAGCGCGCCAGTTCCGCCGACTTGTAGGCCGCCACGCCACCGGTGACGGCCAGCACGATGGTGCGCCCGGACAGCTCCGCCTTGGAATTCATGACAATGTAGTATCCTGCACCGAGTCGACGACGGATTGTAACGCGATGGCGATCAAGGACTGGAGCGCGGACCAGCGGCCGCGCGAGCGACTGCTGATGCAAGGCGCCGAGGCGCTGTCGTCGGCCGAACTGCTGGCCATCTTCCTGCGCGTCGGCGTCAGCGGGAAATCGGCGGTCGATCTTGCGCGGGACCTGCTGGCGCATTTCGACGACAGCGTGACCTGCATGGCCAGCGCCAGCATTGCCGATCTGTGCCGGGTAAAGGGGATGGGAACGGCCAAGGCGGTACAGCTGAAGGCCACATTCGAACTGGCACGGCGCGCGCTGGGCGAGCAGTTGAAGGAGCGCGACGCACTGAGCTCACCACAGGCGGTGCGCGACTGGCTCAAGCTGCGCCTGAGTGGTCTGGCGCACGAGGTATTCATGGTGCTGCTGCTCGATGCGCAGAACCGGCTGCTGCAGGCGGTCGAACTGTTCCGCGGTACGCTGACGCAGACCAGCGTCTATCCGCGCGAAGTCGTGAAACTGGCGCTGGCGCACAATGCGGCGGCCGTCATCCTCGCCCACAACCACCCGTCCGGCGTGGCGGAGCCGTCCCGCGCCGACGATCTCCTGACACAGTCATTGAAGCAGTCGCTGGCATTGATCGATGTGCGCGTACTCGACCATGTCATCGTCGGCAGCGGCGCGACCTGCTCGTTTGCCGAGCGCGGAATTCTTTGAAGAACTTGAACAAAACCGGATCCGTACTCTATAATCGCGAGCTTTTCCGATTCTGGAGCTCGAAACATGTCCCGCGTTTGCCAAGTTACCGGGAAGTCGCCGATGGTGGGTAACAACGTTTCCCACGCTAACAACAAGACCAAGCGCCGCTTCCTGCCCAATCTCCAGCAACGCCGTTTCTGGCTGGAGTCCGAAGGCCGTTTTGTCAGCCTGCGCGTCAGCACCAAGGGTCTGCGCACGATCGACAAGAAGGGCATCGAAACCGTGCTCGCCGAAATTCGCGCACGCGGCGAAAAGATCTGAGATTTCCGGCCACGCCGGAACAATGCAATCCGGCTCAGCCGGCATAGACAGGAAGGAAAGACGTCATGGCCAAGGGCGGACGCGACAAGATCAAGCTGGAATCCACTGCCGGCACCGGTCATTTCTACACGACCACGAAGAACAAGCGCACCAAGCCTGAGAAGATGGAGATCATGAAGTTCGATCCCAAGGCTCGCAAGCACGTGATGTACAAGGAAACCAAGCTCAAGTGAGGCTTCCTCGCCGCCCGGCGAACTGCCCGGGCCGCAATAAAAAACCCGCCGATGGCGGGTTTTTTATTGCCTGTCCGCCCGGAACGCTGAAAGCGTACTGAACGGGCAGCGCAGGGAGCGCCGTGCGGCGCTCCGTACTTCCGAATCAGCGGACGACTGTCTGCGCCTCGCCCTCGCCGCAGCGCTCAATGCGGCCGATGCGATAGACGGTCTCGCCGGCCGCGCTCAGCGACTGCGTCGCGCGATCAGCATCCGCCGCCGACACGATGACCACCATGCCGATGCCGCAATTGAACACGCGGTACATCTCCTGCGCGGCCACGTTTCCGGCCTCGCGCAGCCAGGCGAACAGCGGCGGCAGCGTCCACGACGACGCATCGATGTGTGCCGACAGTCCGGCCGGCAGTACGCGCGGCACGTTGTCGAGCAGGCCGCCGCCGGTGATGTGGGCCATGCCCTTCACCAGCCCCGGCGCTTCCTTCATCAGCGCGAGCAGCGGCTTCACGTAGATGCGGGTCGGTTCGAGCACCGTCTCACGCAGCGTACGGCCGTGGAAGTCGGCATTCAGGTCCGGCGCGTCGCGCTCGAGGATCTTGCGCAGCAGGGAGTAGCCATTCGAATGCGCGCCGCTGGACGCCAGGCCGAGCACCACGTCGCCCTCGGCGATGGTTTCGCCGGTGATCAGCTGGCTTTTCTCGGCGATGCCGACCGCAAAGCCCGCGAGGTCGTATTCGCCAGCCGGGTACATGCCGGGCATTTCGGCCGTTTCACCACCGATCAGCGCACAGCCCGCGAGTTCGCAGCCGCGGGCGATGCCGCCGACCACGCGCGCCGCCGTATCGACGTCGAGCTTGCCGCAGGCGAAGTAGTCGAGGAAGAACACCGGTTCGGCGCCCTGCACCAGAATGTCATTGACGCTCATCGCCACCAGATCCTGGCCGACCGTGTCGTGACCGTCGAGCTGGAAGGCGAGTTTCAGCTTGGTGCCCACACCGTCGGTGCCGGACACCAGCACCGGCTCGCGGTAGTTCTTGGACACCTCGAACAGCGCGCCGAAACCGCCGATGCCGCCGATCACCTCGGGGCGCATCGTGCGCTTGGCCAGCGGCTTGATGCGCTCGACCAGCGCGTCGCCGGCGTCGATATCCACACCGGCAGCGGCGTAACTGAGGGGAGCGCGGGAATCCTTGGATGAAGTCATGACGTATGAGGCGCCGGGCGCCGGGAAAACAGGATGAATGAACGGGAGTGCAGCGGAATCTTGCTAAACTGCGGGGCGTTTTTGCACCGCATTCGCGCATTCCGCCCCAAGGGTGCGCATTCTACCCCGGCCCGCACCCCGCCATGACCCCTCCCGGCATCAACCGCAAACAAACCCTGCTGTGGGCAGGCGTCGGCGCGGCCATCGTCGGGCTGCTGTGGCTGCTCGGACCGACGCTGTCGCCCTTCATGCTGGGCCTGGTGCTGGCCTACATCTTCGAGCCACTGGTCGAGCGGCTGAGTCGTCGACGCGTGCCGCGCACGCTGGCCGTGGTGCTGGTCATCCTGTTCGTGATCAGTCTGGTGGTCGGACTCATCCTCATCCTGGTGCCGGTGATCCAGCAGGAGGTGCGCACGCTGATCGCGCGCCTGCCCGCCTATCTGACGGCGGCGCACGAACAGCTGGTGCCCTGGCTGCAGCAGCATTTCGGCATCACGCTGCAACTCGACGTGGATAGCCTGAAGCGCTTCATCACGAAGAACTGGAGCAGCGCACAGGACTACCTGATGGTGGCGCTCGAATACGTGAGCAGCCAGGGCGCGGTCATCGTCGGCGTCGTCGCCAACGTGCTGCTGACGCCGGTCGTCATGTTCTACCTGATGCGTGACTGGCGCGACCTGCGCCACCGCGTTGCCAAGCTGGTGCCGCGCCCATGGCTGAACCGCACGCTGTCGCTGGTCGACGAGATCGACGCGGTGCTCGCCGAATTCCTGCGCGGCCAGCTGTCGGTGATGGCGGCACTGGCGCTGTTCTACTGCGTCGGGCTTTGGATCGCCGGCGTCGATTACGCATTGCCGCTGGGCCTGCTGTCCGGCCTGCTCGGCTTCATTCCCTATGTCGGCTTCTCGACCGGCCTGCTGCTGTCGCTGCTGGTGGCCACCCTGCAGTTTCAGGGCTGGCCGCCGGTCATCGGTGTGGCCATCGTCTACAGCCTGGGTCAGTTGCTGGAAAGCTTCCTGCTCACGCCCTGGCTGGTTGGCGAACGCATCGGCCTGCACCCGCTGGCGGTCATTTTCGCGCTGATGGCTTTCGGCCAGCTGTTCGGTTTCGTCGGCGTGCTGATCGCGCTGCCCGCTTCAGCTGCCCTGCTGGTGGGTCTGCGCGAAGTGCGACGCCACTATCTGGCCAGCCATTTCTACCAGGGCGACGCGCCCAAGATCATCGAATGATGCGTCAGCTCCTGCTCGACATCCGCCCGATCGCCGCGCCCAGCCTCAGCAATTTCGTGGCCGGCGGCAATCGCGACCTGCTCGCCCACCTGCGCTCGATGACCGGCGACCAGCCGGGTGCGTCTGTGTATCTCTGGGGCGACAGCGGCAGTGGCCGCACCCACCTGTTGCGTGCGCTGGCGGCCGAATCGAAGGCGCGGGGGCTTTACCTCGAAGTCGACCAGATCAACTTCACGCCGCCTGACACCCTGATCGGCGCGCTCGAAGCCACGCACGCGAAACTCTGGCTGTTCGACGACATCCATCTGCTGGAGCCGGAGGCGCAGGGCGCGCTGTTCCGCGCGATCAATCTTGCGCACGCACGCGGCATCACGGTCGTCGCCGCCGGCAATTGCGCGCCGCGCACGCTGCCGCTGCGCGAAGACCTGCGTACGCGCATCGGCCAGATGCTGCCCTTCTGCATCCAGCCGCTGCACGACGACGAACGCATCGAACTGCTGCAAGCGCACGCAGCCGCACGTGGAATGAAAGTCGAGCAGGAGGTGCTCGACTATCTGCTGCGCCACGGCCGCCGCGACATCCGTTCGCTGCTCGGCATACTCGACCTGCTCGACGAACATTCACTGACCCGTCAGCGCCCGGTGACGCTGCCGCTGCTGCGCGAGGTCATGCAGACCAGACTGATCTGATACGGACACCACCATGGAACTGGTACTTTTCGACCTCGACAACACCCTGCTCGCCGGCGACTCGGACTTCGAGTGGGCGCAATTCCTGATTTCGAAGGGCGTACTCGACCGCGAGCTTTACGAGGCGCGCAATGAGACCTTCTACGCGCAGTACAAGGCAGGCACGCTGGACATCCACGAATTCCTCGACTTCCAGCTGGCACCGCTGTCCCGCCACAAGCGTGAGCAACTGGACGCCTGGCACGCCGAGTTCATGGTTCAGCAGATCCGCCCGCGCCTGACCGACGGCGCGCGCGGCCTGGTAAACGGCCACCTGGAAAGCGGCGCGCTGTGCGCCATCGTCACCGCCACCAACAGCTTCATCACCGGCCCGATTGCACGCGAGCTGGACGTGCCGCATCTGGTTGCCACCATCCCCGCACAGCAGGACGGCGAGTTCACCGGCAAACCGCGCGGCACGCCGGCCTTCCGCGAGGGCAAGATCGAGCGTGTCGAGCGCTGGCTGGAAGAACTCGGGCTGTATTTCGGCAGCTTCCGCCGCACCACCTTCTACAGTGATTCGCTGAACGACCTGCCTCTGCTCAGCCGGGTCAGCCATCCGGTGGCGGTCGATCCGGACCCGACGCTGGACGCGCACGCGCGTGCGCATGGCTGGCAGATCATGCATCTGCACAGCGGCAACATGATGCCGGACGACAACTGAGGAAAGTTTCATCATGGAGCGCAACACGCGGCAACGCACGGCAATCCTGGGCGCGATCGAGCAGGCAGGGCGACCTTTGTCACCGGGCGAGCTACATGATCTTGCGCGAGTCGACGCCCCGTCGCTCGGGCTGGCAACGGTCTATCGCAACATCAAATCGCTGCTCGGCGAAGGCCTGATCCGCGAAGTAAGCCTGCCGAGCGAAGCGCCACGCTACGAACTTGCGGATCTGGGACATCACCACCACTTCAAGTGCCGGCAATGCGAGCGGGTGTTCGACATCGCCGAATGCTGTACCGACTGGCATGCGATGGCGCCGGCGGGCTTTCAGGTCGAAGCGCACGACGTCACGCTGTTCGGTCTGTGCAGCCAATGTGCGGATGGAAAGGACCCCGTGCAGGCGCCGCACGGAGGCCACACCCACCGGCACGCTTGAGGCCGTTTGACAACGGCCGTCGGACCGGCGGCTCGTTGATGAAAATGTTATATCATTTGCGAATGATCCACGATGATGGAGACTGTCTTCCATGCACGCATTCGCACGAACGGCCGCACTCGCCCTTTCCCTTCAGTTCCCGCTGCTGGCGCACGCCATCCACTTCGACGTCAAGGTCGGCCTCGACGGCCCGGTGTCGACGCCCGGCAGCCAGCTGACCACCGGCTTCTTCGGTGATCTGCCCATCACCACGCTACCGGTGGACACCCTTACCGGCTACAACGTGTTTCCGGGCGATTTCGGCGATTTCGAAGGGGGTCCGCGCGCCACTGACGACCCGGGTTTCCAGTCCTTCGCCGGTGCGCTGGCGGCAGGTGACGTACTCGGCTATCGCGCGCTCGGCACCCTGCAGCAGTGGGACGCGGTCAGCGGCACCTGGAGCGATGCCCAGGCAGGCATCGGCATACGTCTGTATGGCGGCGCGCCACCGGCGGTGGCGGAAGCCTATCTGACCTACCTGATGATGCCGCAGTACGCGCCGCCGAACGCACTGGCGAACTACCAGTACTACATGAATGGCACGCTGTTTTCCGGTACCGGCATTTCCGGCCCGGACGCGGCATTCATCGACGGTGCCAGCAGCTCCGGCACCTTCCATACCCACTTCGACTTCTTCATCGAAGGTGCGGCCCCGGCCACCGCCTACATGATCACGCTGCAACTGACCGACGATGCCGTGATCGGCGGACGGGGCCTCTATGAAGATTCCGAGCCGTTCCACATCGTGTTCAATTACGGGCTGCCGCAAGCGCAGTACGACGCCGCCTTCCTGTCGCGCGTGACACCGGCCGTACCCGAACCTTCGGCAGCGGCAATGCTGGCGCTCGGCCTCGGACTGCTCGCTCTGGCCCGCCGCCGCGTCAGAAGCTGATCGTCATGCCGACCTCCACACTGCGCCCTGGCTCCGGCGAGAAAGAGCGCAGAAAGGAGGTCGCATTGCGTATTTCCGCATCGAGCAGGTTGCGCACGCGCAGGAAGACCGTCATTTCGCTGTCGCCGGTCAGCCGCGTCAGATGGTTCAGATTGGCGTCGACGCGCGTGTAGCCATCGCTCGGCGTTTCATTGATGCCCGGCCGGTCCTGGTCGGCGTAGCGGGTCACCCGCAACCGCCCGTCCCACGCGCTCTTGCGGAAGGCGATCTGGACGCCGTAGCGCAGCGGCGGCATGCGCGGCAGATCCTGATTCAGTGCAGCAAGCCGTCCGTCGACCCTGTCCACGAATACCGACCCGTCGAGGTCGCCCGCCGGTGTGGCGCGCCACTTGTAGCTCACCTCCGCCTCAAAGCCCTTCAGCCGCGCGTCGGACTGTGTGTGCTGCACCAGCGGCAGGCATTCTTCCAGTCGCACGCAGTTGCCCTGGAACGGAAACAGGCCGGCTGCCGCCCGCGCCGTGTTGTAGAAACCGGGCAAGGTCTGCTGGTAGATGTAATTGTCCGCCTCGTTCGAAAACAGGTTGAGTCGTGCGCCGACGCGCGCGGTATCCAGTTCGATGCCAAGTTCCAGCCCACGCATCGTTTCGATGGCCAGATCCGGGCGACCGATTTCATAGGTGCGCGTCGCCAGATGCGGGCCCAGCGAATACAGCTCGTGGATTTCCGGTGCCCGCTGCGAAATCGAGCGGGTGATACTCAGTTTCAATTCATCGCTGGCCTGCCAGTGCAGCGCCAGCGAACGACTCTGCGGCGCCATCCGGCGCGCCGGAAAGGGCACACCCAGTCGCGGTTCCGCCTGCATGCGCACCAGATCGGTCCGCCAGCCCGCTTCAAGCGTCCACGCTGACCAGCGGAACTGCTGCACGGCATACAACGCCGACGACCGCAGTTCGGTGCGCGGCACGAACGATTCGACCCCCACTGCGGAAAAGCGCCGCTGCACGTGGTGTACACCTATCGTGCCCGGAAGGTTTTCGTGCGCGCGGTGTGCCAGTTCGAGACGCTGTTCGATGGCATCGTTACGGAAGGTCGTAGCCACCGTGCCATTGTCGATCTCGTCGTGGCGGTATTCGATATGGCTGCCGGTGTAGCGTATGCCTTCGAGCCAGCTCTCGCCCACCCACTCGGCGCGGGTATCCACACGCCGGTTGTCCATGTCGATGCGGACGCGGTTTTCACCGCCATGCGAATGTCCGGGCGCCGGCGGGATGCCATAGTTGTTCGAACCGTTGTTCACCGCGGCGCCGAGCAGTACGTTGCCGATGAACAGACTGCCGCCCAGCGTGCCGGCGGCCGAACGGGCATCGCTGTTGCGCAGGCGGCCACAGCTGTTTTCGGTGTTGATCTGCCCGAACTGCTGCAGCACCGCCGCGTCGTCGACGGCGCAACCGGCGATGTGGCTGTCCCCCCTGTTGCGGCTGGATGCACTGCCGCGCAATACGAATTCCTGCCGCCCGGCATCGAGGCGCACGGCGCCGACGCGTTCCGCGCCATTGAAGTTGTAGCTGGTGTCGAACACACCTTCGACACCGCGCAGGGGAACGCGCAAAGGAATGCGCCCGTCCTCGACATCGACCACGCCGCCGATGGCGCCCCCGCCGTAGCGCACGGTCGCGGGCCCGCGCAATACACGCACCGACTCAGCCAGCGTCGCATCGGCGGTGGACGCGTGGTCCGGGCTGAAGGTCGACGCATCGTGCGTGGCGCCGCCATTGCTGAGCACCTTGACACGCGCGCCGCTCAGTCCGCGGATGACCGGCAGGCCGACCCCGGAACCGAAGCTTGCGTTGTGCACGCCCGCCTCTTCACCCACGGTTTCGCCCAGCGTGGCACCCCGGCGGTCCCGCAGTGCGCCGCCGCGCAACAGCGTGCCCGGTCGGCCGGGTTCCCGCACGTCTTCGTTTTCACGCGTGCCTTCGACTTCCACCGGCGCCAGTTCTATGGCGGCCGCCTCCTGACCCCAGGTGGACGGGCAATGCAGCAGATGCGCGAGCAAGCTCGCCAACGCGACGTGGCGGCCGCATGAAGCGCTGAACGGGGGTTTCACGGCGTATTGGTTGAGAGGCGGGCCCGTGCAGTCGGTCCGCCGGATCGAGGGCGTTGTAAGGATCAGCGGCGACTCGACCTCATCTAATAAGAATCGAATGTCGCTAACATTGATGCGAATAATAACGTATTATCGTTAACAGACGGTATGCCCCTCCGCCTGTTTTCCTCAACCTCTTTCCGGGAGACCTTCCGATGACACATTCCGCTCGCCCCGGCCTGCGCGCCGCCGGTCTGATTTCCGCTCTTTGCCTGTCAGCACTCGCCGCGCCTGTCTTTGCAGCCGAACACGAGGGCGACATCGAAGTCGGCGCCATCGGCGGCCAGCTTGTGGTGGACCCCGAGGCCCATGCGCCCTCCACCCCCCTCGGCTACAAGATTTTCGAAGGCAATTTCCGCGACCTCGCGGGTGGCCTTTACAACACCGATGACCCCGGTTTCGTCGCCGAAGAGGGCGCCCTGGACCAGCACGGCGCCCTGCTCACCTTCGCCGGCCTGGGTGTGCTCCAGTCGTGGAACGGCAGCGCCTGGGTGACATCGACCGCGGCTGTCGCGATCACCATTGAAGATGTGCTTGGCGAAGTCACGACCTTCTCCGGCAGTGGCGTGAGCGCCGGCGCCAGCAGCTTCCTGGCGCAGATTTCCGGCATCGGCGACATCCACGAACATCTGGATTTCGACCTCACCGGCGCTGATCGTGGCGTGGCATCCGCCTATCTGATCACGCTCACACTGGGTTCCCTGACCGACGTCGCGGCATCCAGTGGCCCGTATGCGGCATCGAACCCGTTCCACATCGCCTTCAACGCCGGCCTGAGCGCCGACGCCTTCGAAGGCGCCGTCGCCCAACTGGCCGCGCCGGTACCCGAACCGGAAACCTACGCCATGCTGCTGGCCGGCCTGGGCCTGCTGGGTCTGGCCCGTCGCCGTCAGCACTGATCCCGGCGACAACCGGGGCCGACATCTGATGCCGGCCCCGGAAAGAACAGCCGGCTACAGGCCGGCATGCCTGCCCGCCCTCCTCTTCTTTCCCCCAACGCTGCGTTCCGCCCCGCCTCGTCCGCCGCGTACCGCGGCCTATACGGCAGCACCCCGCATTTGATAATCCATTATCGTTTACGGGCACCGCAGGAGCGGCTACTATTGCGACTCGATTATCATCTGGAGAACTGAAATGACCGCTGTACGTTCCATCGTGCTGCTCGCATTCGCGGCCTGCACCCAGGTCGCTCACGCTGACGAGCCGCTGCGCGCCGACGAGGGCATCGGTTTCTACATCGGCATCGACAACCTGGCCACCGTGGCGAGCGGCACCTTCGCCGGACAAGCCAATCCCAACTACGGCCGGCTCACCTTCCTGTTCGATCACGGCAATCACTTCCACGGCATCGGCGCCTACAGCCACACCGGTACCGCCAATGCGCCGATCGTCAATGGCACCAACGCGAACAACCGCCTGCCGGAACTGTATTCGCGCATCGACCCGCTTCCCGGCACCCTGGCACTGACCGCCGGCAGCGGCGACTACGCCGGCATGTGGGTCAGCGGCGTGCTCGGCGAAGACGTTCCGCACCACGAATACAGCTACCTCGGCATGTCGTCGATCCAGTCGCTGGCGGGGAATGCTGCCGACAGCGCAGAGGCCATCCTGTTCAACAGCAGCAGCAACCGCTGGAATGCCGCGCTCGACGGCGTGCAGGTGGCGCTCAAGCTCGAATACGCCACCCCGGGCCTGAAAGTGGCGGCGAATGGCGACATGGACCTGTTCGACAGCGGCAACCTCTACCTGCTGGGCGACGGCAATGCCTTCGATTTCCTGCCCACCTTCTGGGTGGATTCGGCAGCCGCCGCGGGCACCTACACGGCCCAGTTCTCGCTCGTGAATCTCGGCAGCAATACGGCCGTGCGTGATGGCGGCACCTTCTACATCGACTTCGCCGTCCCGGCGCCGGTGCCCGAACCGTCCACCTGGGCGATGCTGCTTGCCGGCCTGTTCATGCTGGGCCACGTCGCCAGCCGTCGTACCTGAAGCAGGCCCAGGCCCGCATGCGCCATGCAGCCCGCTCATGCATGGCGCATGCGGGCCGGTATCGACATGACTGCCAGACTTCAATCCTGCAACACGGCGACATCGCCCGGTACGGCCGACGCCACCGACCTGGCCGGCCTGGCGCGCATCTTCGACGCCGACTGCAATCTGGCGCGCATGCCGCGCGCCCTGCCGTCGGCCCTGTCCGACTTCCTTGACCAGGTCGCGGTGCACTCTGCGCTGCGCGGCCTGCCGCGCACCGTTCTCGACTGTGGACAGACGCTGACGCCCCATGCCCTGCCTGCCCAGGCCGGCCGGCAGATCCTGCTCGACGAAGTCCGCCTGTGCGGCGAACTGCTGTGCGACCTGACCGGCAGCCCGCGCTTCGGCCTGCGCATCGAAGTGCTCGATCGCGCCATGTGTCCGCGCTGGCACGTCGATCAGGTCGGCCTGCGCCTGCTGGTCACCTGGCGCGGACCGGCCACCGAGTGGCTGGACGAAGCCTGCGCCGACCGCAGCCAGCTGGGCGGCGACGGCGTGATGCGCGACAGCGCGGGCATCCGGCAAGCCCTGGCCGGTGACATCGTCTTGCTCAAGGGCGAACGCTGGCCCGGCAACGCCGGCCGCGGCGTCATCCACCGCTCGCCCTGCATTGACGACGACGCCCCGCGCATCGTCGCCGCCTTCGACTCCATCTGGTGAATACCATGACTGCACGACTGCCCGTCACCGTCCTGTCCGGCTTTCTCGGCGCCGGCAAGACCACCCTGCTCAACCATGTGCTGTCGAATACCGAAGGCCGCCGCGTGGCGGTCATCGTGAATGACATGTCGGAAGTGAACATCGACGCCCAGCTGGTGGCTCATGGCGCACAGCTGTCGCGTACCGACGCACGCATGGTCGAAATGTCCAACGGCTGCATCTGCTGCACGCTGCGCGAAGACCTGCTGATCGAAGTATCGAGACTGGCGCGCGAAGGCCGCTTCGACTATCTGCTGATCGAATCGACCGGCATTTCCGAGCCGCTGCCGGTCGCCGAAACCTTCACTTTCGAAGACGAGGACGGCAGCAGCCTGTCATCGGTGTCGCGGCTCGACACCATGGTGACCGTGGTCGATGCGTACAACTTCCTGCGCGACTATTCGAGCCAGGACATGATCGCCGAGCGCGGCGAATCGCTGGGCGACGAAGACCAGCGCACGGTGGTCGACCTGCTGGTCGACCAGGTCGAATTCGCCGACGTGATCGTGCTGAACAAATGCGACCTGGTGAGCGATGCCGAACGCGAGCGACTGCACGCCATCCTGCGCGCATTGAATCCACGCGCCGACGTCGTCGAGGCCCGTGAAGGCCGCGTGCCGCTGGACCGCATCCTCGACACCGGCCGCTTCGATTTCGACGCTGCCGCCGAAGCGCCGGGCTGGCTGCAGGAAATGCGCGGCACCCACGTGCCGGAATCCGACACCTACGGCATCCGCAGCTTTTCGTGGAGCGAGCGCCGGCCCTTCCATCCGCAGCGCTTCTGGAACCTGATCCACGACGAATGGCCCGGCGTCATCCGCAGCAAGGGTTTCTTCTGGCTGGCCAGCCGCATGGACTTCGCCGGCGAATGGGCGCAGGCCGGCGGCATCTGCCGCAACCGCCCGGCCGGCCTGTGGTGGGCGGCGGTGGATCGCGCCGACTGGCCGACCGACCGCGACTACCTGAAGCAGATCGAAGCGCGCTGGCTGGCGCCCTTCGGCGACCGCCGGCAGGAACTGGTGTTCATCGGCATGGACATGGACGAGGCGTGGATACGCCAGCAGCTCGACGCCTGTCTGCTGACCGACGCCGAAATGGCCGCCGGCTCGTCCGCCTGGCGCGACCTGCCCGATCCTTTCGACCCGTGGTCGCTCGCTGCGGCCGACGACGAGCCGGAGCAAGGCACCTAGCGCGGCGTGGGCGGGGTCTCCGCCAGGCCCAGGCGCCGTTCGGTCACCCAGGGCACCAGGCCGACTTCGGAGGCGAGTTTCACCAGTTCGATGTCCGAACTGACGTCGAGCTTGCGTCGCGCGGTGCTCAGCTTGTTGGCCACCGTCTTCGGGCTCAGATTGAGCTGTTCGGCGATGGCATCGATCGAGTGGCCGGACACCAGCAGGCGGCACATTTCGAATTCGCGCGGCGTCAGGTAACCGAACAGCTTGGATTCCGGCAGGTAGTGCGAGAAGGCCACGCTTTCCGCCACCTGCCGGCTCAGCACGCGCTTGCCGCGCGCCACCGACTGCACCGCGTCGACCAGTTGCTCGGCCGGGCTGTCCTTGGTCAGCACACCGAGCGCGCCGGCGTCCAGCGCCTGCTGCACCACGGTCGGATGCGAGCACATCGTGAACATGAGCACCTTGGCCTGTTCGTCGAAGGCGACGATGCGCCGCGTGGCTTCGATGCCGCTGGAGCCGGGCAGCATGATGTCCATCACCACGACGTCGGGCGCGTGCTTGCGATAGGCGGCATAGGCCTCGTCGGCGGTGCCCGCCTCGGCCGCCACCAGCAGCGACTCGTTCATCTCCAGCAGCGCACGGTAACCGGTGCGCACGACGGCGTGGTCATCGACCAGAAGGATGCGGGTCTGTCGGTTGTTCATGCGGTGATCTCCTGTTCGTTGCGTGCGAAGGGCAGCCGCACGGTGACGCGCCAGCCTCCGCCGTTAGCCGGGCCGGCGCTGCAGACACCACCCAGCGCCAGCGCGCGTTCGCGCATGCCCAGCATGCCCAGCCCGGCGACACCGGTCGGTATGCCATGCGCACTGCCGTTGTCCCAGATGTCGAGCTTGAGCACGCGGCCGTCGCTGCCCTGCTCGGTGCTCACGCCGATCAGCAGGCGCGAGCAGTCGGAGTGCTTGAAGGCATTGGTGACCGCCTCCTGCACGATGCGGTAGGCACTGGCCTCGACCGTCGGTCCGGCGTCGGCCGATTCACCTTCGAGGTTGAGCACCAGTTCGAGCGGCCGCGGCGCCTGTGCGCTGCGCTGTTCGACCAGCTGGCGCAGCGCGTTGTAGAGGCCCAGCGCGTCGATCTCGACCGGGTGCAGCGATTCCAGCTGCACGCGCACGCGGCCCAGCAGCTGCGCCAGATGTCCGCCCAGCGCCTCGGCGCTGCCGCTGTAGCGGGTCAGTGCCGGCTCGTTCCGGCAGGCCGCCGACAGCACTGCGACGTGCGGCTGCATCGCCACCATATAGGTGCTCATTTCGTCGTGCAGGTCGCGCGCGATGGCGCGCCGCGTCTGCTCTTCCATCACCATGATCTTGCGCAGCAGCGCCGAGCGTTCGCGGCTCACTTCGGCCAGCGAGTTGGCCATCCGGTTGAACGAGGCCGACAGCTCCGCCAGATCGGGCAGGCGGAAGGCCGGCAGGCGCGCGTCGAGACGCCCGGACTCGATGTCGCGCAAGGCGGTGCGCAGCGCATGCACCGGCTCCAGCGCGCGACAGATGGCCCAGTACAGCAGCAGACCGAGCAGCACGCTGTAGGCCACCGTCAGATAGCTCAGTCGCTTGAAGCCTTCCCACTTTTCGCGCATTTCGTCGGACGGCATCGGCGACACGCGATAGAAGCCGGCGATCTCGCCATTGAGGCGCCACGGCTTCATGCGCACCGTGCCGTCGGCCTGCACCGGCGCTTCGTCCGGCGCCGGCCATCCACCGGCACCTCGGGTGTCGGACGAGGCGAGCACGCGACCCGCGAGGTCGAGCACGTCGATGCGCACGTGGCGGATGTCCTTCATGCGCTGCACGCGTTCGAGCAGCGAATCGAGCATGGGCGAGCGGCCGTCGCCGGCGTTCAGCGGCATGTCCTCCGGCAGCAGCAACAGCACCAGCCGCGTACCCGACTCGATCTCCTCGACCGAGTCGCTGCGCCAGGCCTTGTAGTGCAGGAAGCCGTGCGTCAGCAGCAGCAGGCACATGAGCACAAGCACGATCAGCAGCAGGCGGTTCTTCAGTGTCATTCGGCAGGGATGGAAGTGCGGCGGGACGTCCGGCTTCAGGGGTGCCGGAGCCGTCGATGGTAGCGCCGGAGCCGAGGGACAAAATCCCCTCGTTGCAATGCGCAGCACACCGCAATCGCTGCACTGCACATTCCTATAGTTCGCTCGACCGCAGCGCTGACCGGCTCTCGACGACAGCGCCCGCGGTTGCGATCGCCAGGTCCTCAGGTCTGTTCGGGCCCGGCATCTCGATCGCATGGAAGCGAATGCGCGTATCCCCACGCGCCCCACCCAAGGAGGAGAAAACCGCTATGTCACTGAAAAGAGCAACCGGCCAGACCGGTCTGCAGAAGAAACGTCTGAGCCGTGCCGTCGCCACCGCGATCGCCGGCTTTGCGCTGGCGTCCGCATCGGGTGCCGCGCTCGCCAACGCCGAGCTGATCAAGCTTTCGCAGGACGATCGTCAGTGGGTCATGCAGGGCAAGGACTACGACCACAGCCACTACAGCGGCCTGAAGCAGATCAACCGCAGCAACGTGAAGAACCTGAAGGCCGCGTGGACCTTCTCGACCGGCGTGCTGCACGGCCACGAGGGTGGTCCGCTGGTGGTGAACGGCATCATGTACATCCACACGCCCTTCCCCAACATCACCTACGCGATCGATCTCGACAACCCGAACAAGATCCTGTGGGAACACAAGCCCAAGCAGGACGCATCGGTCCGCGCGGTCGCCTGCTGCGACGTCGTGAACCGTGGCCTCGCTTACGGCGACGGCAAGATCTTCAAGACCCAGCTCGACGGCCACATCGTTGCGCTGGACGCCAAGACCGGCAAGGAACTGTGGAAGATGGAGAACTCCGACCCGAAGGTCGGCTCCACGCTGACGCAGGCACCGATGGTGGTCGAGGACATGGTCATCGTCGGTTCGTCGGGTGCGGAGCTGGGCGTGCGTGGCTACGTCACCGCCTACCGCATCAAGGACGGCAAGCAGGTCTGGCGCGCCTACGCCACCGGCCCGGACGAGGACATCCTGCTGGCTGACGACTTCAACATGGCGAACCCGCACTACGGTCAGAAGGGCCTCGGCACCTCGACCTGGGAAGGCGACGCATGGAAGATCGGCGGCGGCACCAACTGGGGCTGGTACGCCTACGACCCGGAACTGAAGCTGATGTACTACGGCTCGGGCAACCCGGCACCGTGGAACGAAACCATGCGCCCGGGCGACAACAAGTGGACCATGGCCATCTGGGGTCGCGACGTGAAGACCGGCAAGGCCAAGTTCGCCTTCCAGAAGACGCCGCATGACGAGTGGGACTACGCCGGCGTGAACTGGATCGGCCTGTCCGACCAGGTCGTCGACGGCAAGAAGCAGAAGCTGCTGACCCACCCGGACCGCAACGGCATCGTCTACACCCTGAACCGCGAGAACGGCAACCTCGTTCGCGCCGACAAGATCGACCCGTCGGTGAACGTGTTCAAGGGCTACGACATGAAGAAGGGCGTGCCCATCCGCGATCCCGAGTACTCGACCCGCATGGACCATCTGGCCAAGGGCATCTGCCCGTCCGCCATGGGCTACCACAACCAGGGCCACGACTCGATCGACAAGAAGCGCGAACTGGTCATGCTCGGCACCAACATGATCTGCATGGACTGGGAGCCGTTCATGCTGCCCTACCGCGCAGGTCAGTTCTTCGTCGGCGCCACGCTGAACATGTATGCCACCCCGGGCAACAACGGCAACATGGGTCAGGTCAAGGCCTACGACGTCAAGACGTCGAAGTTCAAGTGGGTCAAGGACGAGAAGTTCTCGGTCTGGGGTGGTACCACCTCCACCGCCGGCGACCTCGTGTTCTACGGCACGCTGGACGGTCTGATCAAGGCGGTCGATGCCGACAACGGCAAGACGCTGTGGGAATTCAAGCTCCCGTCCGGCGTCATCGGCCACCCGGTCACCTATGAGCACAAGGGCAAGCAGTACGTCGCCATCTACTACGGTGTGGGCGGCTGGCCCGGCGTCGGCCTCGTGTTCGACCTGACCGACCCGACCGCAGGTCTCGGTGCAGTGGGCGCCTTCAAGGAGCTCCAGCAGTACACCAAGATGGGCGGCGGCGTGATGGTGTTCTCGCTGTAAGACGTACCGGGCATGGCGCCACGCGCCATGCCCGTTTCAGGCAGGAGATCCACGATGAAACAGACCCTCATTGCAGCGCTGCTGTGCGCGCTCGGCGGCGTCGCACACGCCGCCGGCACGCTCAAGGTGTGCGCGGCCGACAACGAAATGCCCTACGCCAACGAGCGGGGCGAAGGATTCGAAGACCGCATCGCCGAAAAGCTGGCAGCGGCCATGGACATGAAGCTGGAGCGCGTCGGCTTCAGCGACCCGCGCTACGTGGTGCGCGACCTGCTCGACAAGGGCAAGTGCGACGTCATGCTCGGCGTCGATGCGGGCGATCCCCGCGTCGCCACGACCCGCGCCTACTACCGTTCGAGCTATGTGTTCGTCACCCGCGCCGACTTCGGCCAGGAGGTGACCGGCTGGGACAGCCCGGCGCTGCAGACCGCGCACATCGGCGTCATACCCGGCACGCCGGCGGAAGTGATGCTGGTGCAGCTCGGCCGCTATGCCGACAGCTTCCGCTACATGATGTCGCTCGGCGGCAACAAGGCACCGCGCAACCGCTACGTGCGCTACGACAGCGAAAAGCTGATCCGCGACCTCGCCGCCGGCGAGATCGACGTCGCCGTGGCCTGGGCACCGTCGGTCGCCCGCTACATCAAGAGCGCAGCGACGCCGCTGAAGGTCACTCAGGTACCGGCCCAGGCCACGAAGTCGAATGGCGAACCGGTGCATTTCCACTTCGACACCGCCATCGCCGTGCGCAAGGACGACCGCGCACTGCTGGCCCGCATCGAAGCCGCGCTCGCGCGCAGCCGTGACGACATCGAGGGCGTATTGCGCGCCGAAGGCATACAGATTCTGCCGCCGAACCCGGTGGCCGAAGGAAACAAGGACAGCAAGGGATGAAGTTTCAAGTCAGCAAACTGGTCGCGGCAACCCTGATGGGTGGCGCCATCGCCACGGCGATCGCCGCCGGCAGCCCGCCGCGCTTCTACAACATCATCGAAGGTTCGCCACTCGACTTCTCCGGCAAGGAGGAAAGCGAAGCGGTGAAGAACTTCAAGCAGACGGGCATCAACCCCTACAACACCGACGCCGCCAAGATCGCCGAGGGCGAGTCGCTGTACTCGACCGCCTGCTCGGGCTGTCACGGCCATCACGCCGAAGGCAAGCTCGGCCCCGGTCTGGCCGACGACTACTGGACCTACCCGGCGAATGCCACCGACGCCGGCCTGTTCTCCAGCATCTACGGCGGTCTGCAGGGAATGATGGGGCCGCAGAGCGGGCACCTGTCGCAGGACGAAATCCTGGTGATCATGAGCTGGATCCGCTCGGTCTATAAGGGCGATCCGGCCAAGGCACTGTGGAAGCAGGCGAACTGAGGAAGGCGAAGTTTTCGACCCGGCCCCGTCCGGGCCGTCACGTGCAGCACCCACATCACAACCACGGAGGAATGACAATGAAGATCCGCACCGCAGCCCGTCTTGCAGCCACTTCCGCACTCCTGCTGCTGGCCGGCGGCGCCCACGCCTACGACGGCACCAAGTGCAAGGCGGCCGGCAACTGCTGGGAGCCGAAGCCGGGCTATCCGGACAAGGTGGCCGGCTCCAAGTACGACCCGAAGCACGACGCCAAGGAGCTGTCCAAGCAGGGCGACTCCATCAAGCAGATGGAAGCGCGCAATGCCAAGCGCGTCGAGCAGCTCAACGCCACCGGCACCTTCAAGTACGACGTCAACTGATCGTCGCGTCCTCCCGGCCGGGCGAGCTCCCCTCTCGTCCGGCCGGGTTCCCGAAGGCCACGCGGAACGCGCCGCGCCTTCCCAGCCGCGACCTCGCGGCCAACCCGATCTGGAATCCCGGATGCACTCCGAACCTGTTGACCTGTCGGCATGGCGGGTCCGTGCGCTCGACTTCGAGCGCCAGCTGAACGCGGTGCTGGTCGGCATGCCGCGCACCGTGCGACTGATGACCATCGCGGTGTTCGCCCGCGGCCACGTACTGCTCGAAGGCGATGTCGGCGTCGGCAAGACCACGCTGCTGAAGGCGGTGGCGCGCGGCATCGGCGGCGCCTACCAGCGCATCGAAGGCACCGTGGACCTGATGCCCGGCGACCTCGTCTATCACACCTATGTCGGCGACGACGGCCGCCCGCGTGTCGAGCCGGGCCCGCTGATCGCGCAGGGCAGCGAGCTGGCGGTGTTCTTCTTCAACGAGATCAACCGCGCCCGCCCGCAGGTCCATGCACTGCTGCTGCGCCTGATGGCCGAACGCACGGTGAGCGCCTTCAACCGCGAATACACCTTGCCGTGGATGCAGGTGTTCGCCGACCGCAACCGGGTCGAGCGCGAAGAAACCTTCGAACTGCCCTCGGCCGCCCGCGACCGTTTCCTGCTCGAAGTGTCAGTCGAGGCGCCGGACGCGCGCGACCAGCTGCGCGGCCTCATGTTCGACACCCGCTTCCACGACGCCGACGCGCTGATCTCCAGCGTCGAACCTGGCATGCTGGACCACACGCGCCTGAACGATGTCGCACAGTCCATCCAGGACACCGTGCAGTCCAGCCCGGCGCTCGACGACTACGGCGTCGACCTCTGGCTGGCAACGCGCCAGCCAGCGCAGTACGGCGTGCAGCTGTCCGACGTCGACATCGATCAGTTCATCCTCTCTGGCGCCAGCCCGCGTGGCGTCGCCATGCTGGCACGCGCCGCCCGCGTGCAGGCCTGGCTCGAAGGCCGCGACCGCCTGGTGCCGGAAGACCTGCACGCGGTGTTCTTCGAGGCGATCGCGCACCGCCTCTGCCTGAACCCGGTGTACGAGACGCAGCGCCCGCTGTACGCCCGCCCCTTCGTCACCGAGGTGCTGCGCCAGGTCGCCTCGCCATGACAGCGTCCGCGCTCGCCTACGCGCTGCGCTGGCGCAGTCGCGCGGTCACGCCGGGTGCGCACCGCGGCACGCTGTCCGGGCCGGGGCACGACTTCGAACGCAGCGTGCCGCTGTCCGGCAACCGCGACGCGCGCCGGCTCGACCTGCGGGCGACGCTGCGCGACCCGTCGGAACGCGTGTGGGTGCGGCTGTTCCGGCAACAGGCCGTGGTGCCGGTGGTGGTGCTGGTCGACGTGTCGCGCTCGATGGACTACCGCGGCGCGACGCACCGGCATGCGCTCGCCGCCGAACTCGCCGAGGCGATTGCGCACGCCGCCTGGCGCATCGGCGATCCGTTCGCACTGATCGCCTGCGACCACCGCATCCGTGCGGAACTGACGCTGCCGCCCTGCCGCAGCGCGGCCGGTGCGCGCGCCGCCCTCGCCCGGCTGCGCGCACACGTACCGGATGGCGACGACAACAGCGCACTGCTCAAAGCCGCCCCGCTGCTGCCGCGCCGGCGCTCGCTGGTATTCCTGCTCACCGACGGCCACATGCCGGACGAGCGCCTGAACCGCGTGCTCGGCAGCCTCGCCCGCCACGACGTGGTCACCGTGGTACTCGGCGACAGCCGCGAACAGCACGCCTCTGCGCGCTGGGGCATCGCCCGCCTGCGCGACCTTGAAAGCGGCGCCGAGCGTCTGCTGCTGCAGCGCCCGGCCCTCGCCCGCGCCTTCGTCGAGGCGCAGGCGGCGCGGCGCGAACGGCTGCGCCACATCGCGCTGCGCCACGGACGCCCGCCGCTGTTCATCGACGATCGCATCGATCCGGTGCAGTTCAACCGCTACTTCCTGCAGTCATGAAACGGTCCTCCGTCCCTGCACTTCTTTCCTTGCTGCTCTGCCTGTTCACCGTACCGGCGATGGCGACGGTCACGCTGAAGCAGATCGAGTGGCCGCGCAACTTCGGCTACCGCATCGGCGACACCGTGCCGGTCGCACTGACGCTGAGCGTGCCGCCCGGCTGGGCACCCGACCGCGACGGCCTGCCGGAGCCGGGCCAGGGCGACCGCCAGTTCGAACTGCGCAGCCTCACCGCCGTCGACGCGCCGGGGCGCTGCCCAGACTGCCGCCTCTACACGCTGGAATGGCAGCTGATGAAGAGCGTGCGCGCGCCGCAGACGCTGCGCCTGTCTCCCACCGTGCTGCGTTTCCGCAAGGACAACGCGGTGGCCGAGATCAAGGTGCCCGCCTTCGATCTGAGCACGGCGCCGCTGCTGCACTGGGCGTCGAAGAAGGACATTGTCAGCAGCGTGCATCCGGGCTACCGCGCCACCGCCTTCGACAGCAGCGCACCGCTCGCGCGTGCGCTGGGCTGGGCCGGCGCCGCAGCGGCGCTGCTGCTGGCCGCGCTGTGGGTGGCCGGACGGCTGGGCACGCAGCGCGCGCGTCCGTTCGCCCGCGCCTGGCGCAGCGTGCGCGCGCTGCGCGGCCGCGATGACGCGGAAGCGCTCGAACAGGCCTTCCGCGCGCTGCACCATGCGTGCAACGAAAGTGCCGGGCAGACCGTGTTCGCCTCCACGCTGCCGGACTTCATCGCCGCCCACCCGGCCTTCGCCGACCAGGCTCCGGCGCTGGAAGCGGCCTTCGCCGCCTCGCGTGCCTGCTTCTACGGGCTGCCGCCCGACCCGCGCTACACGCAGCCCGACGCGCTGCTGCCGCTGCTGGCGGCACTGCGCGACCGCGAGCGGCTCGGCGCACGGCGGCGTCCGGTCAGCCCATCCGTCGTCGTCGAAGCCGCTTGAGCCCGACATGATGTCCTTCGATCATCCGCACTGGCTGTGGGCTGCACTGCTCGCGCTGCTGCCGCTGCTGTGGCACGGCCAGCGCACGCTGCCGCACGGCTGGCTGCCTGGCGTGCCGGCCGATCCGGCGTCGCGCGCACTGGCCGTCGCGCTGCGTCTGCTGGGCGCGCTGGCAGTGCTCGGCAGCGTGATCGCGCTGGCCGGTCCGCACCGTCAGGGCGAAGACGTCGAACGGGTCGGCAACGGCGCCCACGTCGTCATCACGCTGGACCGCAGCGCCAGCATGAGCGACGGCTTCGCCGGTCGTGGCGCGCAGCAGGGCGACGAAGCCAAGGGCCGCGCCGCCGCCCGCCTGCTCGAAGACTTCGTGCGCGAGCGCCCGCGCGACCTGTTCGGCGTGGTGTCCTTCAGCACGGCGCCGGTGCATGGCCTCGAACTGACCGCCGACCACGACGCGGTGCGCGCCGCGATACGCGCGTCGGCCGCACCCGGCGTCGGACTGACCAATATCGCCGCCGGCCTGACGATGTCGCTCGAGCAGTTCCGCGACAAGCCGGTGACCGGCTCACGCGTGGTGCTGCTGGTGTCGGACGGCGCCGCGCAGATCGACGTGCGCAAGCAGAACCAGATCCGCCGCCTGTTCGCCGAGAACCGCAGCGCGCTGTACTGGATCTTCCTGCGCACCGCCGGCGGCCGCGGCCCGTCCGACCCGCCGGACCCGGAAGCCGGCTTCGATCCGGCGCCGGAGTACTTCCTGAACGAGTACTTCCGCGACCTCGGCGTGCCCTACCGGCTGTACGAAGCCGACACACCGGACGCACTCGCCCGCGCCATCGCCGACGTCGCCCGCCTGCAGAACCAGCCGCTGCGCTATCGCGAAACACCGCCGCGGCAGGACCTCGGCGGGCTGTTCATCGGCATCGCCTTCGCCTGCAGCCTGCTGCTACTGGCCGCCCGCACTTTCGAGGTTCCCGCATGGTCCCGCTGATGTCGCCGTCTGCACTCCTTCACCTGCTGCGCCGCCGCTCGGCCGCACTGCTCTACCTGCTGGCCGCACTCGCCGCAGCCGCCAGCCTGCATGCGCTGTGGCAGGGCTGGCGGGCGCACGATGCCAACCGGCAGATGCGCGACGGCGTGGCCGACGCCGGCGCACCACCGATGGTGCTGTTCGCCCGCGCCGTGACGCTGGACCGGAAGCGCGACAACGACGCGGCACTGGCCGCCTACAGCGAAGCCGAGACGCAGGCCGAACTGCGCGGCGACCCGGCACTGGCGCGTGCCGCCCGGGTCAATGCCGCCAACATCTATCTACGGCGAGCGATCGAGGTGGCCACCGGCGAAGGTGCGGCGGCGCGCGCCATCACCCTGGTCGAACTGGCCAAGACCGGCTACCGCCGTGCGCTGCGCGAACAGCCGGAGGACTGGGGCACGCGCTACAACTTTGAACTGGCGCAGGTGCTGGTGCCCGACTACGAGGTGCGCAACTGGCGCAAGGACGGCAAGGAGACCAAGGTCGATGACGACGCGCTGCCCGACAAGGCGGCGTGGACCGAGATGGTCGGCGCACCGCGAGGCATGCATTGAAGGTCGCCGACACCCTGCGCGGGCGCGGTGCGCGCTTCTGGCTGCTCGCCGCGGCCAGTGCCTGTCTTGGCGTGGCGCTGTTCGATCCGGCGGTGCAGGTCGAGCGGCGCGTCGGCACCTACATGATGGTGTTCGACATCACGCAGAGCATGAACACCCGCGACGTCGGCCCGGCCGACGCCCGCATCGGCCGGCTGGACCACGCGAAGCAGCTGGCCATCGCCACACTCGACCGTCTGCCCTGCGGCACGCAGGTGGGCGTATCCATTTTCGTCGAGCGGCGCACGCAGCCACTGCTGATGCCGGTCGACGTCTGCATCGACCGCGCCGCGCTGAACGACGCCATCGGCCACATCGACTGGCGCATGGCCTGGGCCGCCGACAGTCATCTGTACTACGGCACCTACTCCGCGCTCGACGACATCCGCCGGATGACGCCGGGCGCCGCCCTCGCCTTTTTCACCGACGGCCACCAGGCGCCGGCGCTGCACCCGGGCCGCATTCCGGCCTGGGATGGCGAACCGGGCGAAGTGCCTGGCGTGCTGTTCGGGGTCGGCGGCGAGCAGCCGGAACCGGTGCCCAAGCTGGGCGAGAAGGGGCGCATCGAAGGCTACTGGACCGCCGAAGACACGGCCGGCTTCGCCAGCGCCGGCGCCCCCACGCTGTCGGTGCTCGACATGGAAAAGCTGGGCGGCGACATCCGCAACGCACCGCAGCGCGCGCCCGGCTCCGACAACGACCACCTGTCGCTGCGCCGCGACGACGTGCTCGAAGACCTTGCCCAGCGCACCGGTCTCGGCGTCGCGGTCGCCCGCTCGCCGGAGCAGATCGCCGCGCAGCTGCGTGCCCTGCCCGGCGGCCGGGTCGCCGACACCCGCTTCGCGCTGCGCCCGCTGCTCGCGCTGGCCGGCCTCGCCGCACTGCTTGCCAGCCTCGCGCCGGCGCCGTCCGCCGTCCGCCGCCGCGCACAACGATTGTTCACCTTCAGGAGTGCCTGATCCATGAAAGCCCCGCTGTCCGTCCTCACCTTCGCACTGTTCGCACCGCTCGCCATGGCGCACGGACCGACGCCGCAGAAGATAGACGAGTCGGTCGTCATCGCAGCCCCCCCGGCCACCGTGTGGGCCGTGGTCGGCGACTTCGCCGGCATCGCGAAGTGGAATCCGGCGATCAAGGCTTCGTCGGCCGACCGCGGCAACGAAGCCGGTTCGACCCGCACGCTGACGCTGCCGACCGGCACCGTGACCGAACAGCTCGACGACTACGACGCCGCGGCGATGAGCATGAACTACCGCTCGGGCAACGCCGACCCGGCGGTACTGCCGGTCAGCTCCTACTCCGGCCGGCTCACCGTCAAGGCCGAAGGCAGCGGCAGCAAGCTCATGTGGCAGGCGCGCGGCTACCGCGCCGACACCGGCAACGACCCGGCCGCCGGCATGGACGACGAGAGCGCGGTGAAGGCGCTGCGCGCGCTGATGCGTCCGGGCCTGGACGCCGTGCGCACGCAGATCGAAGCGTCCGCCAAACCCTGATGGACGCGCTGCCGACACTGCGGACGGCGGCCTCACCGCTGCGCTGGCTGCTCGCCGTATCACTGTTCGTCGGTGCGCTGCCGCCGGCGTCAGCCGACGCGGCCTGGCCGAAGATGCGCAGCGCGCTGTTCGGCGAGCGCAGCTTCGGCAGTGACCCAGCGGTGCTGGCGCTGGAGGCGCCCGATCGCGCGGAGGACGCATCGATCGTGCCGGTCTCACTGCGCGTGGGCCCGGCGGGCGGCGCGCTGCGCACGCTGTGGCTGCTGGTCGACGAAAACCCGTCACCGCTCGCGGCGCGCTTCACGCTGCACGACGCGGTGGTCGGCAGCATCGAGACGCGGCTGCGCGTCGAGCGCTACACCACGGTGCGCGCCATCGGCGAAACCGACGACGGCCGGCTCTACATGGCCGAGCACTTCGTGCGCGCGGCCGGTGGCTGTTCGGCACCCATCGGTCCAGCCGACGACAGTGAGTCGGCGATCGGCCGCATGTCGATGCGCCGCTTCGACGTCGCCGGCGCGCGCAGCGAACTCGAACTGCGCATCCGCCACCCGAACCACTCCGGACTCGAAGTCGATCTGGACACGCGCGGCTACGTCGCCGCCGACTACGTACGCGAACTGCGTGTGCTGCAGGACGGTCGCCCGCTGCTCGACGCCGAACTCGACATCTCGATCAGCCGCAATCCCTATCTGCGTTTCGGCATCGCCGCCGACGCGCGCCGTCTCGACGTACAGGTCGGCGACAGTCGCGAACGCCGCTTCGACGCACGCTTTCCACCGGACGCCACAACGCCGTGACGCGCCGGCTGCTGATCGCCGCCGCCTGTATCGGCGCCTCGACCGCGACCAGCGCCGCACCGTCGGCCGAAGCCATGATGAAGATGTCGCGCGCCGTGCTGAAGGTGTCGGCGCTGGGCGACGACGACAATCTGTCGGTCGGCTCGGCCGTCGTGATCGGGCCGGACAGTGCACTGACCAACTGCCACGTCACCCGCCACGCCCGCATCATCGTGCTGTCGCGCGGGCTGGCGCGGCACGCGGTGGTCGGCCAGCGCGCCGACGTGTCGCGCGACCTCTGCCTGCTGCGCACCGCCGAGCCGCTGCCCTACCCGGCGGTGGAGCTGCGCCCCACGCGCAGCCTGACGCTGGGCGAACGCGTGCTCGCCCATGGCTACTCGGGCGGCATGGAAGCGCATTTCGCGCGCGGCCTCATCGTCGATCTGCACGCGGCGGGCGGCAGTCACGTCATCCAGACCTCGGCCGGCTTCCTGCAGGGTGCCAGCGGCGGTGGTCTGTTCGACGAGGAAGGCCGGCTGATCGGCATCACCACTTTCCTGACCAGCGCCGGCCGCACCGAGTACTTCGCGATGCCCGCCGACTGGACCGACCGCCTGCGCGAGCGCACGGAGGAGGCACCGAAGCCGCTGACCGGGTCTGCGCTGTGGGCGCAGTTGCCAGCACACCAGCCCTGGTTCATGCGCCTGCTCGAACCGCTGTCGCGCAAGGACTGGCCGACGGTGGCACAGATGGCCGACGAATGGATGGCCGCCGAGCCGCACGCACCGGCAGCGGCGCTGATGTGCGCCCGCGCCGCGCGCGCGCAGGCGCGGCCGGCGCGCATGACGCAGTGCCTGCAGCGGGCGCTGGAAGGTGCGCGCGACAGCGAGGTCGAACTGACCCGCATCGCTGCCTGGGCACGCAGTGAAGGGCTGGACGAGGCCGTCGCCGCCAGCACGACGGCGCTGGCACGGCTGCGTCCGCTGCCGCGCGGCGACTGAGCCCACCGGGCGGCGGGCTGAACGCCCGGGCGGGCTCAGCCCGCCGGTACGCCGGTCCGGTTGACCTGGCTGTAGAAGATCTTCTGGTTGTGCAAGCTGCCGAGCAGCTCGTTCAGTTCGTGGATCAGTGCATCGTTGCCGGCGCTGGCCGCGACATCGCCGCTGGCGATCGCGACCTGGGCCAGACAGCCGATCTTGTCGCGCAGTGCGTCCTCGATCAGGTCGATGTGGCGGATCGTGAGCTGGAAGGTTTTCTGGTGCTTGGACATGTGGGCTCTCCCTGTGCCGCCGCCTCGTGAGCAACGGGTGTTTACGAGAACCGACAGCGTAATCCTTTCGTGCGCCGCAACAAGCCCCCGCGGTAAAAACACGGGCACGGACAATCGGGACATCCTCACCGGAATCCGGGGCAAGCACCGCCTGCAACGACGTCGGGAGTCGCGGATAGTGCTTCCCTTTTCCGCCACGTCTGCCCGTCGAAGCCATGCATCGCAGCCGCCTGCTTGTCACCACCCTCGTCGCACTGCTCGCCCTGCCAGCCGTCGCCGCCACCGACACCGTCGTCACCGTCAATGGCCGGGCGGTGCCGCGCGCCCAGCTCGACTTCATCATCAAGGAACAGATCCGTCAGGGCCGCCCGGCCTCGCCCGATCTGTCGCGCCAGGCGCGCGAGGAACTGATCGGTCGCGAGGTGCTGGCGCAGGAGGCCGAACGCAAGCTCGGCCGCAGCGAGGCGCTGAAGACGCGCATCGAGTTCATGCGCCAGCAGGCACTGCTCAATGCCTTGCGCGAGGACTTCTTCCTGAACACGCAGCCGTCCGACGCCGAAGTGCGCAAGGTCTACGACACGCTGTCGAGTCGCGCCGGCGAGCGCGAATACCGCGTGCGGCACATTCTGGTCGGCGATGAGGCGCAGGCGAAGTCGCTGCATGAACAGCTCGGCAAGGGTGCGCGCTTCGAGGATCTGGCGAAGGCCCACTCGAAGGACAGCGACAGCGCGCCGGCCGGCGGCCTGCTCGAATGGACGCCGGAGGGCCAGTTTTCGCCCGAATTCGCCGCCGCGCTGCCGCAGATGACGCGCGGCAAGGTAGGCGACGCCCCGGTGCGCAGCGGCGCCGGCTGGCACCTGATCCGGCTGGAGGACGTGCGTCCGGCGCAGCCGCCGCGTTTCGAGGACGTGAAGCCGCGCATCGTCGAGTCGCTGATCGAGCAGAAATGGCGCAGCTACGTGAAGGAGCTGCAGGCGCGCGCGGTGGTGAAGTGAGGGTGGTCTGGCCACTGCTGGCGCTGTGCTCGGCCACGGCCGCAGCCGGCGACGTCGATCACGCGGCGCACGCCGCGCTCGAATGGGTGGCCGAGCCGGAAGCGCAGTGCGTTCAGCTGGGCGGCACGATGACCGGTCTGCGCAATCGCGACCGCAGCCGCACATTGCGCGTCTGGGTCGAACGCTGGTACCTCGACGTGCTGACCGCCGACCGTAGCCGCCACGACCTACCGCCGGACGGCAGCGTCAGACAGCTCGGCTGTTCCGAAACCCGCTCCGGCACCCAGCGCTGGACGCTGTTCGACGCCCGTTTCCTGCCGACCAGCGAAGCACAATGAATCGATGAAACAGTCACTTGCACTCATTCTGCTGGTCGCGGCGACGACCGGCGCACAGGCGGACGAGCCGCCCGAGCGCGCTTACGTGCGCGCCGGCACCGACCGGCTGATCAGCGCCTGTACCCGGGACGGCCACACGCTCAGCCTGCTCGCCCACCCGGGCGTCGAGGTGGTGAACGGTGACGCCGCCCCGGCGGGTCTCCCGGTCGACGCCTTCATGCAGGGCATTGCCGAACAGGTGATGCAGCTGACCCGCGACGTGCCGCACGCCGACTTCCTGCGCCCGGACAGCCCGGGCGCCCGTTCGCTGAGCGACGCCGTCGAGACCTGGATGGACGCTTTCAACCGCACCCACGGCACGCGGCTCGCTTGGGCGATCAGCGACTTCGGCGTCAGCGACGCACCGCAACCCGCCTGCGCATCGCCGAAGGACTGAATTCCCCGCCGACTCAAGTTGTCGTCCCCCGCCGTCGATATGACTGGTCTGTACGCCGTGCGCCGCAGCATCCCGCGCGGTGCGGCGACAGCCACACGCCATGGTGGACCGAGGAGACAACAAGATGACGCAACGGATACTCTATTTCCTGGTGCCGGGCAGCAATATCAGCCCCTTCGACGTGACCATTGCCGCCGATGCGGGCTTCGACCAGGTGATACCGCTCACCGGCATCCGCCCGGAGAACGTGACGGCGCTGGTTCAGGACGCCATCTTCTGTCGCCCGCCCAATCGTTTCAACGACACCGGCATCTTCATCGGCGGCCGTGACGTCCATATGGCAACCGACATGTTCCAGTCGGCCAAAGGCGCCATGGTCGGCGACTTCCAAGTCGGCGTGTTCGCCGACCCGAACGGTGCCTACACCACCTCGGCCGCCGTCGTCGCGCTGGTCGAGAAGGCGGTCAATGCGAGCACCGGCTCGGGTCTCGCCGGGCGCACCGTATCCGTTTTCGGCACCGGTCCTGTCGGTCTGTGCACCGCCATCCTGGCCGCACGCCAGGGCGCGAAGGCGCGGCTGTGCCAGCTCACCGCGGACGACGATTCCAAGGCGGCGCTGCGCTTCTGCGAGCGCTATAACGCCAAGGTCGAATGGGTGTCCGCCGAAACCCACCGCGACAAGGTCAATGTGGTCGCCGACAGCGAAATCGCCGTCAGCGCCGCGAAGGCCGGCATCCGCATCCTCGACGCCGAAGTGCTGGAAGCCGGCGGCAAGCTGATCGCCTGTGCCGACACCAACGCGGTGCCGCCCTCCGGCATCGAAGGTATCGGTGTGAACGACCGTGCGATTCCGGTCGAAGTGGGTCCGGCCCGCTTCCTCAGCATCGGCCCGCTGGCGATCGGCAGCCTGAAGTACAAGACGCAGTTCGGTCTCTACCGCTCGATACAGACCGGCTCGTCGCCGGCCCTGATCGACTTCCCCGAGGCATATGCGTATGCGCTGCAGGAGCTGGCGCAGAGCAAGCCCGCCTGAGCGAAACCGACCGCTTGTCATGGCGCGCGTGGCAAGCGCACCATAGGCGGCCGGCAGGTCGGCGCCCGGAGGCGCCGCATGCTGCGGATGGAGGTGCGGACGGCGTGGACAGCAATCCGGGGCTGAACATTACGGGCACGGAAACCGTCATCGGTCAGGGTACCGGTGCCGACGGTGCGGTATTCCGCACCCTGCTCGACCGCATGTCCGACGGCGTGTTCATCGCCCGCGACTACCGCTTCATCTTCGCCAACGCCGCGCTGCCACGCATGCTGGGTTACGAGCACGACGACTTTGTCGGGCTGGGATTCGACGCAGTGGTGGCGCCGGATTTCCTCGAATTGTGGGTGCAGCGCTTCCGGCAACGGATCGGCGAAGGCGAGGAACCGCCCGGGCGCTACGAACTGCGCTTCCGCCTCAAGGGCGGCCGGCGCGAACTGCCGATCGAACTGAACGCAAGCCGCGTCGTATTCGACGGCCAGCGCTGCGTGCTCGGCATCGTGCGCGACATGTCGGGCCGCAAGCTCGCCGAACACGCATTGCGCGAGAGCGAGCAGCGTTTCCGCGGCACTTTCGACCAGGCCGCCGTCGGCATCGCGCTGATGGACCTCGAAGGCCGCTTCCTGCGGGTCAATCCCAAGCTGTGCGACACCCTCGGCTTTCGCGCCAGCGAACTGCGCGCGCTGACGATGGAGGCCATCACCCACCCGGAAGACATTTCGCTGGACGTCCACCCGCTGCGCTGCGTGCGCAACGGCGAACAGACCACCTACTCGATCGAGAAGCGCCTGCTGCACAAGAATGGCGCGGCCACCTGGGCGCGCCTGACCGTTTCGCTGCAGGTCGACGACATGGGCGCGCCGTCGCACTTCATCGCGGTGATCGAGGACGTCCACGACCGCCGTCTGGCGCAGACCGCGCTGGCCGACAGCGAACTGCGCCATCGCCTGCTGATGCACAACCTGCACGCCGCCGTGCTGGTCTGTGCGCCGGACGCCCGCATCCTTTATGGCAATCCGGAAGCCTGCCGCATCCTGCGCATGGACTCGGCACTGCTCGCCGGCCGCACGATCGCCCAGCTGGGCTGCCGCTTCGTCGACCAGAGCGGCGAGGCACTGGCACCGGAACGCGATCTGGTCCGCCGTGTGCTCGCCTCGGGCAAGGAGATGAACGACGTCGTGGTCGGCGTCCGTCACGACGACGCGGAGACGCTGTGGGCGCTGGTCCACGCCTACCCCGAATTCGACACCCGGCATCGGCTGCGCCAGATCGTCGTCATGTTCGTCGACATCACCGACCGCAGCCGGCTCGAAGCCGAGCGCGATGCCGACCGTCAGCTCAAGACGGCAGCGCTGAACGCCATCACCGCGCACGTCGCCGTGCTCGACAAGCGCGGCGTCATCGTCGAGACGAATGCCAGCTGGCGCGCCTTTGCCGAGCGCGGCGGCTACACCGGCAACATGACCTTCACCGGCGTGAACTACCTCGACGCCCTCGCCCGCTGCGACCGCGACGAGGCACCGCATGCAGAAGCCGCCTGCGAGGGCATCCTGTCGGTCATGCTCGGCCGGTCGGCGCTGTTCCAGATGGAGTACGCCTGCCACGCGCCGCACGAGCGGCAGTGGTTCAGTCTCAAGGTGACGCCGATGGACCCGGCGCGCGAACGCGTGCTGCTCAGCCACGAGAACATCACACGCATCAAACTGGCCGAAGAGGCGGTACGCATCCTGGCCAACACCGACGCACTGACCGGCCTCGCCAACCGCCGCCATTTCTTCGAAGTCGCCGAGGAGGAATTCGTGCGCGCCCGCCGCTACGAAACCCCGCTCACCGTGCTCATGACCGACCTCGACCACTTCAAGCGCATCAACGACCATTTCGGGCACGCCGGCGGCGACGCCGTGCTGTGCAGTTTCGCCATCGTCCTGTCCAGCCTGCTGCGCGACTCGGACAGCGCAGGTCGCCTCGGCGGCGAGGAATTCGCCGTACTGCTGCCGCATACCTCACTGGACGGCGCGCGCGCCTTCGCCGAGCGCCTGATGGAGCGCGTCGCCGACAACCCGCCCGAACTCGACGGTCAGCCGGCGCACTACACCTTGAGCATAGGCATCGGCGAACTGATGCCCGACTGCCTCGATTTCTCGGCCCTGCTGCGCAGGGCCGACGAAGCGCTCTACCGCGCCAAGAGCGGCGGCCGCAACCGGGTCGAATACGCGCCCGGGCCGTGCAACGACGCGAACTAGGCAGACCCGCACTCCGGTCAAGCGGATGTGAACCGCCGGCTGCCTTCAAGGCACCCGCTTTGCTAGCAAATGCCGGCAGGCGCCGCCCGGGCGCCTCGCGCACATCCCATTCACTGACCGGAGATTCCCGACATGAAGGCTGATTCGTCAAACTCATCCCCGCGCAAATCGCAGGAGGCGCTGACCCTTCTTCGCGCCGACCACAAGCACGTCAGCGAACTGTTCGAGCAGTACGAAGCCGCGCGCACGAGCACGCAGAAGAAGAAACTCGTGCAGGAAATCTGTACGGAGCTCGAAGTGCACGCGCAGATCGAAGAGGAAATCTTCTATCCGGCTGTAAAAGCTGCACTGAAGGACAAGGAGCTGGTACCCGAGGCGACGGTGGAGCACGCGTCATTGAAAGACCTGATCGCGCAGATCAAGGATGTCGAGCCGGACGGCGAAATGTTCGACGCAAAGGTGAAAGTGCTCTCCGAGTACGTGAAGCATCACGTGAAGGAAGAGCAGAACGAAATGTTCCCGAAGGTGAAGGACACCGACCTCGACCTCTCGGAGCTGGCCGAACAGATGAAGCAGCGCAAGGAAGAACTGCTTTCGGCCGTCGTGCACTGAGTGACACGCCCCGGGGACTGCGCCGGCAACACAGACGGCCGGTGACGTTTGTCGAGGGCAACAAAAAAGCGCCCTGAGAGGCGCTTTTTTGTGTGGTGTCTGGCGGAGAGGGTGGGATTCGAACCCACGGTAGACTTGCGCCTACGCCTGATTTCGAGTCAGGTACATTCGACCACTCTGCCACCTCTCCGGGTTACTGCGAACTTCGTGGTCGCGAAGCGGCGCGCAGTGTAGCACAGCGCTCGCGCCGGCGGAAAGCGTCGGCGCGATTTTTGCGTGTCAGGCGCCGAGGCGCTCGACGCCGCCCATCCACGGGCGCAGCGCCTCCGGCACGACGACCGAACCGTCGGCCTGCTGGTAGTTCTCCAGGATGGCCACCAGCGTGCGACCGACCGCGAGGCCGGAGCCGTTCAGCGTGTGCAGGATTTCGTTCTTGCCCTGTTCGTTCTTGAAGCGCGCCTGCATGCGGCGGGCCTGGAAGGTTTCGAAGTTGGAGCAGGACGAGATTTCGCGGTAGGTGTTCTGCGCCGGCAGCCACACTTCGAGGTCGTAGGTCTTGGCGGCGCCGAAACCCATGTCGCCAGTGCACAGCGCCACCTTGCGGTAAGGCAGTTCGAGCCGGCGCAGGATGGTTTCGGCGTGACCGGTCAGTTCTTCCAGCGCGTCCCACGAGCGGTCCGGCGTCACGATCTGCACCAGTTCCACCTTGTCGAACTGGTGCTGGCGGATCATGCCGCGCGTGTCGCGGCCGTAGGAGCCGGCTTCCGAGCGGAAGCACGGCGTGTGGCAGACGAATTTCAGTGGCAGCGCGGCAGCCGGCTGCACCGTATCGCGCACGATATTGGTGACCGGCACTTCGGCGGTCGGGATCAGGTAGAACTTGCCGCCGTCGCCGCGCGGCACGGCGAACAGGTCTTCCTCGAACTTCGGCAGCTGACCGGTTCCGAACATGCTGTCGGCGTTGACCATATAGGGCGCGTACAGCTCGGTGTAACCGTGCTCGGTGGTGTGCGTATCGAGCATGAACTGAGCGAGCGCGCGGTGCATGCGGGCGATGCCGGCGCGCAGCAGCGTGAAACGCGCGCCGCTGATCTTGGTCGCGGTTTCAAAGTCGAGGCCGCCGAGCGCGGTGCCGACGTCCACGTGGTCCTTCACCTCGAAATCGAAGCTGCGCGGCGTGCCCCAACGCAGCACCTCGACGTTGTCCGCCTCGGACTTGCCGACCGGCACCGACTCGTGCGGCAGATTGGGCAGCGAGGCGACGAAGCCCTGGATGTCGGCCAGCAGCGCGGCGAGGCGTTCTTCGCCTGCCTTCAGCGCGTCGCCCAGCCCGGCCACCTCGGCCATCACGGCCGACGTGTCCTCGCCCTTGGCCTTGAGCTGGCCGATCTGCTTCGATGCGGCGTTGCGCTTTGCCTGCAGGTCCTGGGTGTCGGTCTGGATGCGTTTGCGCTCTTCCTCCAGCGACTGGAAGCGGGCGACGTCGAGCGTGTAGCCACGCAGGGCGAGTCGTTCCTGAACGTAAGCGAGCTGGCTGCGCAGCAGTTGGGCGTCTAGCATGGAAGGAAACCTGTGGCTGATGGAACGGATGTGGGCGGCCCCGCATCCGGCGGCCGTCGTCACATTGCAACGCAAAATTCTAACAGCGACCGTCGTCCGGGGCGGTATAGTGGCCGGGCCCCACACCTTTCACGCGAATGTCATGTTGTCACTGCGCGACTGTCTCGATCACAGCAATCTGAGCGAACTGGAAGTCGACGTGCTCGCCGACTACACCGGCCTGCCGACCATGCTGGCCGCCACGCTGGCCGGCGCCATGCTGCAGAGCCACGGCGGCGCCGACCTGATGCTGCGCATCCTGCAGGACGCCGAGAAGCAGGCCTCGCAGCGCCTCGACATGGAGCAGCGGGCGCGCACCAAGGCAGCGGTCGAGCGCTTCTGCGCGGTGCACCGGCCCGAACTGCACTGAGCGCACCGCGCTGCCCTTCCGGAAGCGGTCGTCTCTCGGCCGGACGGGAGGTGGCGCCCCCGCCGTCTCAGCGCCTGACGGCGATTGCCAGCGCCACCCAGCCGGCGATGAAGGCGAGGCCGCCCAGAGGCGTCACCATGCCGAGGGCGCGCACCCCGCTTAACGCCATCGCGTAAAGACTGCCGCTGAACACGACGATGCCCAGCAGCATCAACCAGCCGGCAACGCGCAGCGCCCCTGAATCACGCAGATGTATGGCCAGCAGGCCGACCAGCCCGAGCGCCAGCGCGTGCCAGAAGTGGTACTGCACCGCGGTCTGCCACACCGCCAGCATGTTTTCGTCCAGCCGCGCCTTCAGCGCGTGCGCACCGAAGGCGCCGAGCATCACGGCAAGTGCGCCGGTCAGGGCGGCGAAGAAAAGAAAGCGGCGGGCATCGGCAGACATCGGAAAGATCCAGTAAGCAAAATGGGCGGGCGACTGCGGCAGCTCAGACGCCGGCAGCGCGATCGAGTTCGGGGATCAGTCGTTCGTCCACCTCGCGGCGGAAGCGCGCAAGCCGGCGGCTGCGCACCGCGTAGATCCACATGAAGAGCGAGGCGACCACCAGCAGCGCCGGCAAACCGAACCATACGAGCAGATGGCCGGTCACGTCCCAGCCGTCCTTGACCACGCGCAGTGCGTCGGCCCGCATGCCGATCCAGATGCAAGTGCCGACGAACAGCGCGGCCAGCGCCCACACCGGCCAGCTGCGCAGTCCGTAAGGCTTTTTCGCGTTTTCGCGAAACCACATCGTCGTGCGCATCGTATGGTTGCGCATGAAGAGCCACGGTCCGCCGGTCTTACCCGGCTTCTGTATCCACGCGGCGGTCATCCGGTGGCCGTCGCGCGCGCCCGAATCGGCGTCGGTCAGTTTCACCTCCACTTCGCCGCCGACCGGGCCGACCAGAAAGAAACGCTCATGCAGCACGCTGCGCGACGAACTGGTGACCGGCGTGTTGTTCTGGCCACCACTGACCGTGGTGATGGTTTCGATGCCGCGGCTGTAACCCTGGATGTCGCCGGCGAACAGATCCAGCTCGTAGGGCACCGACGACACGAGCTTGCGTGCGTTGCCGCGGTCGAGCGACACGTCGCGCAGGGTCTGCCGAAGCGCCAGCACGATCAGCACCACCGCAGCGCCGGCGGCCAGCAGCAGCCCGGGCATCACGTCGTCGAACAGCTCGCGTGGCTTGCGGTAGGTGCGCACGTCGCCCACCAGCAGACTGGCAGCGAGGTCGAGGCCGATGTCGGCGCCGGCGGTGGCGTAATCCAGTACGCCCGGCTCGCTGTAGTCGGCGCCGGCCACACGCCCCGAACACGGCGGGCCGTCAGCGAAGCCTGCCGGCAACGAGGTACCCGCAGGCAGTTTCAGCGCCCGCTGCCACAGCGTGCCATGCACCTTCGGCACCCAGCCGCGCTGCCACTCGGGTGCGAAGTGGCGATCCATGACCACGCGGTAGAACTCGGGCGAGAACACGTATTTCTGCTGGCAGCGCGGATAGAGGTATTTCTCGCAGTGATCGCCCTCGCAGCTGCTGCCGGAAGACTTCGCCATCTCGCGCGCATCGATGCGTTCCCGCGCGGCGCGGTACTCATCGAGGCGAGCTTTCACGTCCTGTGGCAGGCGGTTCGCGTCGAAAGGCTTGGGCGACAGGCTCTGCACCACGCCGTCCATGATCTGCAGCACGGCGCTGGTCTGCGCCGCAGTGTCGCGCTCGCTGCGCCCCTGCACCGCCGACTCCACCTGCTTGACCGTCGGCATGCCGGACAGCCAGTCGGTCTGAGCCTGCACCGCGCCACTCAGCGCACTGCAGATCGCCATCAATACGAGCATGCCGCGCATTCCGCCCTCCTCCCGATCAGCGCCATCGGCGCGTTGGCCACGCGCGGAGCATACTCAAGGGTATTCGCGCCGTACAGCCGCGATAGCGAGAGTGGCCTTGGCCGCAGCCTTCGATCGACGCTGCATCGGATCGGGCGCGCTTCCCTTGTGCGAGGGGCCCTTGCCGCCACGTGGCTCAGGCTGACGTCATGAACATGCACGCAACGAGGAATGTCATCCAGGCGCGCACCGCTCGATGATCGACGGAGCGCCCGGTGCCTAGTCCCGACATACAGAAGCCGATATGCATATATGTGCTGCGGACTTGACCTTTCCATGGAGCCACGGCATGAACCGAGGCGACCCGAAGCGCGCGAAGCTGGGCGAACGACGGCACTGACGCAACGCGCGGCCGACAGCGCTGCCACTCGACACCTGGCCGCCACACCGGGCTGCTCGCAGGTGCTTGCGGTAAGCTTGCCGCCCCATGCCGAACACCCTCGCCAGCGCTGTCCACAGCGACCTCACGATCAAGAAAAGCCGCTTCATCGGCTGTGTCGAACCGATGCGCGACCGCGCGTCGGCGCAGGCGCGCGTGCTCGAACTGTGGCGTCAGCACCCGGGGGCGACCCACGTGTGCTGGGCGCTGCTGGCCGGCGGTCAGTCGGCGGCGGTTGATGACGGCGAGCCCAGCGGAACGGCCGGCCGGCCGATGCTGGAAGTGCTGCGCCATCAGGATCTGGAGGGTGTGCTGGCGACCGTCGTGCGCTACTACGGCGGCATCAACCTCGGCGCCGGCGGTCTGGTGCGTGCCTACACCGACGCGGTCGCGTCGGCGCTGACCGGTGCGGTCAAGGTGCCATTGACCAAGCTGCGCGTGCTCCGCTGCACCCTGCCCTATGCGCTCGAAGGCACGGTGCGGCGCGAAATCGACGCCGCTCGCGCCACGCTGGTCGACGTCACCCACGACTCGGTGGTCGCGATGACCATCAGCCTGCCGGAGCCCGACGCAGCCACGTTCATCGCCCGGCTCAACGACGCCGGACAGGGGCGCATAGGCTGGGTGGACTGAGCCCGCGGCCTCGCGGCGGCGGCCCGTCGCGCATTGACGAGGCTGTCAGGCCAGCACGCGCAGCAGCCAGCGGTTGATGTCGCGGATTTCCTCGATGCTCACTTCGTGGTCGATGTCGTAGGCGTGCCACTCGTACGGCACTGCCAGCGCGTCGAGCACCTCGCGCGTGGACAGCGCGCGGTCTATCGTGACCACGCCGTCCTGCGTGCCGTGCGCCAGGAAGACCGGCACGTCGGCGTTCGCTTCGCTGCGCTCATCGGCGGTCGCGGCCGCCAGCGGCAGATAGCCGGAAAGCCCGACGATGCCGGCCAGCCGCTCGGCGTGCCGCAGTCCGGCGAACAGCGCCATCGCGCAGCCCTGCGAAAACCCCATCAGCACAATGCGCGACGCCGGCACGCCGCGCTCGACCTCGCGTGCGATCAGCGCATCGACCAGGGCCTGCGACGCGCGTACGTCGGCTTCGGCTTCCTGCCCGGCGCCCGGCGCATAGAGATCGAACCAGGCGCGCATGATGTAGCCGCCGTTGCGCGTGACCGGCCGTTCCGGTGCGTCGGGCAACACGAAGCGCACCGGCCCGACCGCGTCGAGATCCAGCCGGCGGCACACCGGCACGAAGTCGTTGCCGTCGGCGCCCAGGCCGTGCAGCACGATGACGGTGGCGACCGGTGAGTCGCCGCTTTCGAGTTCGATCAGATTGACGGACATGACGGAGTGCGGTTTCGGACAATCGCGCATGCTAGCCGACACCGAGCCGAGGCGTGCCAGCGCAAGGAATCGCCCCACTGTCGCCCATGCGCGCTAAAGTGCCGCCTCATCAACCGGAGATTCACATGAAGACACTGACCGTACGCGTGACCGCCGAGCTGCAGGTGCCGGACGACTGGACCCTGGCCGACCACGCTTCCGGCATGACGGTGCTGAAGATCGGCGACCAGTTCGTCGACTTCGACATCGCACCGCTGTCCACCCGCGACGACGAACCCGATTCGATGTGGACCGACGACGACGAAGCGCTCACCAGCCGCGTGCTCGACTGCGTGATCGAACTCGACACCGACCTCGAACTGGCCTATCAACAATGAAGGCCCGGCGTGACGCCGGTCACGCCCCGCCTGTCTCCAGTCCGCAGCGGGGTACGTAGATACGCCTGTGTTCAACCACCACAGGAGTGAAACGATGTCCCTGAACAACCCCGCCGGCCTCGCGCTCACCGGTGCCACAGCCCGCAGCATCGAACTGCTGGAACAAGCCGAGCACGAACTGCGCTGTTTCATCGGCGACCCGGTCGCCACCATCGACCGCGCGCTGACCGAGGCGCCGGACATGGTGATGGGCCACGTGCTGCGTGCCTACCTGCACCTGCTCGGCACCGAGCCGGCCGGCATTCCGGTTGCAGCCGCCGCCCACGCCACGGCGGCGAAGCTGCCGGCAAACGAACGCGAAAGCCGGCACCTGCGTGCGGTCGCGCTGATGACTGCTGGCCGCTGGCGCGCCGCAGCGCGCGTGCTCGAAGACATCGCGATCGATCATCCGCTCGACGTGCTGGCGCTGCAGGCCGGCCAGCAGTGCGACTTCCTGCTCGGCGATTCGCGCATGCTGCGCGACCGCATTGCCCGTGCGCTGCCGGCCTGGAGCATGGACATGCCCGCCTGGCACGCGGTGGCCGGCATGCTGGCTTTCGGACTGGAAGAGACCGGCGACTACTTGCGCGCAGAGCGCTACGGCCGGCAGGCGGTCGAAATCGAGCCGCGTGACGGCTGGGCGCAGCACGCGGTCGCCCACGTGATGGAAATGCAGGGTCGTCGCCGTGACGGCATCGCCTGGATGCGCGCCACACCGCAGGCCTGGGCGCAGGACAGCTTCCTCGCCGTGCACAACCACTGGCATCTGGCGCTGTTCCATCTCGGCGTAGACGAAATCGACGAAGTGCTCGCGCTGTTCGACGACGCCGTGTTCGGCCGCGCACCGGGCCTCGTATTCGACTTCATCGACATGTCGGCATTGCTGTGGCGGCTGCACCTGCGCGGCATCGATGTCGGCGAGCGCTGGCAGGCGGTGGCCGATCGCTGGGCACCGATGGCCGCGCGCAGCCTCTACGCCTTCAGCGACATGCACGCGATGATGGCGTTTGCCGCCACCGGCCGCACCGCGCAGATGCGCAGTCTGATCGACGCGCAGGAAATGGCGCTGGCCGGCGAAGGCGACAACGCCGGCTTCATCGCCGAGGTCGGCCGCGCCGCCACGCGCGCCATCGCGGCCTTCGGCGAGGGCGACTACGCCAGCACCGTGCGCCTGCTGCGGCCGATCCGCCACGTGTCGCACCGCTTTGGCGGCAGTCACGCGCAGCGCGACATCATCGATCTGACGCTGATCGAGGCGGCGCAACGCGACGGTCAGCGGGCGCTGGCCGAAGCCCTGCGCGCCGAGCGCGCATTCGCGAAACCAGAGCCGGACGCACCGCGCGGGCGCAGCGCCTGAGTCCGGTTCAGGGCGAAGGCGGCGGCATACCGAGGTAGCGGCGGTCGGACCAGGTGGCCAGCCATTCCGGCACGAAGGCGACGAACACGGCTGCCAGCATGCCGGTCAGGAAGGCGTCGCCCCAGGCCATGAGCCAGCGCGCCACCAGCGCGTGTTCGACCGCCACCCCGCCAAGCAGCCGGTGCAGCAGTTCGTAGAACACGCCGGCCGTGAAGATGCTCAGGGCGCTGCCGATGAAGGCGCGCCCCAGCACGTAGATGAAGGGGTTGGCCGGCAACGCGCGCCGCAGCAGTTCGCCGAGGGCCAGCGCAAAGGTCGCGGGCATCAGGCCTATCCAGACCAGTTGCGACAGCACCGCCTCGTACCCCCGGTGGCCGAACATCCACACCGCCAGCGCGACCAGCACCAGCTCGATCACCGCCAGCGGCCAGCCGAACATCAGTACCAGCAGACAGGCGCCGGAAAGCTGGATGGAAATGCCGTTAGGCAGCATCTGCGGCAGTACCCACAGCAAGGTGAGCACGACCAGGGATGCCGCCCATGGCGCGCCCAGAGGCCCGGCCAGCATGCGCCAGGGACGAACCAGCGCCGCCAGCGCAAGCGCGGTCAGGGCCATCAGAAGTTCTATGATCGTCACGGAAAATGAAATCCGGCAGGAGATGATCTTCAGCGCGACAGTGTGGCACGGGCCGCACGCGCGAGGATGATGTGGAACAATCCCGGCGCACCGTTCAGAGGAGACCGAAATGGATCGCAGAGACATGCTGGGCGCTGGCATCGCACTGGGCGCCGCACTACTTGCCCAGAGCGCAGCGGCCGACGACCACGCGCACCATCATCACGACCACGGCGCCGGCAAGCCCGCTGGCCCGCACAAGCGCGCAGCCCTGATCGCCAGCACGAGCGAATGCCTGCAGGCCGGGCAGATCTGTCTGGCCGAATGTCACCGCGTGCTGGCCACCGGCGACAAGGACATGGCCGCCTGCGCGATCACCGTGACCGAAATGCTCGCCACCTGCGATGCCCTGCTCAAGCTGGCCGCCGCCGATTCGCGCCACCTGCCAAAGCTTGCATCGCTTGCGCTGGCGGTATGCGAAGACTGCGAGAAGGAATGCCGCAAGCACGAAAAGATGCATGCCGAATGCCGCCAGTGCGCCGAAGCGTGCGTCGCCTGCGCCAAGGAGTGCCGCAAGGTCGCGGCCTGATCACCGCAGGTGTCGCCCGCCCGCCGGCCCCCGGGGTCTGGTCGGCGCCTCCGACGGTCGGCCCTGTATCACCGACCGGCTTTGCGGGCAGCGAGCGATGCTCGCCGCCCGCCCCCCCAGCTGCGCCCCCGCAGACGATCAAGGCCTGTGCATCCCGCCACCGCCGCATCGCGGCCAGAGCATGCGTCTGTACGCCGCGCTCAGCCGGCCAGACTTTCGAGAAACTGCACAGCCACGTCGGCGCTGCGGGTGCGACGCATCGGCGGCAGGCTGCGCCAGATCACCTTGCCGTAGTGCTTTTCGACCAGCCGCGGGTCGCACACCATCAGTACGCCGTGGTCGCGCTCGTCACGGATGAGACGGCCGGCGCCCTGTTTCATGCTGATCACCGCGTGCGGCAGCTGGTACTCGGAAAAGGCGTTGCGCCCCTGCTTCTTCAGGTGCTCGATGCGCGCCGACAGCACCGGGTCGTCCGGCGGTGCGAAGGGCAGCTTGTCGATGATGACCAGTTGCAGCGCGTCACCGCGCACGTCCACGCCTTCCCAGAAGCTCTGGCTGGCCACCAGTACGGCGTTGCCGGCGGCGCGATGGCGGTCCAGCAGTTCGCTGCGCGTGGCCTGGCCCTGCATCAGCAGCGGGCGATCCGGATCGTAGGCTGACAGCTTGTCCTCGATCAGTTCGTGGATGCGCTTCATCGCCCGCAGTGAGGTGCACAGCACGAACACGCCGCCGCGGCAGGCCTTGATCAGCGGCCAGGCGGCGCGCGCCACCGCCTCGGCATAGGTCGGCGCCGACGGCTCGGGCATGTTCTCCGGCGCGTACAGCAGCGCCTGCTGTTCGTAGGCGAAGGGGCTGCCCCACTGCGCGGTTTCGGCGTTGTGCAGCCCCAGTTCGCCGCAGTAGTGGCCGAAATCGTTGCCGACCGACAGCGTGGCCGACGTGAATATCCAGGCGCGCGGGTTGTCTTCCATCTGCCGGCGGAAGATGTCGGCCACCGACAACGGCGTGGCATTCAGCGCCAGCGCCTGCGTATAGACCTCGGCCCAGCGCACGCGGTCCGCCGCTTCTCCGGGTCGCTCGCCGGCCTGCCAGCGCTCGACGCGGGCGATCAGGTCGAGCGCACGCTGCCAGCACTTTTCCAGGCCCTCGCTGCGCGCCGCCTGCGTTTCCAGCAGTCCGGCCAGTTCGTTCAGCGCCTCCAGCACCGTGGCCAGCGCCGGCGCGAAAGCCGGGCGCTCGTCGATCTGCGCCGCCGACAGGCGCACGTTCTCCTCGCGGAACACCAGCCGCAGGTCGCGCACCGCCTTCACCAGACGCTCGGCCGATTCAGGCAGCTGCTTGAAATCCTTGGCGCCGACCAGCGCCTCGGCGCGGGTGTCGCGCGCCAGTTCGAGCATTTGCGAGGTCGATACCGATTCGCCGAAGAACAGGCTGGCGGTCTCGGCGAGCTGGTGCGCCTCGTCGAACACGACGGCATTGCAGGCCGGCAGCAGTTCGGCCACGCCCTCGTCGCGCAGCATCAGGTCGGCGAAGAAGAGGTGGTGGTTCACCACCACGACGTCAGCTTCCATCGCCTCGCGGCGCGCGGCGGTGACGAAGCACTCCTTCGCATTCGGGCAGTCCTGGCCGAGGCAGTTGTCGCGGGTCGAGGTCGCATGCGACCAGGCGCCGGATTCTTCGGGCACCTCGCTGCACTGCGCCTTGTCGCCGGTGCTGGTCACCTTGGCCCAACGAGCGATCGCCTGCAGGTGAGAGGCGTCTTCTCGCGAGCCGAAACGGCCCTCCTGCAGCGAACGCTCCAGGTGGTAGTGGCACAGGTAGTTGGCGCGGCCCTTCAGCAGCGCAATGCTGACCGGCACGCCAAGCGCGCCGCGCACGGTCGGCAGGTCGCGGCCGAAGAGCTGGTCCTGCAGCGTCTTGGTGCCGGTCGACACGATCACCTTGGCGCCCGACAGCAGCGCAGGCACCAGGTAGGCGTAGGTCTTGCCGGTACCGGTGCCCGCCTCGACCACCAGCACGCTGCGGTCGGCGATGGCCTGCGCCACGCGCTCGGCCATTTCGGTCTGCTGCGTGCGCGGCGTAAAACCGGGGATGGCGCGGGCCAGCGGGCCGTCGGGTGCGAAGGTGGCGGGAATGTCGGACACGGAGAGGGATGAAGTACGGAACACGGCGGAAGCCGGCCCGGAGTGTACCGCAGCGCCGTCCTCACCACACCCGCCGGCCGGGCCGTGGCGTCGTCATGTCCTATCCTTAAAACTGGCTTCGAAGAGAGACCGCCATGGACACCGCCACGCAGCCGCCCGCAGCCACCCGCACCGAACACGATTCCTTCGGCCCGATCGAGGTGCCGGCGGACCGCCTGTGGGGCGCGCAGACGCAGCGCTCTCTGCAGCACTTCGCGATATCGACCGAGCGCATGCCGCGCGAACTGATACACGCGCTGGCCGCGGTCAAGCGCGCCGCGGCTCTGGCCAATGGCCGGCTGGGCAAGCTGCCGGCCGAGCGCATGACCGCCATCGTCGCCGCCGCCGACGAGGTGCTCGCCGGCCAGCATGACGACGAGTTTCCGCTGTCGCTGTGGCAGACCGGCTCCGGCACGCAGACCAATATGAATATGAACGAAGTGCTGGCCAACCGCGGCTCGCAGCTGATGGGCGGCGACTGCGGCGAGGCACGCACGCTGCACCCGAACGACGATGTGAACATGGGCCAGTCGTCGAACGACGTGTTCCCGACGGCAATGCACGTGGCCGCGGCCTACGCGGTCCGGCGCGCGCTGATGCCGGCACTCGACGCGCTGCACGCGCAACTGGCCGACAAGGCGGTCGCCTTCGCCGACATCGTCAAGATCGGCCGCACGCATCTGCAAGACGCCACGCCGCTGACGCTGGGGCAGGAGTTTTCCGGCTACGCCGCCCAGCTCGCGCTGGCCCGCTCGGCCATCGTCGCGGCGCTGCCCGCCGTGCACGCACTGGCGATCGGCGGCACCGCGGTCGGCACCGGCCTGAACACCCATCCGGAATTCGGTGCGCGGGTGGCGAACAAGCTGGCCGACGGCACCGGCCTGCCCTTCGTGCGCGCCGACAACCCGTTTGCCGCGCTGGCCGGGCACGAGCCGCTGGTGGCACTGCACGGCGCGCTGAAGACGCTGGCCGTAGCGCTGAGCAAGATCGCCAACGACATCCGCGGGCTCGCCTCAGGCCCGCGCTGCGGCCTCGGCGAACTGGCGCTGCCGGAGAACGAGCCCGGCAGTTCCATCATGCCGGGCAAGGTGAACCCGACCCAGTGCGAAGCGCTCACCATGCTGTGCGCTCAGGTCATCGGCAACGACGTCGCGGTCACGCTGGGCGGCGCCTCGGGCAACTTCGAACTGAACGTCTACAAACCGCTGATCGCTGGCGCCGTGCTGCAGAGCATCCGCCTGCTGGCCGACGGCATGCGCAGCTTCGACACCCACTGCGTCGCCGGCATCGAAGCGCGGCGCGAGCGCATCGCCGCGCTGATGCAGCAGTCGCTGATGCTGGTGACCGCGCTGGTACCGCACATCGGCTACGACCGCGCGGCGAAGATCGCCGCCCGCGCCCACCGCGAAGGCCTCACGCTGCGTGAAGCAGCGCTCGCCTCCGGCGACGTGAGCGGCGAACAGTTCGACCAGTGGGTGCGGCCTGAGGCCATGCTGGGCGACCGCGCGCCGGACAAGCAATGAACTTCGCGCGCGTCAGGCATTCGGACCGGATATACCCACCCAGCAAGGAGATCGTCATGGACATCACCCCGCACTCGATGGAAACCCTTTTCGCCCAGCTCGGCCTGCCGAACGACGCGCAGTCGATCGAGCGTTTCATCGCCACCTGCGGCCATCTCGACAACGGCGTGCCGCTGCACGAAGCCCGTTTCTGGAACCCGGCCCAGGCCGCCTTCCTGCGCGACGCCGTGGTGCAGGATGCCGACTGGGCGGAAACAGTGGATGCGCTGAACACCCGTTTGCACACGCGACCGTGCATAGACTGAAAGCCTCGCCACCCACTTGCCACCCACTCGTCACGCGGCTGGCGTAACCTGCCCCTTCATTCACCTCAGGAGACCGACATGGGACTTTTCGACTCGATCGCCGGGCAGGTTGCCGGCGCACTCGGCGGGCAATCCGGCGCTGGCGGCAACGCCGCACTGATCCAGGCCGCGATGAGCCTGATCAACAGCCCGCAGATCGGCGGCCTGCAGGGCCTGATCGCCAAGTTCCAGCAGGGCGGCCTGGGCGAGGTGATCGCCTCCTGGCTGGGCTCCGGCCCCAACCTGCCGATCTCCGGCGAGCAGATCAAGGCCGTGTTCGGCGCCGACCAGATCGGCGGTGTGGCGCAGCAGGTGGGCATGTCCTCGCAAGAAGTGTCGTCCGGCCTCGCCGGATTGCTGCCACAGCTGATCGACAAACTGTCACCCGACGGCAAGGCGCCCGAAGGGGATGCGCTGCAGGCGGCGATGGGCATGCTGGGTGGGCTGCTGAAGTCCTAGCACCCTTGCCGCGGGTGTTAGCCACTAACAAGCCGCGACGCGAGAGCCCGGACCAGGCCGAATACCCGCGGGCGATCGGCAACCGATGACGCCCATCGATCTCACCATGACATCCAAGAGCCGACCACGATCACGACGGATTCTGTCCCCCGGGGTCATTCTGCCGCTCGCGGCGTCGCTGCCGTTCTTCTGGCTCTGGTACGCGCGCTATCTCATGATCGAGTTCAACGAACTTGGCCGCCACTACGACGCGGCAACGCAGACCGTGCATACCGATGCGGCCTTCGTGTGGTGCCTGCCGGCGCTGGGATTCCTGCTGATTGCCGTGGTCAATCTGGTGCATGCAGCGAGACGCAAGGCCTCGCCCTGACAGAGCGCTGTGTTGACGAGCGGGACGCCGTCAGCTCATCGTCTGGCGAGACTGAAATACCCGCACAGCCCCACCGGCACCGCCAGCAGCGCCCACGACAGGGCGTCCCAGCCGTCGTCGCCAACCAGCGCCGACAGCAGTCCGATGGCGGTCAGTACGGCGATCAGCAGCGGCCAGCGGAAAATGACGGTATTCGATCTGGCGCCTTTCATGTGCCACCCTGGGCGGTGCTCACTGCAGGAGTGACGCTGACGGGCGCCGCGGCCGCGTGTCTGTGCTTGCGCCACCACAGCACGAGCCCGCTCCACAACACGACGACGGTGACGAGGTCGAGCAGCGCCCACAGGATTTTCAGCGGCAGGCCGCCGTAGTCGCCGAAGTGCAGTGGCTGCGACACCAGCAGCGCGGTGGCGTACCAGGGGCGCGGCTTCGTTTCGATCACCGCTGCGCTGACCGGATCGACCAGCACCGCCTTCAGCAGCTTCGCGGTCAGCGGCGTGTCGCCGTGCAGGAAGACGGCGTAATGCGAGGGCGCGGACAGCAGCGTGCCGGGAAAGGCGACCGTGGCGACGGCCATGCCCGGCTCGGCGGCGAGTGCGGCATCGACCAGCGACTGCAGCGGCGCCACACTGCCACCGCTGCCGGCTGCGGCACCGCCCGCAGTCTTCAGCGCGGCAACCTGTTCCGCCTGCCACGCCTTCAGGATGAGGTCGGCCCAGGTGTTGATGACGCCGGTGCCGCCCACGACCAGCGCCCAGGTGACGGTGACGATGCCCAGCATATTGTGCATGTCCAGCCACCACAGTTTCGTCGAGCGGCCGCGACGTACCTCGCCGAAGTCGAGCTTGCGCATGAAGGGGGCGTACAGCACGACGCCACTGACCAGCGCGACCACCAGCAGCAGGCCCATGAAGCCGAGGAACAGCCGGCCCGCCAGACCGGCGAACAGGTCGACGTGCAGGCGGTACATCAGGTGCATGAAACCCTCGTCGAAGCGCGGCTCGCCGAGGATTTCGCCGGTGCGCGCATCGACCACCGAGAACTTCGCCTGCGTCTCGTCGGTGTCCGGCCGGGTGTCCATCTTGACCACCCACATGTCCGGCTCGTCCTCTTCCTTGAACAGGTAGAGCGGTACCAGGTCCGGGTGGTGGCGGCGCGCCGATTCGACGATGCGGTCGACCGGCAGATGCGCGGTGCCGGCAGCCATTTCCGGCGCCTCGATGTGCTTGCCGAGTGCGTGGTCGATCTCGTGATAGAAAACCAGCGGCAGACCGGTCAGACACAGCAGCAGCATGAACAGCGTGCACACCAGACTGGACCATTTGTGCACCCACACCCAGCGCTGCAGCGAGGTGGCGCGGGGGCGTGCGGCGGACGTACAGGAAGCCGTGGCGGTGTCGGGCGTAACGGATTTCATCGATGGACGGGGCCGGACTCGGGGTAGCAGGGATACGACAGTACGCCGCGACGGTGTGCAAAAAGTCGCAAAAAACACAAAAACAAGAACGATTCGTAATACGATTCGTTGCTCCCGATTCTACCTCAGCACCCCGTGCCCTCCGCCGCAATGAAAAACGCCCCTGCTTTCCCGCGCCCTCCCCTCGCGCTCGCCATCATGGCGGCGCTCGCCAGCACCGTCGCTCACGCCCAGCAGACCGAAGATCCGTCGGCGCCGATCACGCTGGCGCCGGTGGTGGTCGAAGCCAGCGCCGACGCGTCGGCCGCCGGCCTGCCGCCCGCCTTCGCCGGCGGACAGGTGGCGAAGGGTGCGCGTATCGGCATTCTCGGCAACCAGAGCACGCTGGACACCCCCTTCAGCACCACTGCCTACACGAACCAGCTGATCGAGGACCAGCAAGCCTCGGGCGTCGCCGAGGTACTGCGCAATGACCCGACCGTGCGCATTTCGCGCGGCTTCGGCAACTTCCAGGAGCTTTACGTCATCCGCGGTTTCCCGCTGTTTTCAGACGACATGGCCTACAACGGCCTGTACGGCGTGCTGCCGCGGCAGTACGTGGCAACCGAGTTCCTCGAACGCGTCGAGGTGCTGCGCGGCGCCAATACTTTCGTGAACGGCGCCGCCCCGGGCGGTACCGCGGGCAGCGGTATCGGCGGCTCGATCAATCTGGTGCCCAAGCGCGCGCCGAACGAAGACCTGACACGCCTGACCTACGGTCTGCAGACCGGCGGTCAGGACTACCTTGCGGCCGACGTGGCGCGCCGCTTCGGCGAAAACAAGGAACTGGGCCTGCGTGTGAATGCAGCCCGCCGCGTCGGCGGCACTGGCATCGACAACGAACGCAAGGACTTCGAAATGTTCTCGCTGGGCGCGGATTACCGCGGCCGCGACTTCCGGCTGTCGGCCGACGTCGGCATGCAGGACCAGAACCTGATCGAGGGCCGTCCGAGCCTCTTGCGCGGCGGCGGCCTCACGTTCGTCCCGCGGCCGCCGAGTGCATCGTCGAACTACTCGCAGCCGTGGATCTACTCCGGCGACCAGACCGTTTTCGGTACGGTGCGGGCCGAGTTCGACCTGAGCGACGTCACCACCACCTGGGTGGCCGTCGGCGCGCGCCGTGGCAAGGAACGCAACTCGCTGCCCTTCCACTTCCTCGACTCGAACGGCACGATCAATTCGAGTCGCTTCGACAACTATCGCGACGAGGTTGTGGTGACCGGCGAGGCCGGTATCCGTACCCAGGTGACGACCGGAGCGGTCCAGCACCGCCTGACGGCGTCGATGGCCGGCCACTGGCGCACCGAGAAGAACGAAAACGAGTTCGGCGCCGCCTTCGTCGACAACCTGTACGACCCGCAACCGGTTGCGCGACCGGGCGGTGCCCCCAATCCCGAGCTGAACTCGCCGCAGACGCAGCAGAAGACCCGCAGCTTCAGTCTGGCGCTCGCCGACACCATGGCCTTTGCCAACGACCGTCTGCTGCTCACGCTCGGCGCACGGCTGCAGAAGATCATCGACGTGCCCTACAACGACTATGCGGTGTTCGGCACCTCCTACGACAAGACCAAGCTCACGCCGGCGGTCGGTGCGGTATACAAGCTGACGCAGGAAATGTCGCTGTATGCAAACTACGCCGAGGCACTGACCCGTGGCGGCACCGCGCCGAACACCGCGGTCAATGCCAACGAGCGCCTGTCGCCCTTCGTGTCGAAGCAGACTGAAGCCGGCGTGAAGTACGAGGACAAGCGCTTCGGCGCCGGTCTGGCGGTGTTCTCGATCGAATTGCCGAGTGCTTTCGTCGGCGCCGACAACGTGTTCCGCGCCAGCGGCGAGCAGCAGAACACCGGCATCGAGCTGACGCTGTATGGCGAACCGCTGCCGGGCCTGCGCCTGCTCGGCGGCGCCACCTGGATCGACGCCGAACTGGAGCGTACCGCCGGTGGCACCAACGACGGCAACCGCGCAATCGGCGTGCCGTCCGCCCAGTACACTTTCGGAGTCGAGTGGGATGTGCCGCTGCTGCGCGGCCTGAGTCTGGACGCACGCACCATCTACACCGCGTCACAGTATTTCGATGCCACCAACACGGCGTCCATCCCGAGCTGGACCCGTTTCGACCTCGGCGCGCGCTACATCACGCGGGTCGCCGGCAAGGACGTCACCTTCCGCGCCCGCGTCGACAATGTGAGCGACCGCGCCTACTGGGCGGCTGCCGGCGGCTACCCCGGCTCCAGCTATCTGGTCCAGGGCGCGCCGCGCACCGCCATGCTCAGCGCCACGGTCGATTTCTGACCTTCCCTCCTGGTTCGACCGCCACCCCGACAGCATGATCTGCCGGGGTGGCCGGGCAGCTTGACCGGCTGCAACATAAGCAATAGCGTGCGTTCCGTGCTCAAGGCCCTGCTTCCGGGGGCCGTTTACCCTGGACCCACGCGAAGCCGGCCCGGTCATCGACATGCCCACACAAAACGCCGAATCCGTCGACGCTGCCGCCGGCCTGCGCTCGCCGGCGACCGTCTGTCTGGTCGCCCTGCTGCTGATGGTGTTCGCGGCCCTGCTGCCACCGATCCCGCTGTTCGAGGGCCGACATGGCGAGATGCTGGCCTTCCACCTGCTGCTGGAGACTTTCTCCGTCGTGGTGTCGGCACTGGTGGTCATCATGTCCTGGCACCGCTTCGACCAGGCGGGCGACTACGCGTCCAACACGCTCATCTTCGGTTTCTCGGTGGTCGCCGGCTGCGACCTGATCCATGCGCTGACCTACGCCGGCATGCCGGCGCTGCTGACCGAGAGCAGCACGGCGAAAGCCATCTTCTTCTGGCTGGCCGGCCGCTCGTTCGAGTTGCTGACCGTCGCGCTGGTGGCGGCGCGCATCGCCCTGCCGGGCTCACGCAGCGGCTGGCTGGGACTCGGCCTGCTCGCCACTTGTGCGCTGTTCGCGGCCGGCACCTGGTTCCTCGACCTCTTTCCGGTGACTTTCGTGCCCGGCGTCGGCGTCACCGCGTTCAAGGCCGGCTTCGAGTACGCGCTGTGCGCCGGCAATCTGGCGGTGGCCGGCTGGCTGTTCTGGCAGAACCGCATGGCGCCCGACCCGCGCACCCGCTACCTCGCCTGCGCCTGTTTCGTCATGGGCATCGGCGAACTGGCGTTCACCAACTACACGACGGCGTCGGACTTCATGAACATGTTCGGCCATCTGTACAAGATCGCCGCCTACGCCTTCGTCTATCGCGCCACCTTCGTCGTCGGCCTGCGCGAGCCCTACCAGTTGCTGCAGCGTTCCGAACATGCGCTGCGCGATCGCGAACGCGAACTCGACACGATACTGTCCAATGTGCCGGCCGACATCGCGCGCATCGACCGCGACCTGCGTTTCCGCTATGTGAACCCGATGCACGAATTGCACCTGGGCCGCGCCGCTCGCGACATTGTCGGTCGCACGGTGGACGACGTGATGCCGCCGCAACTGGCCGGACAGATGCGGCCGCGGCTGGCCGAGGCGCTGCAGGGGCAGCGCGTGGAGTTCGACTGCCATTTCACCGGAAACGACGGCAACGCCGTCCACCTGTCATCGACCTTGGTGCCGGAGCACAGCGCCGACGGCGGCATCGACAGCGTGGTGCTGATCCTCAACGACACTACCGAGCGCGAGCGTGCACAGCGCCGCGTGCTCGACTCGCTGCGCGAGGTCGGTGAGCTGAAGGCGGCGCTGGACGCACACGCCATCGTCGCGGAAACCGATGCGCGCGGCGTCATCACGCGGGTGAACGACAAGTTCTGCGAAATCTCGCAGTACGCGCGCGAAGAGCTGGTGGGGCGCAGCCACCGCGTCATCAATTCAGGCACGCATGCGCCGGGCTTCTTCGCCGACATGTGGAAGACCATTTCAAGCGGGCTGGTCTGGCATGGCGACATCTGCAACCGTGCGAAGGACAGCTCGCTGTATTGGGTGCACACCACCATCGTGCCGCTGGTCGACGCCGACGGCGTGCCGCAGCGCTACATCGCGATACGCGCCGACATCACGACGCGCAAGAAGGCCGAGCAGGAGGCGCAGCGGCTGGCCTTCCACGACGAACTGACCGGTCTGCCCAACCGTCGCCTGATGAATGACCGGCTCGACCAGGCCATCGCCAGCGCCGCACGCGAGGGGCAGCACGGCGCACTGCTGCTGATGGACCTCGACAACTTCAAGGAAATCAACGACACGCTGGGCCATGCCCAGGGCGACGCGCTGCTGCGGCAGATGTCTGCGCGACTGCAGGCCTGCGTACGCGACAGCGATACGGTGGCGAGACTCGGCGGCGACGAGTTCGTCGTCATCCTCGGCAATATCGGCAGCGATCTGGAGACCGCCTCGCTGCGCGTCGGCGAGATCGGCGAGAAGCTGCGTGAAGCGCTGGCGGCCGAATGCGACCTCGGCGGACAGATGGTCAGTTCCACCGCCAGCATCGGCGCCGTGCTGTTCGACTGCGCCGAAGACCGCGCCGACGAACTGCTGAAGCAGGCCGACATGGCGCTGTACAAGGCGAAGGAAAGCGGTCGCAACCGGCTCAGCTTCTTCGACCCGGCGCTGCAGGAGAACACCACCGCCCGCGCGCTCATGCTGCGCGACCTGCGTGGCGCGCTCGAGCGCGGCGAACTGCGCCTGCACTATCAGCCGGTGACCGACGCCGAGCGGCGCATCACCGGCGTCGAGGCGCTGGTGCGCTGGCAGCACCCGGTGCGCGGCATGGTGTCGCCGGCCGCCTTCATTCCGCTGGCCGAACAGAGCAACCACATCCTGCCGATCGGCCAGTGGGTGCTCGATACCGCCTGCACCCAGCTGCGCGCCTGGGCCGACGACCCGCTGCGCGCACAGTGGACGATCGCGGTGAACGTGAGCGAGCGGCAGTTCCACGAATCCGGCTTCGTCGGACGGGTCGAGCAGGCACTGGCCGACAGCGGCGCCGATCCGCGCCGGCTGCGGCTCGAACTGACCGAGAGCATGCTGCACCGCGACCTCGACATGACGCTGGCCACCATGCGCGCGCTGCAGCAGCGCGGCGTGCGCTTCGCACTGGACGATTTCGGCACCGGCTATTCCTCGCTCGCCTACCTGAAAAAGCTGCCGCTGGACCAGCTCAAGATCGACAAGAGCTTCGTCGACGAAGTACTGAGCGACCCGCACTCGGCCGCCATCGTTCGCACCATCCTGTCGCTGGCCGACAACCTCGGCCTGACCGTAGTGGCCGAAGGCGTCGAAACCGAGGCGCAGATGGCCTTTCTGTCCGCGCACGGCTGCGACGCCTTCCAGGGCTACCTGCTGAGCAGACCGCTGCCGGTGGAGCAATTGCCGGACCGCATCGGCGTCGCACCGGCGCTGGCCTGAAAAGCGCCGGACGCCCGCTCCAGCCGGCGGTTCTGTCCACATAACCGCCGGCCGACGCCTGCGGCAGCTTGAGTGCTGCGCTGCAGTGCCGGATAATCCGCCGGCTACGCGGTGCATCCTGCGCCGCGGCCTGCGGAAAACCTCCGGCGACCTTTCGCCCCGTCATGACGAGTTACCTGTTCATCCTGCTTGGCACCGCGCTGGTCAACAACGTGGTGTTCGTGCGCATCCTCGGCCTGTGCCCTTTCATGGGCGTGTCGAAAAAGCTCGAAACCGCGATCGGCATGGGCCTGGCGACCATGTTCGTGCTGACGCTGGCCTGTGGTTCCAGCTATCTGATCGACACCTTCCTGCTCAAGCCCTTCGGCCTGGGCTATCTGTCGACGCTGAGTTTCATCGTCGTCATCGCCGCCATCGTGCAGCTGACCGAACTGGTGATCCAGAAGACCAGCCCGCTGCTGCACCAGGTGCTGGGCATCTACCTGCCGCTGATCACCACCAATTGCGCCGTGCTCGGCGTGCCGCTGCTGAACCAGGCGGCGCGCCACAACCTGCTGCAGTCGCTGCTGTTCGGCTTCGGCTCGGCGGCCGGTTTCGTGCTGGCGCTGGTGCTGTTCGCCAGCATCCGCGAGCGGCTGGACGGCGCCGACATCCCGGTGCCCTTCCGCGGCAACGCCATCGCCATGATCACTGCCGGCCTGATGAGCCTGGCCTTCATGGGCTTCGCCGGGCTCGACTCATGATTTCCGCACTGCTCGTGATGACCGGTCTGGCGCTCGCGCTGGGCGCCGCACTCGGCGCCGCGTCGGTGCTGTTCAAGACCCAGGGCGACCCGCTGGTCGACAAGATCGACGCGATACTGCCGCAGACGCAGTGCGGCCAGTGCGGCTACCCCGGCTGCAAGCCCTACGCCACCGCAATCGCCGGCGGCGAGGCGGACATCAACCAGTGCCCGCCCGGCGGCGACGAGGGCGTGCGCAAGCTGGCCGACCTGCTGGGCCGCGAATACAAGCCGCTGAATGCCGAGCACGGCGTCGAGAAGCCGAAGGCGGTGGCGGTGATCGACGAAGCCACCTGCATCGGCTGCACGCTGTGCATACAGGCCTGTCCGGTCGATGCCATCGTCGGCGCCGCCAAGCAGATGCACACCATCGTTACCGACCTCTGTACCGGCTGCGAGCTGTGCGTACCGCCCTGCCCGGCCGACTGCATCGACATGGTGCCGGTGGCCGAAACGGTGGAAACCTGGAAGTGGCGTTACCCGGTGTTCGACCTGAAACCGGTGGCGACCGAGACTGCAGCGAAGGAAGCGGCCTGATGCTGCGCAAACTGTTTTCGTTCAATGGCGGCGTCAAGCCGGACCCGAACAAGGGCGCGTCGACGCGCGAACCGATCGCCCGCCTGCCGCTGCCGCCGCAGCTGATCATTCCGCTGCACCAGCACATCGGCGGTACGCCGCGCCCGCTGGTCAAGGTGGGTGACCGGGTGCTGCACGGCCAGCGCATCGGCGCGGCCGACGGCAATGTGTCGAGCGCGGTGCACGCGCCGACCTCGGGCCACGTGGTGGCGATCGAACCGCGGCTGATGCCGCACGCCTCGGGCCTGTCGTCGATGGCGGTGGTGATCGAACCGGACGGTCAGGACCAGCGCATCGAGCGCGAGCCCTTCGACTGGCACGCGGCATCACCGGGCGAAGTGCGCGACTACCTGCGCGACGCCGGCGTGGTCGGTCTTGGCGGTGCGGTCTTCCCCAGCCACCTGAAACTGGCGCCAGGCAAGGCTGGCGGCACCGACACGCTGGTGCTGAACGGCGCCGAGTGCGAGCCCTTCATCACCTGCGACGACATGCTGATGCGCAGCGAGGCGGAGGACATCCTGCGCGGCGCGCTGGTGATGCAGAAGATGCTGGCGGCAAAGCAGGTGCTGGTCGGCGTCGAGGACAACAAGCCTGAAGCCGCCGCCGCGCTGAAGGCCGCCGCTGCGGCGCTCGCTCACGCCTCGCTCGACGTCGTCGTGGTGCCGACGCGTTACCCGGCCGGCGGCGCCAAGCAGCTGATCCGCGTGCTGACCGGCATCGAGGTACCGCACGGCAGCCGCTCGACCGACTACGGCGTGCAGTGCTTCAACGTGGCGACCGCGCTCGCCGTCTGGAACGCACTCGAACACGGCGAACCGCTGACCCGCCGCATCGTCACCGTCGCCGGCAATGTCGATCGCCCACGCAATTTCGACGTCGCCATCGGCACACCGATCGGCTTCGTGTTCGAACACGCCGGCCTGAAGCCGGACACCGACAAGCTCATCATGGGCGGCCCGATGATGGGCATTCCGCTGCCCGGCGTCGATGCACCGGTCGTGAAGGCGACGAACTGCCTGCTCGCCTCTTCGCCGGCGCTGTTCCCGCCGCCCGAGCCGGAACTGCCCTGCATCCGCTGCGGCGAGTGCGCGCGCGCCTGCCCGGCCGACCTGCAGCCGTTCGAGCTGTACTGGCACTCGCGCGCACGCAACTTCGGCCGCGCGCAGGAATATCACCTGTTCGACTGCATCGAGTGCGGCTGCTGCGCCTATGTGTGCCCGTCACACATTCCGCTGGTCGACTACTACCGCTACGCGAAGAGCGAAATCTGGGCGCGCGAGCGCGACAAGGACGCCGCCGATTCGGCGCGCGAACGCTTCGAGTTCCGCAACTGGCGCGCCGAGCGCGAGAAGGAAGAGAAGGCGGCCAAGCTGGCGGCGCGCAGCGCAGCCAAGCCGGCCGCGAAGCCTGCCGCCACCGACAAGCCGCCGGCTGAGGGCGACACCGCCGCCACGCCCGCGGAAGACCCGAAGAAAGCCCTGATCGAAGCGGCGATGGCGCGCGCCAAGGCACAGAAGGAAGCGGTCGCGGCAAAGAACACCGACACGCTGACGCCGGCCCAGCAGGCCCAGGTCGAGGCCGCCGAGGCGCGGCGCAAGCTGGCCGCCGACATGGTGGCCACGGGAGACGGCGAAACGACGCGCGCAACCGCAACCGCGGACAAACCGACGGAATGACACCGGGGCGCGCCAGCCGCGCCCCCTCACGACGGAACACGATGTACAACTCACCCTACCTTCGCCAGAACACCAGCGTGCGTCGCGTCATGACCACAGTGCTGGTCGCCATGCTGCCGGCCATCGCGGTGCAGAGCTGGCTGTTCGGCGCCGCGCTGCTGGTGCAGATCGCGCTGGCCAGCGTCACCGCACTCGCCTGCGAAGCCCTGATGCTGGCGCTGCGTGGTCGCCCGGTGGCACCGGCGCTGACCGACATGAGCGCTCTGGTCACCGCCTGGCTGATCGCCGTCTGCCTGCCGCCGCTGCTGCCCTGGTGGACCACGGTGCTCGGCACCGCCTTCGCGCTCATCATCGGCAAGCACCTGTACGGCGGCCTCGGCCAGAACCCGTTCAACCCGGCCATGCTGGCCTACGCGCTGCTGATCGTCAGCTTCCCGGCGCTGATGTCGCAATGGCCCGGCCTCAATGTCGGCGACTTCGCGACGCAGATGGACTGGGTGTTCGGCGGCGCGCGCGCGCTCGACGGCGTCACCGGTGCCACGCCGCTGGATGCACTGCGCACCGGCCTGATGACCGGCGGTGACGCCGCCGCCGTGATGCGCTCGACCGCCTTCGGCCACATTGCCGGCGCCGGCTGGGAGTGGGTCGCGCTGGCCTGGGGCGCCGGTGGCCTGCTGCTGCTGGCGCTGCGCATCATCACCTGGCACGTACCGGTCGCCTTTGTCGCGGTGATGTCGCTGGTGTCGGGCATCGCCTCGTTGATAGACCCCGCGCAGTTCGCCGGCCCGGCCTTCCACCTGCTGGCCGGCGGCGCGATGATGGGCGCCTTCTTCATCGCCACCGATCCGGTGTCGGGCGCGACCACGCCGCGCGGCAAGCTCGTCTTCGCCGCCGGCATCGCGCTGATCGCCTGGCTCATCCGCGCCTTCGGCGCCTACCCGGACGGCATCGCCTTCGCCGTGCTGCTGATGAACATCTGCGTGCCGCTGATCGACATGAAGACGCAGCCGCCGGTGTTCGGCCACAAGAACGGAGGCGCGCCATGAGCGACGAGGCGCAGACGCCGGTGGTCGACGAAGCGCTGGCCGCCGCCGAACTGGCGCCGGAACCGCCGGCACCGACCGCGGCCGGCAGCGCGATGCGCTCGGCCGCACTGCTGGCCGTGTTCACGCTCGCCTTCACCGCGTTGATGGCGCTCACCCACGACGCCACCGAAGCGCCGATACAGGCCTCGGTCGAAGCGCGCCGGCTGGAGCTGATCGGCCAGGTGCTGCCGCGCGCCGACTACGACAACGCGCTGCTCGAAGACACCGTGCAGCTGTCCGCCCTGCCCGCGCTCGGCATCGACGGCCCGGTGACGCTGCATCGCGCACGTCGCGGCAGCGAGCCGGTCGCGCTGGTGTTCGAAGCGCAGGCGCCGGACGGCTACAGCGGCGCCATCCGGCTGCTGATGGCAGTGCGCGCCGACGGCACGCTGGGCGGCGTGCGCGTGGTCGCGCACAAGGAAACGCCGGGGCTGGGCGACTACATCGACCCGGCCAAGGACCGCGCGTCGCCGAAGTGGATCAGCCAGTTCGCCGGCCGCGACACCGCGCAGGCGGCCAGCTGGACGGTGCGCAAGGACGGTGGCGATTTCGACTACATGACCGGCGCCACCATTTCGCCGCGCGCGGTCGTCCGCGCCGCCGGCCGCGCCGCCGCCGCCATCGCGCCGGTACGCGACGCGCTGTTCGCACTGCCGGCCGGCGCCGCGGCGGACAAGGTGTTCGAATGAACGCGCGCCGCATCGCGGCCACAGGTCGCTCCCACACCTTCGGCGCCTGCCCGCCCTTGTGGGAGCGAGCTTGCTCGCGATGCCAGCCTGCATCGAAGCCGCAAGCGGCCGGACATCGCCGCCACCTTCACCGCGCGGCAAACACATCGGGGATACCGGCATGAACGCTGAAGAACGCGCCGTCTACGGCGACATCGGCCGCAAGGGCCTGTGGGAGAACAACACCGCGCTGGTGCAGCTGCTCGGCCTGTGCCCGCTGCTGGCGGTCAGCAACACGCTGGTCAATGCGGTGAGCCTGTCGCTGGCGACGGTGCTGGTGATGGCGCTGGCCAGTGGCGCGGTGGCCGCGCTGCGTACGCTCATCCCGCACGAAATCCGCATTCCGGTGTTCATCCTGATCATCGCCGCACTGGTCACTTGTCTTGACCTGGCTTTCAACGCCTGGCTGCACGACCTCTACCTGGTGCTGGGCATCTTCATTCCGCTCATCGTCACCAACTGCATCGTGCTGGCGCGGGTCGAAGCTTTCGCCGCCAAAAATTCGCCGCTGGCCGCCGCCTGGGACGGCGCGGCGATGGGCGTGGGCCTGCTGTGGGTGCTGGCGCTGCTCGGCGGCGCACGCGAACTGATCGGTGCCGGCACGCTGTTCTCCGGCATCGACATGATCGTTCCGGGTGCCCACGCGATCCGCGTGTTCGGCGACGAGTACCGCGGCCTGCTGATGGCCATCCTGCCGCCCGGCGCCTTCATCTTCCTCGGTCTGCTGATTGCGGCGCGCAACGCCTGGGTGGCGCGTGTGCAGGCGCGCGCCGCCGTGCCGCACACGCCGGCCGAAGCCGCTTCGGCCTGATGGCGGGGCGTGCCAGCCGGCTCACGCGGGCCGAAATACAGACCATGTTCGAGCGCTGGCGCGCGGCCAACCCGCAGCCGAAAAGCGATCTCGAATACGGCTCGCCTTTCCAGCTGCTGGTCGCCGTCGTGCTGTCGGCACAGGCGACCGACAAGGGCGTGAACGTAGCGACGCGCAAGCTGTTTCCGGTGGCACCGACGCCGGAAGCCATGGTCAGCCTCGGTGTCGAGGGCGTCGAGGACTACATCAAGACCATCGGCCTGTTCCGCGCCAAGGCAAAGAACGTGGTGGCGCTGTCGCACCAGTTGCTGGAGAAGCACGGCGGCGAAGTGCCGAACGACCGCGCCGCGCTCGAAGCGCTGCCCGGCGTCGGCCGCAAGACCGCCAACGTGGTGCTGAACATCGTGTTCGGCGCGCCGACCATGGCGGTCGACACCCACATCTTCCGCATTTCGAACCGCATCGGCCTGGCGCCGGGCAAGGACGTGCTGGCGGTCGAACACGCGCTGCTCAAGGTGGTGCCGGCCGAATTCATGCAGCACGCCCACCACTGGCTCATCCTGCACGGCCGCTACACCTGTACGGCGCGCAAGCCGCTGTGCGGCCAGTGCGGCATCGTCGACATCTGCCGCTTCAAGGACAAGACGGTCGCCACCTGAGGTGGCGACCGGGGCGGATCAGATCTTTCCGTCCAGCCCCATCTGGTAATACTTGTGGGTGATCTTGTCCTGGTTCTCGAGCAGCCAGTCGATGTCCGGCTGGTTGTTCATCGCCTTCTTGATCGCCTTGGCCATGGCCTGGCGATGGATGTCGAACAGGATCTTGTGGTCGAGGTCCTTGGCGGTCGACACCATCGGATTCAGCCACACCGACACGATGATGCCGAGGTCGTTCGCCTTTTCCTTCGGAATGTCGCCGGCGCGCACGGCGTCGAGCACGCCATTGGCGATGGCGGCCTGCACAGTGCCCATCAAGATGTTGGTGTAGCGCTCGTCCTTGACCGTCACCTTACTCACCATCAGCGTCAACGGACGCACCTGGATGTCGGTGTTCAGGATGGCGAACACGCGAGTGTGGCCCTTGACCTGGTCACCGGTCAGCGTGGCCAGCGCGGTGCCGACCGGGCCGTCCAGTTCGCCGATGATGACTTCGGGCTCGGCCGCGGTGCCCGGCGGGCCGCCGGCGACCAGTGCTTCACCGCTGCGGAAGACGATGCGTTCGGACATGGGTGGTCTCCTGTTGTCGTATGTGAGGGCGTCACGCCTCGGGCGTGCGCCTGAGTTTCACATAATACAACTTTGATTCACAAAAAGAGACTACCCGATCGCTCATGTACTGCCGCGGGCGTCGGCAGACGGCTCAATACAGCGGCGCCGGCACCGGCAGGGCCGGCAACACCTGCGGCAGTTCCGCATGCCCGCAGACGAAGTCGGTGACTGCGGCGACCGTCGCCGGATCGTGCAGCGGGCGCCGATGACCCAGGCCCCAGGTGCGCAACAGCCGCGCCTGCGGCATCGCAGCGGACAGGCGCAGCGCGTGCTCGAACGGCACCAGCGCGTCATCGACGTCGTGCACGAACAGCGCCGGCACGGTCACCGTGCCCAGCGCGTCGATGCGGTCGATGTCCTCGAAGCGCATGGCGTAGAAATGTTCGATGCGGCGACGCATCGCCTCACGCACGCGCGGCGAAATGCCGATGCGCGCGGAAAAGCGTTGCGCATGTTCGCGTATCGACGCCGGCGTCCCGATGAACACCGCACGGCCGAAGCCGGCGCGCTCACGTAGCGCGAGGCCGACGGCCGCGGCGCCAAGCGAATGCCCGACCGCGGCATCGAACGGCCCGTGCGTCGCGTTCAGCGCGTGCAGCGCCTGCACGAAATCCGGCAGGCCGACGCGGACCCGGCGGCTGTCGCCATGGCCCGGCTGGTCGAACCACACGACGCGGCGCCCGGCCGCCAGCAGCGCCGCGGCCAGCGTACCCATCTGCGCACCGCACCCGCCCCAGCCGTGCGCCAGCAGTACCGCCGGCGCACCGGCCGGGCCGGCCGACCACACGGCGATGTCGTGGCGACCGACGCTCACCGTTTCGCGTCGCGCCGGCAACGCGGTCGATACCGCACTGTGCGGCCGCGGCGGCGTCGTGAACAGGCGCTCGGCCTGCCGACGCGCCAGTTCGGGTGCCACGCGACTGGCGAGGCGGAAATAGTGGCGCAGCACCGGCGCCAGCGAAGCACCGGACGTGCGGCGCGCACGCAGCGGCGGATGGAGGGCGATCGAACTCATGGCAATGCTCCCGGAACGGCGAAATCGGCGAGCAGGCGGGCAAAGGCGGCGCGCGCGCGCTCGCCGGCGCGTGCGTCGTCCATCAGGCGGGCGGCGTGGTAATAGCCGAGCACGATGGCGAACATGTCGAAGATGAACTGCTCAATGTCGAGGTCGGCGCGCAGATGGCCGGCGTCGATGGCGATGCGCACGGCCTTGTCCAGCGCCTGCTGCAGCAGGCGGTAGTGCCCGACCAGCCGGTCGCGCATCGGCCCCGGCCGGTCGTCGTACTCGACCGAAGCGGCGTGGATCGGACAGCCGTGCGCCAGACCGCCGCGCTGCGTCCATTCCAGCCAGCCTTCGAACATCGCCCACAGCCGCGGCACGCCGCGCGGCGCGGCAAACGCCGGCTTCATGACCGTGTCTGCAAACAGCTGCGCCGCCATGTCGATGGCCGCGCACTGCAATTCCTCGCGCGAGCCGAAGTGCGCGAACAGGCCGCTCTTCGACAGCCCGGTGCGTTCGGCCAGCGAACCGATGGTCAGCGACTCGAAACCGCTTTCGCTGGCCTGCGCCAGCGCCGCTTCGAGTATGACCGTGCGTGTGTGCTCTCCCTTGCCCATAGGACAATAATACGAACGGTCGTGCTTTTTTCAAGGAAAATTTCAAAGCCTTCGTGCGTGCCGCCCGCAAACCCGCAGCCGTTCAGGAAAAGCTGGTCTTGCCGAAGGTGTTGCGCAGGAACTCGGTGAACACCTTCACCGTGCGCGACTGCTGACGGTGCTGCGGATACACCGCGTAGATGGTCAGCGGCGCCGGCGCGTATTCATCGAGCACGCTGACCAGACTGCCGGCGCGCAGCGCCTCGCCGACGATGAAGGTGGGCAGCAGCGTGACGCCCAGACCGGCGATGGCCGCATCGCGCGCCAGTTCGCCGTTGTTCGCACGCAGCCGGCCGCTGACCGGCAGCGCCTGCGGCCGGCCCTTGTCGAGAAAGGGCCATTCGACGTTGCGCGAATGGCCGTACAACAGGCATTGATGGTCTTTCAGCTCGGCCGGCGTCTGCGGCCGGCCGTGCGCTTCGAGATAGCCGGGACTGGCGCAGAAGACGAGTTGGGTCGGTGCGATGGCGCGGGCGATCAGCGACGAATCGCCGAGCTGGCCGATGCGCACCGCCATGTCGTAGCCCTCGCCCACGACATCGACGAAGCGGTCGCTCAGATCCAGTTCGACCGTCACTTCCGGCCAGGTCGCCATGAAGCGGGCGATCGCCGACCCCAGGTGCAGCGTGCCGAAGGACATCGGTGCCGACAGCCGCAGCGTGCCGCGCGGCGCCGCGTTCTGATTGGCGACCAGCTGCTCCGCCTCATCCACGTCCTGCAGGATTTTCACCGCGCGCTCGTAGAAGCCGCGCCCGGTGTCGGTGATGCTGAGGCGGCGCGTGGTGCGCACGAGCAGGCGGGCGCCCAGTCGGTCTTCGAGCGCCATGATGCGGCGGCTGATCAGCTGCTTCGACAGCCCGAGCCGGTCCGCGGCGGCGGTAAAACTCTGCGCATCCACCGTGCTGACGAAAATCTGCATGTCCTCGAGCTGGCTCATCCGGTGACCAAGGCCTCACTGTCAACTCAATTGCGACAGTGTTTCAATATGAAGCCGATTTATCAAGCCATATCGCGACAGTACAGTTCAGCCATCGGTTGCGGCATCAGGACGCGCACCGGCAGACAACTCCAGACACCCCGAAAGGACAGACCATGAACACCTCGACGATCCAGGCCTACTCCACTCAGCAGGCCGCCCGCAGCACCGACGCCAGCCAGATCGCCGCCGCAGCCGGCCGCGTTCTGCTCGCCGCCCTCTTCCTGCTCGCCGGCTTCAGCAAGCTGACGCAGCACGAAGGCACCATCGGCTACATCGCCTCGGTCGGCCTGCCCTTCCCGGAACTGGCCTACGCCGGGGCGCTGTTCGTCGAGATCGGTCTGGCCGCGGCCCTGGTCGTCGGCTACCGCACCCGATGGGTCGCCGCCGCGATCGCCGTCTTCAGCCTGGTGACCGCCTTCGGCTTCCACTTCAATCTGGCCGACCAGAACCAGTTCATCCACTTCTTCAAGAACGTGGCTATCGCAGGCGGCCTGCTGCAGATCGTCGCCTTCGGTGGCGGTGCCCTGTCGCTCGACGCCCGCCGCACGGCCTGAAACCGACCCGCCCATGACCGCAGGGGTGCCGCCATGCGGCACCCCGCAACGAAGGAGATCGCCATGACCACCCCCATCCTCAACGCCCGCCCGAGCATCGAAACCCGTCCCGCCGACCAGCGCGGCGTCGCCGAACACGGCTGGCTCAGTTCGCGCCACAGCTTCTCGTTCGCCCACTACGACGACCCGAAGCAGCGCGGCTTCTCCGACCTGCTGGTGATCAACGACGACACCGTCGCCCCCGGCGCCGGCTTCGGCATGCACCCGCACCGCGACATGGAAATCTTTTCCTACGTGCTCGACGGCGTGCTGGAGCACAAGGACACCATGGGCAACGGTTCGCAGATCCGCCCGGGCGACGTGCAGATGATCAGCGCCGGCCGCGGCATCGCACACAGCGAATTCAATGGCTCGCAGACCGAGCAGGTGAAGTTCCTGCAGATATGGATCCTGCCGGACGAACACGGCACGCCGCCGGGTTACCAGCAGATCCATTTCGCCGAGCAGGAAAAGCGCGGCCGTCTGCGCCCCATCGTCACACCGGACGGTGCCGAGGGCAGCATCCGCATCCGCCAGGACGCACGGGTCTATGCCGGCCTGTTCGATGGCGACGAGGCGGCCACGCTGCCGCTGCGCGGCGACCGCCACGCCTATGTGCACGTGGCGCGCGGCGAGGTCACGGTGAACGGCGTGCGTCTGGGCGCAGGCGACGGCCTCAAGCTGCGCGGCGCCGACGCGGTGTCGCTGAGCGAAGGGCGTGACGCCGAAGTGCTGGTGTTCGACCTGCGGGCGGTCGAGACCGCGTACTGAAGGCGCATCCACTGGCGCTCCGCAATGGACGCCAGCGCCGTTCAAAGGCAGCGTCGCGGCCAAGGCCGCTCCCACAAGGGTGACGCGCCCGACCCGCGAGCGGAGCTCGGGCCAGGGCTCTGTGGGAGGGGTCTTCTGACCCCGACTGCGGCCTGAATCGACGCCAGCGGACAGCAACGGCCCTGTCGCGGTCAGAAGACCGCTCCCACAGGGGAGGGGCACCCGATCCGCGACCTGAGCCCGAACCGGGATTCTGTGGGAGGGGTCTTCTGACCCCGACAGCGAGCCGAATCGACGCCAGCGGCCAGCAACGGCCCTGTCGCGGCCAAGGCCGCTCCCACAGGGGTGGGGCACCCGATCCGCGACCTGAGCCCGAACCGGGATTCTGTGGGAGGGGTCTTCTGACCCTGACTGCGGCCTGAATCGAAGCCAGCGGCCAGCAACGGCCCTGTCGCGGCCACGGCCGCTCCCACGGGGGTGGTGCGCCCGATCCGCGAGCGGAGCTCGGGCGGGGCTCTGTGGGAGGGGTCTTCTGACCCCGACGGCGACCTGAATCGACGCCAGCGGACAGCAACGGCCCTGTCGCGGCCAAGGCCGCTCCCACAGGGGTGGGGCACCCGATCCGTGACCTGAGCCCGAACCGGGATTCTTTGAGAGGGGTCTTCTGACCCCGACAGCGGCGGTGGGCAGCGCGCGGCGTTAAGTCCGCGGGCCGAGCCGGCAGCAACGGCTGCCCTCCACTGGGCCCCCGCTCAGGCCTGGAGCGAACACTGTGGGAGATTCTATGTTCGTCCGCAAGCGTTTTCGTGCTGTTTCGGGACATAGTCTGCGGCGTTCTTCATCAGTGAGAAGGCAACGCGCGCGAGCTTTCGGGCCAGCGCAACGAGCGCCTGGGTGCGACTGAATCCGCGCTGGAGCATGCGCTGGTAGAAGGGCTGCCAGGTCGTGGATCGGCTGGCTGCCATGGCGGCGTTGTAGAGCAGGCGGCGCATCTCCGAGTCGCCCTTCTTGCTCAGCGCACGGCGCCCAGTCTTCTTGCCCGAATCGCGCACGCTGACATCCAGGCCGAGGAAGGCGATGAAGGCGTCCGCGCCGCTGAAGGGAGCGCGATGGAAGGCCGCGCACAGGCCGGCGGCGGTGAGCGCGCCGACGCCTTCGATCTTCAGGATGCGCCGATACGGTTCCGTCCATCCGCTTTCGTTGATCAGCGAGGCGATGCGCTGCTCGAACTGTTTGATCAAGGCGGTGAGCCGCGCGAGGGCCACACGCACGTCGCGACCAAAGCCGGGCAGATCTTCCATGCTCTGACGGATGCGACCCAGGCTGCGCACCACGGTTGCGCGCCGACGCAGCAGGCTGCGCAGCGCGGTGACCGCGGGCGCCGGGAGCGAGAACGGGCGCAGATCCGTGCCCTCGTGCGCGAGGTAGCGGGCGATCAGGCGTGCGTCGTGCCGATCGGTCTTGGCGCGCAGGCCCACGGTGTCGCGGTATCGGGACAGCTTGAAGCCGTCGATCAGAAACACCTGATGTCCGGCGCCGATGAGCAGCTCGACGAGCGTGCGGTGATAGGTGCCGGTCGATTCGCAGGCGATGCGCTGGTGGCCTTTCGGCAGCGTGCGTAACCAGCCGCGGATGGCCGCAGCCGTGTTGTCGATGCGCGTCACCCGCGCGCTGGGGTGCTCGGCGATGTCCAGCCAGTGCTTGGAGATATCGATGCCAAAGCACACTGCCTCGTTCTGACTTGTCACGATGGGGCCCTCCCGACTAAGGTTCAAAAGGCTTGTCGGGATTCACCACAGCACTGGCTTGCAGGGTATGGACGGTACCGTAGTAACACGGTCCGATGGATTCCTGATCGGTGCTTGGGGTGAGGGCGGGACATCTCTCCCACTGTCTGTACGTGCTTGCCGTCAGATCCGAGCTCGGTCCCTCCGCCCGACAAGCTATTCCTACGCCTGCCGGGGTGGAACATACAAGCGAGCTTGCTCGCGATTGCAGCCGTCACCGGTCATCGCAGGCATCCGTGCGACCGGCTTCACATCCTCCCGGACATCACGGTCTTCATCCACTCGATGAAGGCCTTCACCCGCAGCGGCAGGTGGCGGCGGTTTGCATAGACCAGGCTGATCGGCAAGGACGGCGCTCGATAGTCGGGCAGGATTTCGACCAGCGTGTCGTCGTCCAGATAGCGACCGACACGTGGCGCCTGGATGATGCCCAGTCCGGCGCGACAGGCTTCGCGGTAGGCGTCCGAGTTGTTGACCGTGATGACACCCTGCATCGGCACGCTGAGCAGTTCGCCGGTTTCCGGCGATACGTATTCGAAGCCCGAAGGACGCGCGCCCAGCGTCTGCGCGTAATGGACCAGCCGGTGCATCGCCAGGTCGGCCAGCGTGCGCGGCGTGCCGTGCTGTTCAAGATAGGCCCGGCTGGCGCAGTTGAACTGTTCGAAGCGCCCGAGCGGCACCGCGATCAGGCTGTGGTCGCCGACCGCGCCCACGCGCAGCACGCAGTCGAAGCCCTCGCGCACCAGATCGACCCGCCGGTCAGTGCTGCTCACCTCGATCTCAAGCTGCGGGTGGCGCATCAGGAACTCGGGCAGGCGCGGAATGACCAGATCGCGCGCGAAGGCGAGCGGAAGATCGACGCGCAGCCGGCCGCGAAGATCGGCCTGTCCGCCCGCGGCGAACAGCGTGTTCAGTTCGTCGAAGTCGGCGATCAGATCGCGGCAGCGCTCGTAATAGGCCTGGCCGTCCTGCGTCAGCTGCACCTTGCGCGTGGTGCGATGAAACAGTCGCGTACCCAGCGTGCTTTCCAGCTGCTGCACCGCATTCGACACCGTCGATTTGAGCAGGCCAAGGTTCTCGGCGGTGGCGGTGAAGCTGCCCAGCTCAGCGACCCGGCTATAGATGCGCATCGCTTCAATCTGGTCCATGAGCGGCCTTATTGTCCAAATATTCCGAACAGAGTAACAAAACTGGCTGCGTTTATCTCCACAAACCCGATCAATAGACTGCATTCCGTGCTGGCGACATACCCGTCGCACACCTTCAGACCTCACTACCAGGAGATATCCATGAGCACGAACGCAGACCGCAAGATCGCCCTCATCACCGGCAGCAGCCGTGGCCTCGGCCGCAACATGGCGCTGCACCTCGCCCGCCAGGGCGTGGATGTCGTCATCACCTACCGCAGCTATCGCGACGAGGCGGAAGCCGCTGCCGCCGAAGTGATCGCCGAAGGCGCACGCGCCGTCGTGCTGCAGCTCGACGTGGCCGACAGCACAGGCTTCGCCGGCTTTGCCGACGCGCTGAAGTCGGCACTCGGCCAGCAATGGCAGCGCGACCGCTTCGACTATCTGGTGAACAACGCCGGCATCGGCATCTACGCCCCCTTCGCCGACACCACCCAAGCGCAGTTCGACGAACTGTTTCGCATCCACCTGAAAGCGCCCTTCTTCCTCACCCAGGCGCTGCTGCCGCTGATCGCCGACGGCGGCCGCATCCTCAACGTGTCGTCCGGCCTCGCCCGCTTCAGCATGCCGGGCTTCGCCGCCTACGCCGCGATGAAGGGCGGCGTCGAAGTGCTGACGCGCTTCATGGCGCGCGAACTGGGCGAGCGCCGCATCACGGTCAACACGTTGGCGCCGGGCGCCATCGAAACCGATTTCGCCGGCGGCATGGTGCGCGACACCCCGCAAGTGAACGGCGCCATCGCCGACCAGACGGCCCTCGGCCGCGTCGGCCTGCCGGACGACATCGGCGCCGCCGTCGCCGCCCTGCTGTCGGACGGAGGACGCTGGATCAATGGTCAGCGGATCGAGGTGGCGGGCGGCATTTACCTCTGATCCGGCCGGAGTTGGGAACCGACCGGGCCTCGCTAGTCACTCGCGCGACAAGCCCGGTCGGTCCCCGCTACGTGAAGCCGGAGTCCGCGTAGATGGCAGATGCATGTTCCGGTAAAGTGATCAAGAACCGGACGGCATCAAGGGGTGAGGTTTTTCACATCCGTTTAATACTGTATGAATGAACAGTCAAAACATCCATAATGACGCTGCCACGCGCGTTTCAGAGCGGTCACGGCTGTCTGTTTACCCGGCGCCGTCCATAGTTATGGCGCAAATCTGCGCCAGAAAACAAAGTTAGCCGCCATGTACCGCACCGTCTTTCCCCGCTGTACCGTTCCTGGCTCGGTCGAGCCCGAGCCATACAGCCACCTCATGAGCGGCGCCGTGCCGAGAAAGTGCAGGCAGTGCGACCACCTGTTTGAAGGCGGTTGCAGGCGTGCCATGGAGCAGGTCCAGGGGTACCTTTCGCTTGATCACGGGCCCTGTCCGGTTAAGGGGCCCACCGATCCAGTGTTGGTCGAAACGCAGTACTACCTGAGCAAGGCATACATCCCCTCCAAGTGCCGCACCTGTAGGCATCTTCTTCTTGATCCCATTCGAGGCTTCGTGTGCAACTTCGAGCGGGAGAAGTGGGGTAGCTTTCCGCGCACTCTTGATTGGGGTTCTTGGAGTCCAGAGCATCCCAATCTTGGTCTGCAAAGCGGGAGGTCGGTCTCCGTCGAGGTGCTGCAGGCTGTACGCCAAAGAAGTGAAGTCGGAGCAATCAAGGCCTTCCGAGCGGTACATCGAGATGCAACCCTCAAAGAAGCAAGGGAGGCGTATGCCGAACTTCTGGCAAAGGTTCATGGTGCTGTTGGCTAACCCCTCCATCGAGCGGACAAACAACGGCGGGCTTCGCCCACCGTTGTTTGCCGCTCATGTCGAACGTTGAGGCTGTAGAAAAACCCCTCCCCACCCTCATCCGTTCACATGCCGTTGTTATGATTCCGCATCGCCTCTCCGGAGCTTTGCGATGCCGCGATTCAAGACGCCCGACTACGGTCTGAAGCTCATCCCGGTCGATTTCGCACAGCAGGTGCTGCCCGGTACCTTCGAGTTCGCGCTCTGCCATCTGGTCGACAACGACCTTGATCTCTCGACTTTGCGTGCCCGCTACGCCAACGACGCCGGCGGTGCCCCGGCTTTCGATCCGGCGGTGCTGCTCAAGATCGTGCTGCTTGGCTATTCGCGCGGGCTGATCAGCTCCCGATCCATCGCCACCGCCTGCCGCAACAACGTGCTGTTCATGGCCGTCTCCGGCGACAGTGCGCCGCACTTCACCACGGTCGCGCACTTCATCAGCCGTCTCGGCAATGAGGCCCAAGCGCTCTTCACCGAGGTGCTGCTGGTGTGCGACCGCGAAGGGCTGATCGGGCGCGAGCTCTTCGCCATCGATGGTGTGAAGCTGCCGTCCAACGCATCGAAGGCAAAGAGCGGCACGCGTGCCGATTTCGAGCGCGAGGCGGCGAAGATGGAAGCGGCCGTGCAGCGCATGATCGGTGAGCAGAAGGCGCGCGATGCGGCCGGCTGCGACGACGAGGCCGCCCGCGCACAGCGCACCCGCGAACGCTTGAGTCACGAGGCGGCAAAGATCCGCGACTGGCTCGCGCGCAATCCGGACGACCGACGCGGCGCCAAGGGCGCGGTTCGCCTCTCGAATCGTACCGACAACGACTCAGCCAAGATGGCCACCGCCAAGGGCGTGATCCAGGGCTATACCGGCGTGGCCGCCGTCGATGCCGCCCACCAGATCGTCGTCGATGCGCAGGCGCACGGCACCGGGTCCGAACAGGAACTGCTGCTGCCGGTGATCGATGCAAGCAGCGCACAGCGCGGACCTGACACTGCGATCTGCGCCGACGCGGGCTATCACTCCGAGAAGAACCTCGCCGAACTGGACAAGCGCGGCATCCCCGCCTGGGTGTGCGACAACGGCTACCGCCAGCGTGACCCCAGATACGCCGATCAGGCGAAGCACAAGACAAAACCCGACGCGCTGTGGGACAAGAGCGAGAAGGCGAAGGAAGCACGCACCGCCAGCAAGACCCGCCGCTACGCCAACACCGACTTCACCGAAGCGCCGGACCGCAGCCACTGCCTGTGCCCGGCGGGCAAGCGCCTCTATCGCAACGGGGGCGAGTGCACGATCAATGGCTACGCCGCGACCAAGTACACCGGCGCCGCGCGCGACTGCGTGCCGTGCGAGCAGCGCACCCGCTGCCTGCGCACGCCCGGAACGACGAAGGTGCGACAGGTCGCCTTCTTCCGCGGCAAGCGAGGCCACATCGAATCACACACCGAGCGGATGAAGCGGCGCATCGATTCCACGGAGGGCAAGCGGATGATTGCCGCACGGTTTGCCACCGTAGAACCCGTGTTCGGCAACCTGCGGCACAACAAACGGCTCACCCGTTTCACGCTGCGCGGGCGGGAGAAGGTGGATGGGCAGTGGAAGCTGTACTGCCTGGTGCACAACATCGAGAAGCTCGGGCACCACGGATGCGCGAATTAGGTAAGCTGGCGGGAGAGGCCGGCGCCATTTCGAGCGCGCCGGGCAGCGGCCGGGGCTGACGTCAGGGGACAACGATGAAGCGAAGATCGGAAGGCTGAGAAGATGATGAACGACTTCGAGCCGGCATGCGCCGGTCACAACCGCTTGGCCCGAGATGGGGTTTTTCTACAGCGTCGTTAGCCGCCATGTACCGCACCGTCTTTCCCCGCTGTACCGTTCCGGGGCTCGGTCGAGCCCGAGCCATACAGCCACCTCATGAGCGGCGCCGTGCCGAGAAAGTGCAGGCAGTGCGACCACCTGTTTGAAGGCGGTTGCAGGCGTGCCATGGAGCAGGTCCAGGGGTACCTTTCGCTTGATCACGGGCCCTGTCCGGTTAAGGGGCCCACCGATCCAGTGTTGGTCGAAACGCAGTACTACCTGAGCAAGGCATACATCCCCTCCAAGTGCCGCACCTGTAGGCATCTTCTTCTTGATCCCATTCGAGGCTTCGTGTGCAACTTCGAGCGGGAGAAGTGGGGTAGCTTTCCGCGCACTCTTGATTGGGGTTCTTGGAGTCCAGAGCATCCCAATCTTGGTCTGCAAAGCGGGAGGTCGGTCTCCGTCGAGGTGCTGCAGGCTGTACGCCAAAGAAGTGAAGTCGGAGCAATCAAGGCCTTCCGAGCGGTACATCGAGATGCAACCCTCAAAGAAGCAAGGGAGGCGTATGCCGAACTTCTGGCAAAGGTTCATGGTGCTGTCGGCTAACCCCTCCATCGAGCGGACAAACAACGGCGGGCTTCGCCCACCGTTGTTTGCCGCTCATGTCGAACGTTAGCTTTCGAATGATCTCCGGCACCATATCAGCATCCGATTACCTCAATGCCCAACGGCTCCATCGGGCTAAGTCAGTACGTTGGTACTACGCCGCCTCTGGATTTGCCGTTGCTGCTGGCGTTGCGACGTATTTCTTCTACCAGCAGAAACTAGGCTTCATTATTGGCTGTGCTGGAGTTGGTGGCTTAATCGGCGAGCTCGTCATGTCGCTGCTCTATCTTCCGTGGAAGGTCCGCCGCCTTCACCAACAACAAAAGGATCTCGCCTTCCCATTCACCTATACGTGGGATAGTGAGTTTCTTGAAGCCAAGGGTGTCAGCGGACAATCAAAGCGCCAGTGGAGCAACTATGCAAAGTGCAAGGAGAATGAAAATCTGTTTCTCCTTTATCACTCCGACGCTCTCTTTGAAATGTTCCCCAAAGCTTGGTTTCAAGATCAAACCCAAATCGCCGAGTTTCGAAGCTTGGCGCACCTTGCGGGAAAAACCTAACATGGCGCTCAACCTCGCTCCCTTCGGTCGCTGGACGCTGCGCGATAAAGCCGCGCAGCGCCGGTTAGCTCTACGTTAGATTGCTATGAACGCTAGGCGCTTCAAGGTTGAAGAGACTTCCAAATCACTGGGCGAGGCACAGTGGTCGCGATCGGCGAGACGACTGACCTTCCCGTTGGCAGAGCGCTTAGTGTCACCGTCTTTCGTCCAGATGGTTCCCAGCTCTCCGTGCGGGCATTTAAAGAGTGGCTCCTTCGGCGTGATCCGCGGCCACTTGAGAAAGAAGCGTTTCTCTTGCGCGGCGTCGAGAAAGCTCAAGTTCCCGAGGGAAGTTCCATTGAGCTCGAAGCAATCTAACCCGGCGGTCGACCCCGCTCCCTTCGGTCGCTGGACGCTGCGCGATAAAGCCGCGCAGCGCCGGTCACCTCCACGTTAGAGCGCATGAATCCAATACGGTGGCTGCTGGAGCTGAGTGCGAGCCTAGCCGAGCGACGCGCAGGTAAAGTCGATCCGCGTGCTTATGGCTACGAACGCGTCGACTCCCGAGAGTACGAGGCATGGATTGAAATTGGCGAGGCCGTGCTCCTGGAGACCAATCTGAAGTGGCCTGAGCGATGGGTCCAGATTTCTGAAAATTCGAGACGAATGTCCAGAGTGGTTCAAGCGCAGGACGGGCTCTTTCGGCTGAGCACCTACGAGAGCCGTGATGGCAAATGGTGCGGCTGGGAGGGACCGGCGATCTATGAGTCACTCGAATCTGCCATTGGTGCGGGGCTAGAACAGCTTGAACGTCAGGCTAGGTTGGCGCGTGCATAAGATGCGCTCTAACCAGTCGCTCGAGCCGACTCGCGTCGGCAAGCCGCCGCTCGCGGCTCAGCTTCAACGTTGAACGTCACCGGTTCTTGGTGTTTCTGGCGGGCGGTCCGAACCTGCGTGCAGCGCCCGAGCTAGCGGCTGCGGCAGTCAGCGAGTGTGGTCTCTTCGTACTCCGCGCTCGCGTGAGTTCGCCCCTTGTTGCGCCATGCCCTTGTGCTAGTGTTTCGGGGCATCGAGGGCGGCGGGCCATCGCGAGCGCCGCTGGCCTGGTTCAGTTCAGATCAACTTTGAGGGGCAACGGCTTCGTCATGCACAACCTGCCTTCGCTGACGGTCTCGGTGTCGTCCAACACTGCGTTCGAGCGGACCGCCCAAAGCTGCGCTTTGGGTTCCCTGCGCGGCTGCGCCTCTCCGGCGTCCGCACAACTACAACGTTAGGCCTCACATGCCAGCATCTGATCCCAGGATCCCAATTGATCGAACCAAATGGTCGGTTGGCAGCCAACGAACCACCGGGCACTATGACGAGCAAGCAACTGAGTACGAAGGGATTCGGTGCCAATGCCGAGCGTGTACGCGTTCGTTTGTCTTCACCGCCACGGAACAGCAAGCCGCCTACGAAGTCGAGAAGCGCTATGTTTGGTACCTACCGAAGCTCTGTCATGAGTGCGCATCAAAGTCATAGCAAGGCTTCTTTCTCTGCAGCACTGTCCAGCCACATACACCGGCCTAACTGGGCGTTGCAGGGGACGCCTCCACGGCTGCGCGCTTCGGCCATGCCAAGCGTGCGCCCCTGAACTTGGGCGTTAGAGATCATCGATGACAACGCTCACGGAATTTCTAAAAACATGGTGGCTACCAGTTGCAACATACCTATTAGCCACGACGCCGTCAGCCATTGTCCTATTCTTCCAAAACACCCTATCGCCCCACATAAAAGAACTGCAGCCAGTTGTGCTGCTGAATACAGTGGCGCTATTGCTATGGCTACTTCTGCTGCTATTGGCATACATACTCCTTCAGCGCCCGTGGCTCCGTTGGGATGAACCAACGGGAACCTGGGTTAGCCGCATTACGTCGCTTCGCTATTGCGGCTCGTGTCGCGCCAAAAGAATCATTGTTCCCCTCAAGAACGAGATCACAGGCTGGCGCTGCGTAGCTTGCAATACCTTCCGCACTGATCCAGCGAGAAAGAGGGGTGATGAAACGACCGCAAGGCAATCGAATGGAAATCGGTTGGGCAAGCCTGAGTGGCGCGATGGTCTCTAACATCGCGCTCAGAACCGCTCCCTTCGGTCGCTTGGACGCGACGCAAGCGGCGCGCCATTTAGCTCAACGTTAGGGCGCAATGACAGTCGCGCTTTCAGCTCTCGCTGGGATTGCCGTAGTGGCCTTTGTCGTTTGGTCGGTTCGGCGCGAATCCAAAGCGAAGGAGAAAAAAGTCCAAGAGACATTCGCCGGCCGTGAGTCGCTTACTCCGGATGAGTTCTATGATCGTTACTTTCTCGGCCAAGGCGTCGCACCAGAGGTTGTTTCAGGAATTCGCAAAATCCTTGAGGAACAGCTTGCCGCTGATATGTCCCGCCTTCGCGCAGAGGACGATTTTTCAAAGAACCTCAGTTTCTTCTGGGACTTTGACTCAATGGCCAATGTCGAAATCGTGCTCGCAATTGAGGAGCACTTTCAAATCAAGATCGCAGATCCGGAGGCAGAGAATACGCACACGGTATCTGAGTTGGTACAGTTGGTTTCCAGCAAAATCGGGAGGCCAAGTGCGCCCTAACCCGGCAGTCAAGCGGGACGCGCCTTCGGCGCGCCCCTTACTTTTACGTTCGGCATCATGAAATTTCAGCGCGTTCAGTACGCCAAGCTCAATGCGCGGCAACAGGAGGCGTACAACTTCCAGAAGGTGTCCGGAGTTCTGGCTGACTACGGCTTCACAACCATTCGGCTATCGGATGACTGGCAGAGCGCAGACTTTATTGCACAGCACATTGACGGCCAGCAGTTCTTGAAGGTCCAGCTCAAAGGCCGATGCACCTTAGCGAAGAAGTACATGGGTAAGGACCTGCACATCTGCTTTCACGACCAAGGAGCTTGGTATTTGGCTCCGCATGACGAGTTGCTGGAGTGGGCGCAACAAAACACGAATATCACAAACACGGAGTCGTGGAATACCGCCGGCCTGTATTCGTTTCCTTACTTATCGGCTGCATTGAAGCAGCGCCTTGAATCGTATCGGCTCGGTGGCGCCGAACCATCGGTTCCTCCCGAAGACCGGGCGGTCGAAAACGGCAGCCAGAGCGGCACGTAAGCCGGAGAGATCCGCCGTCTGTCATTATTCAGTCGCGCGGTCCTGGTCAAGACACCGCGATTGGAATTCCACGCCCCTCGGACACATCGCCAGCGAAGTGCGTGCGCGATATCCGGGCGACACGCCGTAGCCAGGAACGCCGCTTCTCGTCCGGTCACCATCTTCCGCCCGCGGACTAAAAAAAGCCGGAAGAGCTCACGCCCCTCCGGCTTCTTCACTGCGACTCCGCCCCGGAATCAGTCGCGTGTACGACGACGGGCGGCAGCACCGATCAGGCCGAGGCCAGCGATCAGCATCGCGTAGGTTTCAGGTTCGGGCACGGCGGCGATCGCGAAGTTGTCGAGCTGCAGCTGGCTGCTGGCTGTGTAGTCGAGCACATCGACCACGCCGACGCCCAGCGTGACCGAACCGCTGCCGGTGAACACGTATTCGAAGGTCGACCAGCCGGTATGGGCGGCGTACGGCGTGTTGCCGGACGGGGCGGCCGAGGCGGCGGTGCCCAGATCGATGCGCTGGCCGCCGATCACGACGAAGGCGTAGTCCAGACCGAAGCCGGTTTCCGCGATATCCATGGTCGACAGCATCCAGTCGAAGCTCAGGCGATCGCCGGCCGACACGTTGAAGGTACGCAGCAGTGCCGAACCTTCAGTGGCCTGCGACAGTGCGTCGCCGTCGAGCGCGCCCAGCGGCAGGCTCAGGCCCTGCTCGAGCCCGTCGGGCATGCCGGCTGCCAGCGGATCGTGGCCCGACAGGTTCAGCGCGAGACCGATGTCGTCCTCGAAGGTCGCGCTGGCGGTGGTCAGTGCGACCGTGCCATTGACGAGGGCGACGTCGCCCAGCGCCGTCCAGCCTGACAGGCCGTTGTCGAAGGTGTCGCTGAAGGTGGCGGCGGAGGCAAACGGCGCTGCAAATGACAGTGCGAGCGCGGGGATCAGTGCTTTCAGTTTCATGATTCAGTCCTTGGTCAGTCGGTTTGTCGGGCGGGCCCGCGGTGGCAACCGGGTGGCCCGCCCTCTTTCAGCTCAGTGCAGTGCGTTACGTGCGCGGATCACTCAGTAGGCGAAGTTGGCGGCGGCGGCGGCCTGGGCAGCGCTCAAGCCGCGCAATACGACCAGGTTGCGGAAGGCGCCCGCGCCGGCGTCGACCTGCACGACTGCGCCGGCGGCGCTGTCGATCACGCGCACCCGGCCGTCGGCCAGCGCGTCGGCACCGCGGTAGCCGACCGACGTCAGCACGCCACGCAGATTCAGCTTGTCCTCGCCCGGCACGAAGTCGGTGATGGTGTCCACGCCGTCGCGCAGCGAGCGATAGACGAAGGTGTCCGCGCCGCCCTTGCCGGTGATCGTGTCGGCCGCCGCATTACCGACGATGAGGTCGTCGCCGTCGGTGCCGCTGATGGCCTGACGGCCGCCGCTGCCGCTGACGCGCGTCTTGCGCGCGGTGAGCCACTGTTCCGGCGTCAGCGCGCCTTCGGTGATGCGCACTTCGTTGATGCAGCCGAGGAAGCCGTTGGCGCTGCCGCCGGCCGTGGCGTGACCGCCGATCAGCCAGGGCGTGCCGGCGAAACCGGCGACGCCGTCGGCCGCCTGCACGTTGCGCAGCACCGGCGCGCCGGCGACGTACATCGTCGTGTCGCGGCTGACCGGGTCATTGACGATGGCGACGTGCTGCCAGGTGTCCAGCATGATTTCGCCGGACCAGTTGGTTTTCGAGTTGTAGGTGTTCTCGGTCAGGTAGGCGCACGACTTGCCGGTACCCGGGATCGGGTCGCCGAACACCGCGTTGCTGCACTGGATGCTGCCGGTCGCGGTGCGGGTGTTGAAGCGGCCGTTGGCGCCGTAGCGCACCTGGGCGGTACCGGGGAAGGAGCAGGTCTGGTTCTCGCCAGCGCAGCTCACCCAGGCGGCACCACCGGTGAAGATGGTCGGCTCCCACTGGAATTCGCGCAGGTTGGACACCGCGAACTGCAGCGTGGACGAGCCCTTCCAGCCGCCGAGGAAGCCCTGCAGGTCGCCACGCGTGCCGAAGCGGGACATCACCGTCATCCACTGGTTGCTGGCGGCGGTCCAGTCCTTCGAGAACTTGACGATGGCTTCGACGGTGTAGCCCTTGCGCAGCATGTCGTCGTTCAGCGGCGCACCCTGCAGCGTCTGGAAGAAGCTCTGGCGCACGCCCTGGTTGGTGTTGGCGTCGAAACACACGCTGCCCTTCGCGGCCGACAGAGCGTGGTGGTCGTCCGACCACTTCGCGTCCTCCAGCAACGCGCCGCGTTCCAGCGGCACGCGCACCAGCGGATTGCGGCCCGTCATGTCTTCGACCCGGCCACCGTCGGCGACCGGCGAGCCCGGCGTACCGGTGAAGCGCCAGTGCGCCAGCGTGTTGGGGGCGCGCGCAAAGTCGTCGGCATCGAAGGGCTCGACCGGAATGGTCGGCTCGATGTCGTCGTACTCGGCGAGGATAAGTTCGCGCACGGTCTCGACCAGCGGTTGCTCGCGGTTGTCCTGGCCGGCGGCGAACTGCGGGTTGAAGCGGCGGAAGCGCTCGGCGAAATTCATCGGAATCGAGAACTCGTTGTTCTCGTCGGTCAGCACCGCAACGTCGAACTGGTTCAGCGTGTTCTGCGGCTTCTGCGGTACCCAGGGCGAGAAGGACAGCGCCTTGATCTGGTTGGCGCCGAGGTCGAACTCGTACACGCGCATGTAGCCGTTGCCGCCCTGATAGGCCATCTGGTAATCGACGACGAACTGCTCGACCTTGTTGCCGAAGTCATTCACCCGCGTGGTGCGCGCAGCGCCGTGGTTGTGGCCGTTGATCACCATGAAGATCTGGTCGTTGTCGCGGATCAGGCGTTCCCACAGCAGTTCGCTGTAGGGCGTCTGCTTCGCGGTCTTGCCGTCGCTCTCGATCGCCAGCGCATCGTGCGTGGTGACGATGACAGGCAGCGTCGGGTTGGCGCGGATCACCTCGCGTGCCCAGGCGAAACCGGCGTCGGACACGCGCCACGACAGTGCCAGCACCATGAAGCGCTGACCCTGCGCTTCGAACACGTGGTACTCGTGGAAGCCGCTCGCATCGCGACCGCCGAAGGTGGCGTTCTGCTGCGCGCGGGTAGTCGGGAACCAGCGCAGATAGGGCTCGTTCGCCAGGTTGCGCTGCGCGTCCGTGCAGTCGCTCTGGCTGCCGTTGTAGCCGCAGCCATTGGTCACGTCGTGGTTGCCGGCGAGGATGGAATACGGCAGGCCGGCCTGCTCCAGCACCTTCATCGCGGTGTCGGCCACGCCCCACTGCGCCGGCTTGTCCTGCTGGTCGACCACGTCGCCGAGGTGCACGATGAACGGAATGCCCAGCGCGCGCGCATGCTGGGCTAGCCACTGGGTCTGCGCCATATACGGTTCGCTGCCGTAGCGGTTCGAGAACTGGCTACCTTCGGCAGGCGTCGCGTAGCGCGAGTAGAACTGGGTATCGGGGAGGACGGCGAGGCCGAAGCTGGACAGCGCATGGGCGGGCCCGCCCAGCGTCAGCAGGCCGGCCGAGACCAGCGCCGACACGGTGAGTTTCAACGTTGACATGAGTGCTCCAGGAATCTGTTTTTGGGGAATGCGGTTGGCGTCGGCTATGCCGCTAAACGATTCTCAAAAGCACGGATGACTATGCAATGACTCCATTGCGCGCGATGGCTAGGCCGATCGGCTTATCGGTATGCCGGCGGGCTGGGCGGGGTATAGGTGAAATCCGCGCGGGACGGCGGAACTGCGCTGCGGCGCTTCACGTCGTGCGGGACGAACGCGGCGCGCAGCGCGGCGACAACTGTGTGCATCGGGAGATCGGCACAGTCCTTCGATTCGCCGTGCCGGCATCCGGATTGCGGTTCATGGGCGGGGCCGCGCATGCAGGCGGCGGAAACGCCAGAGGACGCAGCAAGGAGGCGCCCCGAAGGAAGGGCCGCATTGCGCGGCCCTTCCTTCGCTGAGCAAGCGTGCGTCAGATCTTCAGTGCCTGCCGGCGGCGACGCGCCATCACCGCGATGGCGCCGAGGCCGGCGATCATCATCGCGTAGGTCTCGGGCTCGGGCACGGCGGCGACCGGGCTGGTCAGCGCGAAGCCGAGCTGGGCGCCGGCGAGGTTGGGAATGCCGAGGAAGCTGTTCAACGCCGCACCGGCGGTGTCGGACAGGAAGAGGTTGAGGCCGCTCAGCGTGAACAGCGGAACGTCGTTCAGCACCGTGCTGCCCACGGTCACCTGACCGAAGATGGTGTCCTGCGCCAGCGTGGTGTCGATCAGGAAGTTTTCGAGATCGACGTCGACGCCGCCGCGCGACAGACGCAGCCCGCTGCCGACGTGCTCGATCTGCGCATTGGACAGATCCGGGTCGAGGAAACCGCCGGTGATCGGGAACAGACCGACCGCATTGCCCGAGGCGTCGAAACTGAGCGAGCCGGTGCCCAGTGCGGCGACCCCGACGCCAGCGCCGACCAGCGTGGGGGTCGCGGTCAGCACGGTGACGGTGGGGCCGATCGGCGAAACCGGGGTGTTGGCGGATGCGGACAGCGGTGCTGCGGCGAGTGCCGCGAGCGCGGCGGAGACTGCAAGCTTCTTCATCATGGGACTGACGCTCCTGTGGATAGATGGATTGGAATCCGGCGGTGCCGGTGTTGTTGTCTATCCTCCCTGCACGTCCGACCGTCAGCGTCGAAGACCGGACACGACTTCGTGAGCGCACGAAGCGTTCCATAGAGCGGACCACCCCGAAGCAGGTTCCCGGGCCGTGCATGCTGTCGGAAACCGCCTACAGCCACGCCGCCGCGGGCGCCGGGCACCCGCTATCGCGGCATCGGCATGACTGCGCGACAATGCAGGCCCCGCACGGCCGCCCCCGGGCCGGCTCACCGCACACGGATCACCGAACCACCATGACCACCGCCGAACTTTGCATCCTGATCGCCTGCCTGCTGCCCATCGTCTGCGCCTGGATCGCCAAGCAGAAGGGCTTCGGCAAGCCGCGGCGCGAGGGCGGATTCGACAACCACTACCCGCGGCAGTGGCTGGCCAATCTGCAGGGCCTGCCGGCGCGGGCGCACGCGGCGCAGATGAACAGTTTCGAAGCGCTGCCCCTGTTCATCGCCGGCGTGCTGGTCGCCGAGCGCATGCAGGCCGCGCAGGGCACGATCGATGCGCTGGCGGTGGCCTTCATCGCCGCGCGTCTCGCCTACATCGGCGCCTATCTGGCCGATCGCGCGAACCTACGTTCTCTGCTGTGGGTGCTCGGGATGGGCTGCTGCATCGCGATGTTCTTCATCGGCTAAGCCCGTTCCCGGCCGGCGATCGGCGGGCGCCGTCTCACTCGATCTCGATCACGATCCTGCCGCGCGCCTCGCCCGAGCGCAGCCGCGCATGCGCGGCTTCGACGTCGTCGAGCGTGAAACGGCGGTCGTCACGCCGTACGCGCAGCGCACCGGCCTCGGCCATGCGCGCCGCTTCGGCGAGGATGGCGCCGTGGTTGGCGCGCCCCTTGCCGGTCAGCAGCGGCAGCAGCGTGAACACACCCGAATAGCTGGCGGCGCGGAAGGACAGCGGCGCCAGCGCGTGCGTGCCCCAGCCCAGACAGCTGACGACATGCCCGCCATAGGTGCGCACCGCCGCGAACGAGGCATCCAGCGTCGCGCCGCCCACCGTGTCGTACACGATGTCGAAGCCCTCGCCTGCGGTGTGCTCGGCGACGTAGTCGGCGACCGCACTGTGGCGATAGTCGATCGGCGTCGCACCCAGTCGCGCCGTCGATGCCATGTCGCCGGCCGATACCGTCGCATGGACGCGCGCGCCGCGGGCGACGGCGATCTGCACCGCGACATGGCCGACGCCGCCCGCGCCGCCATGGATCAGCACCGTGTCGCCCGCCTTCACGCTGGCCCGGTCGACCAGTCCCTCCCATGCCGTGATGAAGACCAGCGGCAGCGCCGCCGCGTCCGCCATCGACAAGGCCGCCGGCTTGTGCGCCAGCAGATCGGCATCGACGGCTGCGTGAGCGGCTGCCCCGCGCCCGCGTCGGTTTCGCCAGCAACAGCCGGGAAGCACAGGCCACGCAGTGCGCTGCCGGTGCCGGTGTGGCGGTGCTGCCCTGTCTGCTCGGCGACCGGATGTCACCGCTGCGCCGCATCGACCTCGGTGAGGCGCCGCCGGGCCGTGAGGTCTTCATCGGCTATCACCGGGATCTGCGCCCTCTGGCACGGCTGCGCGCCTTCGTCGATCACGTAACCGCACAGCTGGGCGCGCAGGACAGCCCCGCCTAGGCGGGCGACGCGCTTCGGCGCCGCCGCCCGCGACCGGGCACCGGTGCCGGCTTGTCCGGCAGGCCCAGCGCGGCGCGCGACAGCCGGTCGGCGTCGCGGTTGCGGTGGCGCGGCACCCATCTGAATTCGACCGCGTCGAAGCGCGCCAGCACGGCGTCGATGTCCTGCAGCCGGATGCGCAGCGCGTCAACCGAGGTCTGCTGCTCGCCCGTCAGGTGACGCACGACGAAATCGCTGTCGCCGGTGACCAGCACTTGACGGGCGCCTTCGGCGTAGGCGAGGTCGAGCGCCAGGCGCAGCGCCTCCAGTTCGGCTTCGTTGCTACAGCCGTGGCGGCTGCCCGGCTGCGACAGCTCGATACGCCGGCCGTCGGGCGCGACGATGAGCGCACCCAGACCGAGACGGCCCGGATTGGGCAGCGCGCAGCCGTCGAACCACAGTTGCCAGCGGTCTGCATCGGCTTGCCCGGCGTGCGGGTCGGAGGGTGAGGACACGGTGTGGCGGGGCTGTGCAAAGCTCGATGGTGCCACGCGCGGCGCAGGACCATGCGGCTGCGTGGCGACCGGGCCGGCTTCCCCTATAATCCGCCCTCCCCCAACCGGCCGGATGCCGGAATTCTGGAGACGCACATGGGCTTTCTCGCCGGCAAGAAAATTCTGATCACCGGACTGCTGTCCAACCGTTCGATCGCCTACGGCATCGCCCAGGCCTGTCACCGCGAAGGCGCGGAACTGGCCTTCACCTATGTGAGCGACCGCTTCGTCGACCGCGTGGCCAAGATGGCCGCTGAATTCGGCTCCGACATCGTGCTGCCCTGTGACGTCAGCGACGACGCACAGATCACCGGCCTGTTCGACGAACTGGCGAAGAAGTGGGACGGGCTGGATGGTCTGGTGCACTCCATCGCTTTCGCGCCCGGCGAAGCGCTGGACGGCGACTTCCTCGACGGCCTGTCGCGCGAAGCCTTCCGCATCGCACACGAGGTGAGCGCCTACAGCTTCCCGGCGCTGGCCAAGGCCGCGCGCCCGATGATGCAGGGCCGCAATGGCGCGGTGCTGACGCTGTCCTACCTCGGTGCCGTGCGCGCACTGCCCAACTACAACGTGATGGGTCTGGCCAAGGCCAGCCTGGAGGCGTCGGTGCGCTACCTCGCCGCCAGCCTCGGCCCGCAGGGCATCCGTGCCAACGCGGTGTCGGCCGGCCCGATCAAGACGCTGGCCGCCTCCGGCATCGGCAATTTCGGCAAGCTGCTGGCGTACAACGAAAAGAACGCGCCGCTGCGCCGCAACGTGACCATCCAGGAAGTGGGCAACGTCGCCGCCTTCCTGCTGTCCGACCTTGCCAGCGGCGTGACCGGCGAAGTCACCTATGTAGACGCCGGCTTCAGCCAGACTGCGCTGACCGCGGTGGATTGATCCGTTCGCTGCGGCCGGACGGCCGCAGCGTCACATCCCGCCTGTATCCTTCTTGCATCCGGGGGCGACCGCCCCCATGTTCGACCGGGTCTAACCGGTCACTGGAGGCAGGAAATGCGCAAGTTGTGGATGTCGTTGTTCGCTCTTCTCACCGTCACGCTGCTGTCCGGCTGCGGCTACAACACGCTGCAGTCGGGTGACGAACAGGTCAAGGCCGCCTGGGCCGAGGTGCTGAACCAGTACCAGCGCCGCGCCGACCTGATTCCCAATCTGGTCAATACGGTCAAGGGTTTCGCCGAGCAGGAGAAGGAAGTGCTCACCCGCGTGACCGAAGCGCGCTCGCGCGTCGGCGCCATCCAGGCGACGCCGGAACTGCTGAACGATCCGCAGGCCTTCGAACGATTCCAGGCCGCCCAGGGCGAGCTGTCGGGCGCACTGTCGCGCCTGCTGGTGGTGACCGAGAACTACCCGGACCTGAAGTCGGACGCCAATTTCCGCGATCTGCAGGCGCAGCTCGAAGGCACCGAGAACCGCATCGCCGTCGCCCGCAACCGCTACATCAAGGCAGTGCAGGAATACAACGTGACGGTGCGCTCCTTCCCGAGCAACCTGACCGCGATGATGTTCGGCCATCAGGTGAAGCCGGGCTTCACGGTCGACAACGAGGCCGAGATCTCGCGCGCGCCCAAGGTCGATTTCGGCGGCGCCGCACCCAAGCCGGCACAGTAAATAAATGAACTGGATGCGTGCCCTGCGCGCCGGCCTCGGCGCGCTGTTCCTCGTCGCGACCAGCGTCTTCGCGCAGCTCGCGGTGCCGCCGGTCGCCCGCGTCAGCGACCAGACGGCGACGCTGAGCGGTGCCGACATCGCCGCGCTGGAGCGCACGCTGCAGGACTTCGAACAGCGCAAGGGCAGCCAGATTGCGGTGCTGGTGGTGCCCACCACGGCGCCGGAGACGGTCGAGCAATACGCGCTGCGCGTGGCCGAAACCTGGAAGCTGGGGCGCAAGGGCGTCGACGACGGCGCCCTGCTGCTGGTGGCCAAGGACGACCGCGCACTGCGCATCGAGGTCGGCTACGGGCTGGAAGGAGCGCTGACAGACATCACGGCCAAACGCATCGTGTCCGACGTGATCGTGCCCTACTTCCGCCAGGGCGATTTCGCCGGCGGCATCCGCGCCGGCGTGGATCGCATGATCGGCGTCATCGACGGCGAACCGCTGCCCGAACCGTCGCGCGCCGCGGCAGGCGGTGAAGGCGGCATCGAACAGTACGCGCCCATGCTTTTCATCGTCGCACTCGGCCTCGGCGGCGTGCTGCGCGCCATGCTGGGCCGGCTGCCGGGCGCGCTGGCGACCGGCGGCGTGGTCGGCTTCATCGCCTGGATCGTGGTCGGGCTGCTGCCGATCGCCGTCGTCGCCGGCATCGTCGCGCTGGTTATCACGCTGTTCGGCGGCGGTCGCGGCATCGGCGGATTCGGTGGCGGCGGGGGCTTCGGCCACGGTGGCGGCGGCGGCTTTGGCGGCGGTGGTGGTGGATTCGGTGGCGGCGGCGCCTCGGGACGGTGGTGACATGATCGGACGTTTCTTCAGACATCTGTTCGCCCTGCCCTGGGCGCTGCGCCGCGCCTTGCCGGCGCGCACGCTGGAGGCGATCGAGCTGGCGATCGAGGCAAGCGAAGTACGCCACGCCGGCGAACTGCGCTTCGTCGTCGAGAACGCCCTGCACCCGCTGGCCGTGCTGCGCGGCCAGAGCGGGCGCGAACGTGCGATCGAGGTGTTCTCGGCGCTGCGCGTGTGGGACACCGAACACAACAGCGGCGTGCTCATCTATCTGCTGATGGCCGACCACGACATCGAAATCGTGGTCGATCGCGGCGTCCGCGCCCGCGTGCCGGACGCGCACTGGGCGGCTTTGTGCACCGAACTGGAAGCTCGCTTCCGTCGCGGCGAGTTCTACGACGGCGCGCTGCACTGCGTGCAGGCGATCACCGCGACGCTGGCGCCGCACTTTCCGGGCGCTGGCACAAAGAAGAACGAACTGCCGGACCGCGTACTTGTCCTGTAAGGTCCGGGGCCGCAGCCCGAGGGCCCCTGCGCGGAGAGCGTCTTGCTGAAGTTTTTCGAAACACGGATCGATCCCTACCCCGCCGGCCAGCCGCCGACACCGCCGCACGACCTGTTCGCCTTCCTGTGGTCGTGCACGCGGGGCATGCGCGGCTATATCGCGGCGATGACGCTGTGCACCGCGCTGATCGGCGTGTTCGAGGCACTGCTGTTCGCCATGCTGGGCGACATCGTCGACTGGCTGGGCAAGACCGAACCGGCGCAACTGTGGGCGCAGGAGGGCGACACGCTGCTGCTGCTCGCCGGCATCCTGATCGCCAGTCCTCTGGTGATCGCGCTGCAGACCCTGATCAAGCACCAGGCGCTGGCCGGCAGTTTTCCGATGCGGCTGCGCTGGAATTTCCACCGCCACATGCTCGGCCAGAGCATGAGTTTCTACCAGGACGAATTCGCCGGCCGCGTCGCCGCCAAGGTGATGCAGACCGCGCTGGCGGTACGCGACACCTGGATGATCGTGGCCGACATCCTGGTGTTCATCATCATCTACTTCGTCACCATGGTGACCGTGGTGGGTGGCTTCGACCTCGCGCTGCTGCTGCCTTTCGGCGGCTGGCTCACGCTTTACGCGTGCGCGATGGTGTATTTCGTGCCGCGGCTCGGCAAGGTGGCGCAGTCGCAGGCCGACGCGCGCTCGCTGATGACCGGCCGCATCACCGATGCCTACACCAATATCGCGACGGTGAAGCTGTTCTCGCACACCGACCGCGAGTCGGATTACGCACGCGAGGCGATGCGCGAGTTCATGCGGCCGGTCAATGCGCAGTTCCGGCTGGTCACCGGTTTCGAGGTGGTGAACCACATCCTGAGCATGGCGCTGATCGCATCGACCGCCGGCATGACCTTGTTGCTGTGGATGCAGGGCCAGGTCGGCGTCGGCGCCGTCGCGGCGGCGACCGCGATGGCGCTGCGGCTGAACGGCATTTCGCACTGGGTGATGTGGGAACTGGCGTCGCTGTTCGAACAGGTGGGCACCGTGCGTGACGGCATCAACACGCTGTCGCGCACGCACGCGGTGGTGGACCGGCCGGACGCGCAGCCGCTGCACGTAACGCGCGGCGACATCCGCATCGAGGATGTCACCTTCAACTACGAAAAGCCGCGCAACCAGGACGGTGGTGCGGTGATCGACCGGCTCACGCTGCACATCCGCCCGGGCGAGAAGATCGGTGTGGTCGGTCGATCAGGCGCCGGCAAGACCACGCTGATCAACCTGCTGCTGCGCTTCCACGACCTGCCGTCCGGCCGCATCCTGATCGACGGACAGGACATCGCGAACGCCACCCAGGATAGCCTGCGCGCGCAGATCGGCATGGTGACCCAGGACACCTCGCTGCTGCACCGCTCGGTGCGCGACAACATTCTGTACGGCCGGCCGGACGCAACCGACGCCGACATGATCGCGGCAGCAAAGCGCGCCGAGGCGCACGACTTCATCATGGGCCTGGTCGACCCCAAGGGGCGTCGTGGCTACGACGCCCACGTCGGCGAGCGCGGCGTGAAGCTGTCCGGTGGCCAGCGCCAGCGCATCGCCATCGCCCGCGTGATGCTGAAGGACGCGCCCATCCTGCTGCTCGACGAAGCGACCAGCGCGCTCGACTCCGAGGTCGAAGCGGCCATCCAGACCAGCCTGTACCGGCTGATGGAAGGCAAGACCGTGGTGGCGATCGCCCACCGGCTGTCCACCATCGCAGCGATGGACAGACTGATCGTGATGGACCGCGGTCGCATCGTCGAAGAAGGCGACCACCGCAGCCTGCTGGCCCATGGCGGGCTGTACGCCCGGCTGTGGGCGCACCAGAGCGGCGGTTTCCTCGGTGCCGAGGTAGACCCCGAAGTGGACGAAGACCCGGCGCAGCCGGTCGAGGTCTGACTCAGGCGGCGCGGCGGTCGGGGAAGGCGATCACCTCGGCGCGCCGGCGCCGTTCGATGCGCGGCGGCACCGCCTGCAGCGTCGCACCGTCGTTGTCGGCATTGCCGCCAGCCGCCTGCCAGGCCATGGTCGCGGCGAGCTGGGTTTCACATGAGATGAGATGGTACTGGCCGCACTCGATCAGTTCGAGCGGCGGAATGAATTCGGATTCGAGCGCGTTCGGCAGAAACGGCAGATCGGCAATATGTGACATGGACCATCCCCTTCGTTGTGGATGTCTGAACTCCGAGAATGCAGGCAGCATGACACGGCTGCTTGACGGAAAGATTTCAGTCTAGGAAGTCGACGCAAGGATTTCCTGTCGCAGTGCAACGAAAACGTCGATCACGGGAACCGGTCCCGGGTCTGTGGGAGCGGCCTTGGCCGCGACGCGGCTGTTGCAGTCCGCAGGCTTCGCTTCAGGCCGCTGTCGGGGTCAGAAGACCCCTCCCACAGAACCCCGGCTTCGGCCGCCGGCCGCAGATCCGGCGCACTCCCTGTGGGAGCGGCCTTGGCCGCGACACGGCCGCTGCAGTCCGCAGGCTTCGCTTCAGGCCGCTGTCGGGGTCAGAAGACCCCTCCCACAGAACCCCGGCTTCGGCCGCCGGCCGCAGATCCGGCGCACTCCCTGTGGGAGCGGCCTTGGCCGCGACGTAGCCGCCACTCGGCGCCGGCTTCGATACAGATGGCTTTCGCGATCGTAGAACCGCCCATATCGAACGGCGACGCCGGACGAAAAAAAGCCCTGCACGAAGGCAGGGCTCTTCTCGTCCGCTGACCGCCGAACGGCGCGGTCAGACCGTGCTGCTTACTTCACGCGGTTCTTGTACTCGCCGGTGCGGGTGTCGATTTCGATCTTGTCGCCGATATCGCAGAACAGCGGCACGGCCACTTCGTAGCCGGTGTTGATCTTGGCCGGCTTGAGCACCTTGCCTGAGGTATCGCCCTTGACGCCCGGCTCGGTGTAGATGATTTCACGCACCACCGAATTCGGCAGTTCGACCGAAATGGCGCGACCTTCGTAGAACACGACTTCGCAGGCCATGCCGTCTTCGATGTAGTTCAGTGCGTCGCCCATGTTCTCGGCTTCGACTTCGTACTGGTTGTAGTCGGCATCCATGAAGGTGTACAGCGGATCGGCGAAGTACGAGTAGGTGACTTCGCGGCGCTCAAGGATGACCACGTCGAACTTGTCGTCAGCCTTGTAGACCGTCTCCTGACCGGAGCCGGTCAGCAGGTTCTTCATCTTCATCTTGACGACGGCGGCGTTGCGGCCCGACTTGTTGTATTCGGCCTTGAGCACGACCATGGCGTCATTGCCGATTTTCACGACGTTGCCGGCGCGCAGTTCCTGAGCGGTTTTCATGCAGTGTTCCTGTGGGGGTTGAGGCCGCCATGCGAACCTTTGCAACCCCTGTTGCAACGCCCGTCGCGGCAAACCCGGCATTATATAGGTGTCTGATTAAACAAAACAAGCTGGCTTGCGAGGTCGCTTGTAGCCGCGAGCCGGGTCGCCCAATCCCGCGCGTGCGCGGTCAGCAGCGGCAGGTCGGCAAGCGCGGCGCGCCAGTCGGCCGGCGCGATCGCCGCCCCCCCGCTCCAGTCGTGATGCAGCGCGCGCAGGCGTGCTGCCGACGCCGGGTCGAGGCCGGCCGAGTAGCGGTCGAGAAAGGCATCGAGCTTGGGCAGATGCGCCCTCTCTTCCTGCGGATAGATGTGCCACAGCAACGGACGCGCCGCCCACTGCGCGCGGACGAAGGAATCCTCGCCGCGCACGATGTTCAGATCGCAGTGCCAGAGCAGCGCGTCGTAGTCGTCCTGGTCCATGAAAGGCAGCGCGCAGATCCGCAGCGCACCATTCCGGATTTCGTCGCCGGCGGCCAGCGGCTGCGCCAGCACACCGGTCAGCGCGGTCAGCGCCCTGCCCTCGGGCACCCATAACTGGGTCGGCAGGGCGCCTGCAGCCAGTGCGTCAACCAGGGTCGAGATCGACGGGCTTTCATAGCTGAACAGCGATACCTGGAGCGCCCCGGGCTGCGGCCGCATGCCGACGCGCGCCCAGGTTGCCTGTTGCAGCGCCGCATCCGCGCGCCAGGCGTCGCGTCGGGCGAACAGGTCGCGCTCGCGCAGCAGGCCGCCGGTGCGTGCGCTGAAGCCGGGAAAGAAGAAGTGCTTGGTCAGACCGGTGGCCGGGTCCTGCGAGGCGAGGCCGTGACAGCCGTCCGCCCAGTCTTCGGCCGTCAGGTACTCGAGATTGATCCAGCGCGGCGGCACCGGCAGCGCCGCCATCCGCGCGACGAAGGCCGGTGGCAGATGGCAGGCGAACGCCTCGATGACACAGTGCGCAGGTGCGCAGTCGGGGAGATCGTCGGTCCAGTGCCTCACATCGACGCCCGGCTCGTCAGTGCCCTGCGGCTTGATCCGCGCCAGCGCCTGCGGCGCGTCCAGCCACAGTCTGACCGTCCAGCCGTGCTCGCGCGCCAGCGCGCGGGCGAGGCGCCAGCAGACGCCGGCGTCGCCGAAATTGTCGACGACACGGCAGAACAGGTCGCAATCCGGGCGTGGCGGGTGCTGCATCGGTGAGGAATCTTCACAAAGAGGGTGCGACATGCCTTCAAGTCCGCGAGTCAAACGTCGTAATCAGCAAAGCAGCAGCGATCAACCACCGTCAAACAGTATCAGGAGTCCCGACATGTCCATGCCGCGCCCGACGTCCGAAACACTGGGTTTTCGCCATCATCGCCGTCCGCTGAAGTCGGACGAGCGCATTCCCGCCATGCCGAGCCTGCTTGACCAGATCGCGCAGATCAACGCGATGACGATGGTGGCCGAGGCCGATGGCGACGCCGACAACGACAGCTGGCCGGACGCTGACGGCGACGAGGACGACGACGGAAGCTGAGACCCGCCGGTGAGCGCCCTGCGCAGCTTGCAGACAGACACAGGCTTCATGGCGCCACCTCTTCAGTAGGCGGCATGCGGAGCCGTTAACGGGTCATCGTCCACAGGACCTGACACATGCGCGACGCGTCGAACGCCACCCTGGAGGGCTGGGTCGCTTTCATGAGCGACAAGCCGCTGCCGGTACTTGCCCGCACCACCCGCGAGCTGGCCCAGTTGCGGGAGGCCGAAAACACGGTCAGCGCCCGCACCATCGCCCAGGTCATCCTGCACGATCCGCTGATGACGCTGCGTGTGCTTGCCTTCATCGAAGCCAAGCGCGGCCGCAGCCAGCATACCGATATCACGACCATCGAGCGGGCGCTGATGATGATAGGCATCACGCCCTTCTTCAATCACTTCGAGTCGATGCCGACGCTGGAGGAGCACCTGCACGCACACCCGCAGGCGCTGCTCGGCGTCATGCGCGTGATCGCGCGGGCGCGCAAGGCGTCCGGCTGGGCACGCGAATGGGCGCTGATGCGCCACGACATCGATGTCGACGAAATCACCGTCGCCACGCTGCTTCATGACGTGGCGGAAATCCTCTGCTGGGTGTTCGCGCCGAAGCTGTCGCTGAAACTGCGCGACCTGCTGCGCGCCAATCCGACCATGCGCACGGCGGCCGCGCAGAAGGTGGTGTTCAACGTCACCTCGCACGACCTGCAGCTGGCGCTGGCCAAGACCTGGCGACTGCCCGGGCTGCTGGTCGAACTGATGGGCGGCTCCGCCCACCCGTCGCCGCGCGTGCGCAACGTGCAGTACGCGGTCAATCTGGCCCGTCACAGCGCCAAGGGCTGGGACGACCCGGCACTGCCGGACGACTTCAAGGACATCGAGGAGCTGCTGCGCGTCAGCCACGAAACGCTGCTCGGCCGCCTGGGTCTGCCGATGGACGGCTCGCCGCCACCGACGCCGCCCGATCACGCCGCCCCTGACGCGGACTGACGCCGTCACAATGAAAAAGGCCACCCGCGGGTGGCCTTTTTCATTCAGCAGCAAGCTGCTTCGGGCGCAGCAATCAGCCCCGACGGCGACGCAGCACGCCGACACCGGCCAGCGCGGCGGCAATCAGCGCCAGCGAACCGGGCTCCGGCACATTGATGTCCGGCCGCGCCTGGGTGCCGAGGAACAGCTTCTCGTCACCGCCGTTCAGCGCGTAATTGTCGAAACAGTTGCCGACGTCCTCATTCTGCCGCGGCGCTTCACGCACGGTGCCGAAGCCGTCCTCGCTGCCACAGCCGAGGCGATAGTCGACATGGATCGCGTAGTCGCTCAAGTCGCCGCCGATCAGGCTGGCGATCAGCGCGTCGAGCTCGGTCATCACGATGGCGTAGGCAGCGCGGTCACCGCCCAGGTTGTGCTCGACCTTGCGGTCATAGGGGCCGGCGCAATCGACGATGATCTCGCCGCCCGGCACCGTTGCCAGACAGACCGGGCCACCGGAGCGCACGAAATCGGCGAGCACCGGTTCGACACGACCGGCTTCGGTCAGCGCTCCGGGCGCGGTGTAGAGGTCAGAGCCGCCGAGAATGATGCCGGAGCCACCCGAGCCGTCGAAGGTGGGCAGACCGCCGTAAACCGACACGCCGTCCTGGTCGAAGTCATTGCTCAGGTCGAAGCGGCCGAGGATGGTGCCAGTGCTGATCTGCGACACCTCGACGCGCATCCACGCCGCCAGACTGGCGCGGTCTTCGCCGGAGCCGATCTCGTTATTGGCGAAGAAGAACACCAGCGAGTTCTCGTCGAAGTTCAGTTCGGCATTGAGCGCCGACAGGCTGGCATCCCACCAGCCGGAGCGATCCCAGCTGCCGTCGAGCACACCGGCCAGACTGTTGGGTTCGTTTGCGGTCGTCGTGCGGAAGCCCTCGGTGGTGTTCGCCTGCGGCGTATCGAAGGCGTCGTCCACGCCCGGCGTGTCATTGCTGGTCTGGCCGTCCGCGCCCAGACCAAGCTTGGTGAAGATATCGATCTGGCCCGGCCCCGACATCACTTCGAGACCGGAAATGGGCAGCGAGTAGGAACGGGCATCGCCGTAGGTGACCCAGCCGACGTTCTCGAGATCGACGGTGGGGGCGGCTTGGGCGCCGGTGACACTAGCGAGGGCCGCAGTCAGTGCGGCGAGACGAACCTTCTTGCGGAAGGGGGTGGCCATGATCTGTCTCCTGGGTTCTTGTCGGGACGGCACGGGAAATTTTCCCGAGTCGTCATCGACCGTGTAGCAAGTCACGTTCCAGAAAAACAGGGGGTTACACAAAACTGAAATATATGAAGTTTTTTACCTATCTCGGATAGCACCGTTCACCGGCCCGAGATCTGTAAATAAATCCGACAGAATTCGGTCTCAGCGACGCGATTCCAGTTCTTCCCAGCGCAGCATGGCGGCGTCGATTTCGGCCGCCAGCGCGCCCAGACGGGTGGACACGCCGGCCGCTTCGGGACCGGCCAGTGCGCCGCTCGACAGGCGTGCGGTCAGCGTCGCCTGTTCGTCCTCCAGCACGGCGATACGGTCGGGCAGGCCGTCCAGTTCCTTCTGCTCCTTGAAGCTGAGCTTGCTCTTCGGTGCCGCGACCGGCTTGTCCGCCTTGACCGGTGCTGGCGGAGCTGATTTTGCCGGCGTGGCGGCGGGCGACGCCGGCGCGGCCGGGCGCTGGGCGACCCAGTCGCTGTAACCGCCGACGTACTCGCGCCAGCGACCGTCGCCCTCATAGGCGATGGTCTGCGTCACGACGGCGTCGAGGAAGGCGCGGTCGTGCGATACCAGCAGCACGGTGCCGTCGTAGTCCTGCAGCAGCTGTTCGAGCAGGTCCAGCGTTTCCATGTCGAGATCGTTGGTCGGCTCGTCCAGCACCAGCACATTGGCCGGGCGCGCGAACAGCCGGGCCAGCAGCAGCCGATTGCGCTCGCCGCCCGACAGCGACTCGACCTTGGCGCGCGCGCGTTGCGGCGGGAACAGGAAGTCGCCCAGATAGCCGATCACGTGCGTGCGCTTGCCGCCGATCTCGACGAAATCCGATCCCGGACTGATCACCTCGGCCAGCGTGGCCGATTCGTCGAGCTGGGTGCGGAACTGGTCGAAGTAGGCCACCTGTATGCGGCTGCCGGTACGCACGCGGCCTTCGTCCGGCTCGAGCTGGCCGAGGATGAGCTTGAGCAGCGTAGTCTTGCCGGCGCCGTTGGGGCCGATCAGGCCCACCTTGTCGCCGCGCACGATGCGCGTCGAGAAGTCGCGCACGATGGGGCGGTCGCCGAAGCGCTTGCTGACGCCTTCGAGTTCCGCCACCAGTTCGCCGGACGCTTCGCCGCGATCCAGTCCGATGCGGGCGCGGCCCATCTGTTCGCGCCGCGCCTCACGCCGGGCGCGCAACTCGTCGAGCCGCTTCACGCGGAACTGCGCCCGCGTGCGCCGCGCCTCGACGCCCTTGCGTATCCACACCTCCTCCTGCGCCAGCAGCTTGTCGGCGCGCGCCGATTCCAGCGCCTCGGCCGCCAGTTCGTCGGCCTTGCGCGCCACGTATTGCGCGTAGCGGCCTGGGTAGCTGCGCAGCAGGCCGCGGTCCAGTTCGATGATGCGGGTGGCGAAGCTGTCGAGGAAGCGGCGGTCGTGGGTGATGACCAGGCTGGCGCCGCGGAAGTCGTTCAGCAGCGCTTCCAGCCAGGCGATGCCGTCGAGGTCGAGGTGGTTGGTCGGCTCGTCCAGCAGCAGCATGTCCGGCTCGGCCACCAGCGCGCGTGCCAGTGCCACGCGTTTGAGCATGCCGCCGGACAGCGATTCCACAGTGGCGTCGCCCGGCAGGTTGAGCCGGACCAGCGCCTGTTCGATGCGCTGCTCGAAGCGCCAGGCCTGATGGTGTTCCAGCGCGTCCTGCAGTTCGGCCATGCGGTCGAGCTTGCTCTCGTCGCCATGCGCCACCGCCTCGGCCACGTCGTGGTAATCGATCAGCAGCTGCGACAGTTCGCCCAAGCCCTGTGCGATGGCGTCGAACACGCGGGCACCAGCGGCGAACTGCGGCTCCTGCGCGACGTAGGCGATCTTCGTGCCGGGCTGGCGCCACACCGTGCCGTCGTCCAGCGCGGCGTCACCCGCGAGGATCTTGAGCAGGCTGGATTTGCCGGTGCCATTGCGGCCGATCAGCGCCAGCCGCTCGCCCGGTTCGACCACGAGCGCGGTGTGGTCCAGCAGCGGCAGGTCGCCGAAGGCGAGGCAGGCATTGTCTAGGGTGATCAGCGGCATGGCGGGCGGCGGGTGAGGCGGTTCGGAGGCGGGCGCGCAGTATACGCCCTGCCCCGGCGACGACTCAGCCGGCGCGCGCCACTGCTTGCGGCCGGCAGGCGAACAGCGCGCCACCGAACGCGGCCTGCAGCAGACCGAACACGCCGTAGATCAGCGCCACCGCGACCGCCTGGGCGGCCGGCACGCCGAAGGCGGCGAGCACCGCCGCCGCCGCCGCTTCACGCGTACCCCAGCCGCCGACGCTGACCGGCAGCGCCGCCATCAGGAAGATGGGTGCCGCCGCCGTCGCCCACACGGCCGGTGACAGGTCGAGCCCGAGCGCGCGGCCGCCGCAGGCGAGCGCAGCAATCGACAGTGCCTGCACGACCAGCGAAGCGACCATCTGCAGCACGTACTGCTGCAGCACCCGCGGACGCCGCAGTCGCGATTGCACGCGCGCCAGCGTAGCGAACGCGCGACCGCCGCTGATCGGCCGCGCAATCAGCAGCAGTGGCGCGGTCAGCAGCAGCACGTTGGCCATCGCGCACGACAGATCGATCCAGACCGGCGACAGCGGCAGTGCAAACGCCATCGACGACGCGGCGAACGGCAACGCGCCGGCGCCGAGTGCGAGCAGCACCCACAGACCGCTGACGCGGTCCAGCAGCACCGACAGCCCGGCGTCCAGCGTCGGCAGTCCGGCCTGACGCAGCGCCAGCGCGCGGTACAGATCGCCGCCGACGACCGCCCCCGGCAGCAGCGCATTCAGTGCCATCGCACGGAAGTAGGCGAGCAGTGCAAACGCGGGGCCGACGACCGCGCCGAGCCAGATGGTGAGCGCCCGCCAGCGCAGCGCGGACGCGACGTTGGAAAGCAGCGCGGCGAACAGGCCGACCAGCAGCCAGCCGCGGTCGGCTCGCCGCAGGGTGTCGACCAGCGCCGCCGGCTCCGCCACATGGATCACCGCCGCCAGCAACACGCCGGCTGCGGCGAGACGCAGCACGGCGCCACGCGTCATCGCGCGTCCGGCTCCTGCGCGTGGTACTGCGGCCGGCCGCGGCCTTCGTGATAAATGCGGATGAGCAGTTCGCCGATCAGGCCGGCGACGATGAGCTGCACGCCCATCAGCAGCAGCATAACGCCGGCCATCAGCAGCGGCCGCCCGGCGATGTCGTGGCCGAACAGCTTGAGCAGCCCCATCCAGCCGAGGATGGCGGCACCCGGCGTGGCGAGCCACAGGCCGAGTGCGCCGAAGGCGTGCAGCGGACGCTGGCGGTAGCGCATGAAGAAGACGATGAGCACCAGATCGAGGATGACGCGGAAGGTGCGGTCAATGCCGTATTTCGACACGCCGCGCGTGCGCGCATGGTGGCGCACCGGCACCTCGGCGATGCGCGCACCGGCGTCGCGCGCCAGCGACGGGATGAAGCGGTGCAGTTCGCCGTACAGCCGGATGCGGTCGATGATGTCGCGCCGGTAGGCCTTCAACGCGCAGCCGTAGTCGTGCAGATGCACGCCGGTCGAGGCGGAAATGAGCTTGTTGGCGATGAGCGACGGCAGACGGCGTGACAGCGCCTTGTCCTGCCGCTGCTGGCGCCAGCCGGAAATCATGTCGACGTCGGGATCGGCGTCGAGGCGGTCGAGCATCGCCGGAATGTCGAGCGGGTCGTTCTGCAGGTCGCCGTCCAGCGTCACCACGTAGCGACCGCGCACGCGGTCGAAGCCGGCCTGCAGTGCGCTCGACTGACCGTAGTTGCGCACCAGCAGCACCGGCCGCAGCCATGGGCGTTCGGCCACCAGCCGCGTCAGCAGCGCGCCGCTGCCATCGCGCGAACCGTCGTCGACGACGATCAGTTCGAAGCGGCGGCCGGTCGGCGCCAGTGCGGCGTGGATGCGATCGACCAGATCGCCGAGGTTGTCGAATTCGTTGAACACCGGCACGACGACAGATACCTCCGGCGCCTCGGCGGTGGCGCGCACCGGCAACTCCGGCTGGGCGAATTCGAGAACCTGGGGCATGGGCGGACGATCCGGCATGAAGAGCCGTCATCGTGCAGCGCCGCGGTTAACGCCAAATTAAAGATGCGCGGCGACACTGCGACGCCATGAACGCTGCCCCTTCCACCCCGTCGCACCGCGCCCCGTGGCTGCTGCTCCTGCTCTACTTTGGCGCCCACGTCGTGGCCCGCACGCTGGTGTCCGACGCCCTCGAACTGGACGAGGCCGAGCAGGCGTTGTGGACCCAGCAGCTTGCCGCCGGCTACGGCACGCAGCCGCCGCTCTACACATGGCTGCAGTGGGCGGTGTTCCAAGTGACCGGCGTATCGGTGCTGTCGCTGTCGCTGCTGAAAAACACGCTGCTCGCCTCGACCTATGCCTTCGTCTGGCTGGCCGCCCGCCGGCTGATGGCACCGCCACTGGCGCTGCTGGCCGCGGCGTCCATGCTGCTGATTCCGCAGATCGGCTGGGAATCGCAGCGCGACCTGACGCATTCGGTGCTGGCCACCGCGGTCGCCGCCGCCACGCTCTACGTCGTCGTGCGGCTGATCGAGAAGCCGCGCCCGGTGCTCTACCTCGCGCTCGGCCTGTGCGCGGCGCTCGGCCTGCTGTCCAAATACAGTTTCGCGGTCTATCTGGCCGCACTCGGGCTGGCGGTGCTGCTGTCGCGCGACACGCGGCCCATGCTGCGCAGCCCCTGGCTGATCGCGGCGGCGCTGCTGGCGCTCGTGGTACTTGCTCCGCACGCGCTGTGGCTGCTCGACAACTGGCAGTTGGCCAGCGCCCGCACGCTGGAAAAGCTGGACGCTGCCCCCGGCCTGGCGGGCGGCATCGCGCGCGGACTGAGCAGCCTGCTCGGCGCCACGCTGGCCACTCTGGCCGCACTCGGGCTCGCCTTCGCCGCGATCTTCGGCCGCGCCGCCTGGGCGCCCGCCACCGCATCGCCACAATGCCGCCTGTGGGGCCGCTATCTCGGACTGCTGGCGCTGCTGATGATCGCGCTGGTGGTGGTCGGCGGCGCCACCCATTTCAAGGGACGCTGGCTGCAGCCGCTGCTGTTCATGGCGCCGCTGGCCTTCTTCTGCTGCCGACCGCATCTGGCCACGCACCCGCACTTGAGCTGGCTGCGCGGCACGCTCATCGTGTTCGCGCTGCTCTACCTCTTCATGGCCAGCATGCGGCCAGTGTTCGACGGCTGGCGCAACCGGCCGGACGAACTGAACGAACCGGCGGCCGAACTGGCGCTCGCACTGCGCAGCGCGGGCTATGACGGCCGCGCGCCCATAGTCACCCACGACCCGGTGCTCGGCGGCGTGCTGCGCGTACGCTTTCCGCAGGCGCAGGTCGTCGTCTGGAAGGACGAAGCGCCAATGCCACCGCCGCCGTCCGGCGCGCATCTGCTGATCGGCCGCGGCGAAGCCGGCCGTGCGATGCTCGACCGCGCCGGCTCGGGCGACTACGCCCTGCTCCGCCTGCGCTACCGCCACGCCCACCCCGGCCACCCGCCGATCGAATACCGCTACACCCTCGTCCGCTGACGCGGCGCGCGGTTACAATCGCGCCCCTGCGGCTCCATAGTTGAATGGATACAACAACCCCCTCCTAAGGGGTAGGTACAGGTTCGATTCCTGTTGGGGCCGCCAGCACTCCCGCCAGTCCGGACGCAGCCTGTGCAAGCGCCACATGCCCGGACGCGGGTGCATCACCCTCGCTGGAATTCAAGCCATGATCGTTCCCGACCATTGGGCCGAAGCTCGCAGACAGCACCGCGCTGCAACCGGTCAGATCACGGTACGCCGCTTTGGCTGGTCCGCGGACAGCGCCGAGGAGGCCCGTGCGATGGCGGAACGTCGTGCCGAGGAGGCCTTGGCCCGGCTGATCGCCGGAGAAAACCTGCCGCGACACGAACCCAAGGTGCCGTACAACGGTGCCGAGGGCGTCCCGATCCGCGAGGAGGTGCTCGCCCGTCACGGCGAAGAAGTCATTACCCGCAACGCGTATGGCGCGCGTTGTCTGAATTCGCCCAACGCACTCTTTGCTGACGTCGACTTCGAATCGCGCCCGGGGATGCAGCCCGTGCTGGCGGCGTTCGGAGTGCTGGCGCTGGCTGCGGCGTTGATCGGCCTGCGTCAGGGCAGCGTACTGCTCGGCCTGCTGCTGTTGGCCGTCTCGGCAGTCCTCAGCGCACCGGTCGCGACCTTGATGCGCCGAATCGGCACGCGGGCGCGAGGTGGTGCCGACATGCGTGCCCGCCGACGGCTCGCGACCTTTCTGGCATCCCGTCCGGAATGGAACGTCCGCATCTACCGGACGCCGGCCGGCTTGCGGCTGCTCGCGACGCATCGTCCCTTCAGCCCGAGTGAGGCCGACGTCACGGAATTCTTCCGCGCTGTGGAGACCGACCCGGTCTACGTGCGCATGTGTCTCAACCAGCACTGCTTTCGCGCCCGCCTGAGCGCGAAGCCGTGGCGTATCGGCCTGCCATCGCATCTGCGCCCGCGTCCGGGGGTGTGGCCGGTCGCCTCGGAGCACATGACCCGCCGTAACGCCTGGATTGCGGAGTACGAGGCACGCGCCGCGAAGTTCGCAGCGTGCCGCTACGTCGAGTCGCTGGGCTCGGGCACCGTCGACCGACGGCTAAAGGCAGTGATCGATCTTCATGATCGGGAGTCCCGCGCCAATGACGCAGGTTCTCCCATCGCCTGAGGTATCCGCGGTCTTCGCGGCGTTCAGCCGCGCCGCGTCTCGACCACGCCGTCGACGTCGCGGATCAGCCCGAGCACCTTCTGGATCTGGCCGACGCCGGCGATCTCGACGGTGAAGCTCATGCGCGCCATGCCGGCCTTGGACTGGGTGCTGACCGCAGTCACGTTGATCTTCTCGCGCGACAGCACTTCGGAAATGTCGCGCAGCAGGCCCTGGCGGTCGTGCGCCTCGACGTGGATGTCGGCGGCGAAGCGGGCGTCCGGGTCACGGCCGGCCACTTCGCCCCATTGCGCGTCGATCACCCGTTCCGGGTTGCGCGCCACCATATTGATGTAGTTCGGGCAGTCGCTGCGGTGGATGGCCACGCCGCGGCCGCGGGTGACGAAGCCGGAGATCGGGTCCGGTGGCGCCGGCTTGCAGCAACGGCCGAGCTGGGTCAGCAGCTTGCCCACGCCCTCGACCAGCACGCCGCGCTCGCCGGTGGCGCGCGGGGCGCGTGGCTTGATTTCCGGTTCTTCCGGCGGCGGCTCCTCGCCCTTCAGCGCGACGTGAATGGCGCGCGGCCCGACCTCGCCGTGCGCGCAGGCGATGTGCATCGCGTCGACGCTGTTGTAGCCCAGTTTCTGCGACAGCTCTTCCAGACTGGTCTGGCTGGCGCCTTCGCGCGCCAGTTCGCGCGCCAGCCAGGTTCGGCCCTGGGCGAGCGTTTCGCCTTCCTCGATCTGGGCGAACCAGCGGCGCACCTTCACCCGCGCGTTGTGCGTGGTGATGTAGCCCTGCTGCGGCACCAGCCAGTCGCGCGACGGCCCGCCCTGCTTGGCGGCGATGATCTCCACCCGCTGGCCGTTGTCGAGCGGCGTGTTCAGCGGCACCAGCTGGCCGTTCACGCGGGCACCGCGGCAGCGGTGGCCGAGATCGGTGTGCAGGCGGTAGGCGAAATCGACCGGGGTCGCGCCCTGCGGCAGGTCGATCACCTTGCCCTGCGGCGTCAGCACGTAGATGGTGTCGTCGAGCGCGGCGCGCTTGAACTGCTCCACCCATTCCGAGTGGTCGGCGATTTCGTCGCGCCAGGACAGCAGCTGACGCAGCCAGGCGATCTTGTCGTCGTAGTCCTTGTCCTGACCCGACCCTTCCTTGTAGCGCCAGTGCGCGGCGACGCCCATCTCGGCGTGGCGGTGCATGTCGCGCGTGCGGATCTGCACTTCGAGCGAGCGGCCGTCGGGTGCAATCACCGCGGTGTGCAGCGACTGGTAGTTGTTGCCCTTGGGTTGCGCGATGTAGTCGTCGAACTCGCGCGGCAGCGGATGCCACAGCTGGTGCACGATGCCGAGCGCGCCGTAGCAGTCGCGCACCGAGTCGACCAGCACGCGCAGCGCGCGCACGTCGTACACCTCGGAGAACTCGAGCTTCTTTGCCCGCATCTTGTTCCAGATGCTGTAGATGTGCTTCGGCCGCCCCTGGATTTCGGCCTTGATGCCCGCCGCCTCCAGTTCGGCCTTCAGCTTCACCATGGCGTCGGCGATGAAGGCCTCGCGCTCGACCCGCTTTTCGTCGAGCTGCTTGGCGATGCGCTTGTAGGTGTCGGGTTCGAGGAAGCGGAAGGACAGGTCTTCCAGTTCCCACTTGAGCTGCCAGACGCCCAGCCGGTTGGCCAGCGGCGCGTAGATGTCCAGCGATTCGCGCGCCATGTCGAGGCGGTCGTCGTTCGGATGGGCGGTGAGCCAGCGCAGGCTCTGCACGCGCGAAGCGAGGCGCAGCATGACGACGCGCACGTCGGCCACCATGGCCAGCACCATCTTGCGCAGCACCTCGGCCTGATCGCCGCCGGCGTCGCTGCCGGTCACACTCTGCGAGGCGTGCGCGCGGGTGATCAGGCGCAGGTTGTCGAGCCGCTGCAGGCCGGCGACCAGTTCGGCGACCGCCGGGCCGTACTGGGCGGCGATGTGTTCGCCGGCATCGTCGCGCACCTCGTGCAGCGGAAACAGCAGGGCCGCGAGCCGGGTTTCGAGGTCGAGCCGCAGCGAGGCGCAGATCAGCGCCTGGCCGACCACGTGCTCGTGCATCGGCTCGCCGGTGCCGAGCCAGCGCTCGGCGTACAGCGGCGTCACCATGTCGTGGGCGCGGCGCAGCGTGTCCGCGTCGGCGTCGCCCAGACCGTCGGTCAGCAATTCGAGTGTGGTGCGCGCCGCGTCGGCGCTGGAGAGGGAATGAACGACAGATACCATGCCGCGATTATCCCGGATTAGCTGACAGGCCGCTTGCGGCGGAGCAGCATCGCCGGTTCCGCGCGCGCTGCCGCGGGCTTCAACTCGGGCCGCGAATCTTGTACCGTTGCACTCAACACGCCCAGCCCGGAGTTCCGCATGCGACTGCTGCTCGCAATCTTCCTGCCCTTCATGGTGTTCTTCACCATCGGCCGCCCGGTGGCCGGCATCATCTGTCTCATCCTGCAGCTCACGCTGCTGGGCTGGATTCCGGCCGCGCTGTGGGCGGTCTATGCGCTGAGCCAGTACAAGACCGAAAAGAAGATCGAGGAAGCGCTCAGCCGGCGCTGAGCGTTCGACTCACTTCGAACTGGCGAGCGCGCCGCCCTTCACCGCGACAGTCTGGGTGAAGGTGAGCTCCTTCGAGTCGATCACCTTCGCCTGCAGTTCGCCACCTTCCTGCGGCTTGAACTGGAAGCGTAGCTGCGGGTTTTCGCTCAGCGCGAAGTCGACGTCGGCCGTCAGCAGCGTGCGGCCGGCGTAGCTCACCTCGATGCGGCGCACGAAGTGGGCCGGCGTGAAGTGGCGGGTGACCTGATCCATCTGCATGCCGTTCATATTCGGGTGACTGACCATCAGTGTCGCGGCCGCGGCGCTTCCGGCGTCGTTCTCGACCTTGAGCTTCATCTTGCCCAGCCGCGCCATCGCCTCTTCGAAGTCCTTGCCGGCCGGCGCCGAACAGCCGCCGGAGGCGCGCACGAACTTGCTTGAGGCGTACAGCTTGCCGTCGCTGGTTTCGGCCACCGCGCGCATCCAGGTGTATTGCTCTACGCGGACGCGGGTTTCGATGTCGGCGCGCCCCGCCTCCGGGCTCAGCGTGATCGCGGCGGCCACCGGCGTCGGGTTGCCGTCGATGATGAGCCACAGCTTGCGGATGTGTCGCTCGGGTGTCTGGTCGATCCGAGCACGCAGCGCCACCGGCACAACCGCGGCGTCTTCGGCGCGGAAGGGCGCTTCGATCTCGATCACCGCGTTCGACTCAACGATGTCGCGTCCGGCGAACACCGTGGCCCGCACGCCCTGCCAGACCTCGGTGTCGGACGAGGGCTCGTCGGCAGCCGCAGCCGGCAGCAGCCATAGCGCAGCGCAGGCGCACAGCAGCGCACGCAAGGAATTCAGGGGCATGGCGGTCTCCTCCGTTGTGGTTTGCTGCGATTGAACGCGCCGCCGGGCCGGCGATCTGCGACTTAGTCACATTCGCTGCGCACCGACGGGATAGCATCCCTCGACAACAACAAAGATGGATGGAGGAGGAGCCATGAGCCGATACGTCGGCGCGCCCGGCCAGTGGCGCGACTGGATCACGCACTTCCCGCGGCTTGCCGATCTCGAACCGGCGGCGCGCGAGGAATTGCTCGCCAACAGCTTCGAGGTGCGGCTGTCGGCGGGCGAGACCGGCTACCGCGAAGGCGACGCCTGCAACAACTTCATCCTGCGCATCGAGGGCTGGTCGCGCATCCAGCGGCTGTCGGCGAACGGCCGCGAAGTGCTGCTGTACCGGGTAGGTCCGGGCGATTCCTGCGTGCTCACCACCTCCTGCCTGCTCGGCGTGGCGCGCTACCCGGCCGCCAGCACGGCGGAAACCGACCTGCGCGAGGTGGCGATCGCGGGCGCCACCTTCCGCAAGCTGCTGAACACCTCGGACGTATTCCGCCAGTTCGTGTTCGAACACTATGGCCGGCTGCTGTCGGACATGATCGCCCTGCTCGACGAACTGAAATTCCGCCGCCTCGACGCCCGGCTGGCCGACCTGCTGCTCGCGCGCACCGCCGACGGCGAAGCGCTGGAGGACACGCAGAGCCGCATCGCCACCGACCTCGGCAGCACGCGCGAGCCGGTCGGCCGCATCCTGAAGCAGTGGGAACGACGGAACTGGATCGCGATGACGCGCGGCCGCATCGAGGTGCGCGAGCGCGCGGCGCTGACGGCGCTGGCCGCCGAGGGCTGAGCACAGAGGACGATCACGCGACGGCGGCAGAAATTGCCGCCTGAAACCGGGTCTATTCCCGGTCTGGCCAAGGCGGCCTGCGCGTTAACCTGCGGCCATGAAGATACGCATGGCCTTCCTGTTGCTCGCATCGAGCGGCGCACTGCACGCCGCCGACGCGACGGCACCCACGACACCGACGAGCGGCGCCGGCGCGGTGATCCAGATGCTGGGCGCGCTCGGCGTCGTGCTGGCGGCGCTGTTCGCGGTGTTGTGGCTGCTGCGCCGCATTTCCGGCGGCAAGCTGGCAGGGCCGGCACCGATACGCACGGTCGGCGGCATCGCCGTCGGCTCGCGCGAGCGCGTGCTGCTGCTGGAAATCGGCGAGCACTGGCTGGTGGTCGGTGTCGCGCCCGGTTCGGTGACCGGCATCGCCACGCTGCCGCGCGGTGAGCTGCAGCAGGACGGCGCACAGCCGGCCGCCGCCGATTTCGGCGCACTGCTCGCCCGGCTGAAGGCGCCCCGCTCATGAGGCGCCGCCTGCTTCCGCTGTTCGGCGCCGGCGTAGTCGCCGCCGCACTTGCCCCGGAGGTGCTGGCGCAGTCGATGCCGGCGCTCACCAGCACGCCGGCTCCCGGCGGCGGCACCAACTGGTCGCTGTCGATACAGACCCTGCTGCTGCTGACCAGTCTGTCCTTCCTGCCGGCGGTGCTGCTGATGATGACCAGCTTCACCCGCATCATCATCGTGCTGTCGCTGATGCGCCAGGCCATCGGCACGCAGAGCAGCCCGCCTAACCAGGTGCTGATCGGGCTGGCGATGTTCCTCACCTTCTTCATCATGGCGCCGGTCGGCGAGCAGATCTATGCCAACGCCTACCAGCCGCTGTCGGAGAACCGCATCACCTTCGAGCAGGCGCTGGACATCGGCTCCAAGCCGCTGAAGACCTTCATGCTGAAGCAGGTGCGCGAGCCTGACGTCGAGCTGTTCATGCGGCTGTCGAACACGCCCAAGGTGGCCAGCCAGGAAGAACTGCCGATGCGCGTCGTCGTGCCCGCCTACGTCACGTCGGAACTGAAGACGGCGTTCCAGATCGGCTTCATCGTATTCATCCCCTTCATCATCATCGACATGGTCGTGGCCTCGGTGCTGATGTCGATGGGCATGATGATGATGTCGCCGGTCATCGTGTCGCTGCCGTTCAAGCTGATGCTGTTCGTGCTGGTCGATGGCTGGAACCTGATACTCGGCACCCTGGTGTCCAGCTTCGGCCAGATCTGAAGGAGCCGTACTCATGACCCCCACCACCGTCGTCGACATCGGCCGCCACGCGGTCGAAATCCTGCTCATCATTTCGGCGCCGATGCTGGGTGCTGCGCTGGTCACCGGTCTGCTCGTCAGCATCTTCCAGGCGGCGACCCAGGTGAACGAAATGACGCTTTCCTTCATCCCGAAGCTGATCGCGGTGTTCCTGGTCATCGTGCTGGCCGGGCCGTGGATGATCACGCTGATGACCGACTACATCCGCCGGCTCTATACGTCCATTCCGTCGCTGATCGGCTGACGTGATCAATCTGTCCGCCGCCCAGCTCGACCTGTGGATGGCGGGCTTCCTGTTTCCGCTGGCCCGCATCCTGGGCCTGATCGCGACCGCACCCATCCTGAGCAATCGCGCGATTCCGGCGCGCATCCGCATGGGCTTCGGCGCAGCAATGACGCTGGCGCTGATCCCCGCACTGCCGCCCTCGGGGCTGATCGTCGGCTCATGGCCCGGCCTGCTCGCACTGCTGCAGCAGATGCTGATCGGCATCGCGCTCGGCTTCTCGATGCGCGTCGTGTTCACCGCGATCGATCTGGCCGGCGAACTGATCGGTCTGCAGATGGGTCTGGGCTTTGCGATGTTCTACGACCCGGACAACGCCGCGCAGTCGCCGGTGATTTCCGAATTTCTCGGCCTGCTCGCGATGCTCATCTTTCTGTCGATCAACGGCCACCTGATGCTGCTGGCGGTGATCGGCAACAGCTTCGAATGGTGGCCGGTCGGCGCCGACCTGTTCCCGGCCAACGGCTGGATGGCGATCGCACGTTGGGGCAGCACCATCTTTTCGGCCGGCGTGATGCTCGCGCTGCCGGTGATCGCGGCGCTGCTGGTGGTGAACATCGCACTGGCCGTACTGACCCGCGCCGCACCGACGCTGAACCTGTTCGCGATCGGCTTCCCGGTCACGCTGATCGCCGGCTTCGTCATGCTGCTGCTGTCGATGCCCTTCTTCGCGCCGGCACTGCAGCAACTGTTCGACTACGGCCTGCGCACCGTAGCGCAATTGGCGATGGGGTGAGTCAGGGGTTTCGCGGCGCACTGCGCCGCGCCTGACGAACGGGCTGGCCATGCAGGGCCAGCCCTGGGGTCGTCGATCAGCGCGGGCATACGCAGAAGGCATACCCGTGATCGCGCCTGCCGAACGGGCCGGCTGTGCAAAGCCAGCCCTGGGGGTGAGGCAGGGGTTTCGCGAAGCATTGCTTCGCGCCTGCTGAACGGGCCAAGCTCACGCCCCTCGGACGCTACAACAGCACGTCCCTCGACACCCCCGCCCGCCGCAATATCTTGCGCAGCTGTGCCAGCGCCTCGAGCTGGATCTGACGCACGCGCTCGCGCGTCAGGCCCAGTCGCTCTGCCAGCTCTTCCAGCGTGGCGATCTCGCAGCCATTGATGCCGTAGCGGTATTCGATCACCGTGCGCTGCTTGTCACCGAGCTGGGAAATCCAGGTGTGTACGAGCGAGCCGATTTCGGCGTTCTGGATCTGCACGTCCGGCCCGTCCTGCTCGTCGTCGGCCAGCGATTCGCCGATGGACAGAGAGGGGTCGATGTCCAGCGGCGCGTCGAGCGAGGCAGTGTGCTCGTTCAGCGACAGGATGTGCCGTACGTCCTCGACCGGCTTGGCGAGCAACTGCGCGATGTCCTCGGCGCAGCAGTCGCCGCCGCTGCGCGACTCCAGGCTGCGCATCGCGCGCAGCACCTGGTTAAGCTCCTTCACCACGTGCACCGGCAGCCGTATCGTGCGCGACTGGTTCATGATCGCGCGCTCGATGTTCTGCCGTATCCACCAGGTGGCGTAGGTCGAGAAGCGGAAGCCGCGCTCGGGATCAAACTTCTCCAGCGCGTGGATCAGGCCAAGATTGCCCTCCTCGACCAGATCGAGCAGCGGCATGCCGCGGTTCAGGTAGTGCTTGGCGATATTGACGACCAGGCGCAGGTTGCGCTCGATCATGATCTGCCGCGCCTCGAAGTCGCCGAGGCGCACGCGGCGCGACAGCGACAGCTCCTCTTCCGGCGTCAGCAGCGGATTGGCACCGATCTCGTTCAGGTAGAGCTGGGTCGCATCGCCGAAGAATTCCGCCTCGGCGGGCTCGACCGCCTCGACCACCGCTTCCGGCGTGTCGATGTCGCTGATCGCCGCGTCGTCCTCGATGGGCTCGACGGGTTCGGCATCATCAGGCAGCGACAGATCGGACATGGCGGCTATCTCGGCGGCAGATACTTCAGCGGATCGACGGGCTTGCCCTGGCGCCGTATTTCGAAGTGCAGCCGGGGCTTGCCGGCTTCGGTGTCGGTGTCACCGAGCTCGGCTATCCTTTGTCCGCGTTTAACCGTGTCGCGTTCCTGAACCAGGATTTTGCTGTTGTGCGCGTACGCGGACAGATAGGTGTTGTCATGCTTGATGATGACCAGTTTGCCATAACCACGCATCGCCTCGCCCGCATACACGACACGCCCGCCGGCCGCGGCGAGCACCGGATCGCCGAGCTTGCCGCTGACGTCCAGTCCCTTGCTCGATCCGTCGCCGAAGCGGCCGATGATGCGGCCCTGTGCCGGCCAGCTCCATTCGATGCCGTCTTCCGAGCGTGACGACTCGGGCGCAACGACGGGTGTTGCCGGGGTCGCCGCCGCCGCTGCAGCAGCCGGTGTCGGCGCCGCGGCGGCGGCCAGCGGTGTCCCCTTCATGCGCGCCAGCGCCTCTTCCGAATAGGCTTCGACTCCACCGCGCGGCTCACGCTTCAGCACAGGGCTGTTAGCCGGTTCCGTGGCCGGTGCAGCGGCCGCCGCCGCTTGCTGCGGTGCCGGCTCGAGCGGTCGGGACTCGACCGCACCCGGCGTCACGATTGGACGAATCTCGACCGCACCGTCCGGCGGCGCGACGCGCAGTTCCTGCCCGACGCGGATCAGATTGGGGTTCTCGATGCGGTTCCAGATGACCAGATCGCGCCAGTCCTGACCGTGCTCCAGCGCGATGCTGTAAAGCGTTTCGCCCTTGGACACGATGTGGAAGCCGGCACGTGCAGCGGGCGCAGCAGTCGCTGCCGGCGCCGTCGTCGGTGCGGCAGCAGGCGCCGAAGTGCGATCCTCCACCGGAGCCGGACGCGTGCCGGCGCAGGCGGCCAGCAGCAGGCTCACGACGGACAGCGCACACAGCCTTCTATTCATTCAACCCCCGGCAGGAGCGGCACGAAGCGCACCGCATCCAGTTTCGATTCGACAAAGCGGTGCTGCGGCTGATGCTCGATCATGCGCAGCGTCTGGTCACCGGCGCCCACCGGTAGGATGAGGCGGCCGCCTTCGGCCAGCTGTTCGAGCAGCGGCATCGGAACGGTGGTGGCCGCCGCGGCGACGATGATTGTATCGAAGGGCGCTTCGGCAGCCAGACCGACGGTGCCATCCGCATGTTTCAAGCGCACATTGGGCAGACGCAGCGGACGCAGATTGCGCTTGGCCAGTTCAAGCAACGGTGCGATGCGCTCGACGGCATAGACGTCCTTGGCCAGCTTCGACAGCACGGCCGCCTGGTAACCACAGCCCGCGCCGACTTCGAGCGTCTTGCCGAGAGGACGCCCGCCGACGCGCAGGAGTTCAATCATGCGCGCAACGATGAAGGGCTGCGAAATGGTCTGCTGGTAGCCGAGCGGCAGCGCGGTGTCTTCGTAGGCGCGGCTGCGCAGCGCCTCTTCGACGAACTGGTGGCGTGGAATGGCCTGCATCGCCGCCAGCACGCCCTCGTCGCGGATGCCTGACGCACGCAGTCGATCAACCATGCGCGCCCGTGCGCGCGTCAGCGCGAGGCTCTCGTCCTTCGACGTCATGCGCCCAGCCAGTCCCGGACCTGCCCCATCTGGGCCACGTGCGTGAGGTCGATCTGCAGCGGCGTGATCGACGCGAAGCCATTGGCCGTTGCGTGGAAGTCGGTGCCGTCGCCAGCGTCCTGCGCGGCACCGGCGGCGCCGACCCAGTAGACAGTCTCGTTGCGCGGGTTGATCGTGCGCACCACCGGCTCCGCCTTGTGGCGCCGGCCGAGACGGGTGATCTGTATGCCCTTCAGTTCCTCGGTCGATAGGTCGGGCACGTTCACATTGAGCAGCACCGGCGCCGCAAAGGGTCGCTCGGTCAGACGGCGCACCAGATCGCAGGCGATGCGCGCCGCGGTGTCGTAGTGCGCGCTGCCCTTGCGCGTCATCGACATCGCGATGGCCGGCACGCCGAGCAGGTAGCCCTCGGTGGCGGCGGCGACCGTGCCCGAGTAGATCGTGTCGTCGCCCATGTTCGCGCCGTCGTTGATGCCGGACACGACGATGTCGGGCAGGTGATCGAGCATGCCGGTCACCGCCAGATGCACGCAATCCGACGGCGTGCCATTGACATAGTAGAAACCATTGCGCGCGCGGCGCAGGATGAGGGGGCGGTCCAGCGTAAGCGAATTGCTGGCGCCGCTGCGGTCGGCCTCGGGGGCCACGACAGTCACGTCACCGACCTCGCCGAGCGCACGGGCGAGTGCCTCGAGGCCGGGGGCAAAGTAGCCGTCGTCGTTGGACAACAGGATGCGCATGAAAGGCTGCGGAACGAAGGTTGCGACCGGACGCCTGGGTGCCGGTCGAGTGCGCCGGAGCTGCGGCCGGATTGCGGTCCGGATGTCGGCGACGCACATGGGAAAACGGCGCGAGGCCTTGTCGTCGGGCTTGCCGGCACACCGCCGCACGCCCTGCCGAAGCCCCGCGAAATCAGCCGCGGACTATAGCACGGCGCCGCGCGCAGCCGTCCGGACGCATTCAGAGCACGCCGACGAGCGCGGAGATCACCAGGATGCAGACCAGGTTGAGCAACAGCCCGCAGCGCATCATGTCGCGCGCCGCCACGGCGCCGGTGCCGAACACCAGCGCGTTCGGCGGCGTTGCGACCGGCAGCATGAAGGCACAGGACGCCGAAATCGCCGTGGCCACCGCCAGACCCCGCGGATCGAGGCCGACGTCGGGTGCGAGCGCAACGAGCATGGGCACCAGCAGCGCCGCGGTCGCGGTATTGCTCACCAGTTCCGTCAACATGACCACGAAGGCCACCACGCCGAGCACGATCAGCCAGCCCGGCGCTTCGGCCATCACACCCAGCAGACGGTCGGACAGATAGCCGCTTGCACCGCTGCTCCCAAGCACGGCACCGAGCGCAAGCCCGCCGCCGAACAGCAGCAGCACGCCCCACTCGGTCTGCCGCTCGACATCCTTCCACTCCACCGCCCGGCCCGACACGAGTGCGATCAGCACGATCAGCGCAATCAGCGCATCGATGTCGCCGGCCACACCGAGCAGGCGACCGAGCGGTGCACCGAACACCCAGGCCAGCACCGCGCAGGCAAACACGACCAGCGTCAGAAGCGCGCCCGGTGTCCATGCGTAATGCTCGTCCGCCACCGCGGGTGCATCGCCGTCGACAGGTGGCCGCAACAGCAACCACAGCACACCGACCATCAGCGGCATAAGAAGCAGCACCGCGGGAATGCCGAAGCGCATCCACTCAGCGAAGCCGATTCCCGCCTGCGCCGCCGCGATGGCGTTCGGCGGGCTGCCGACCAGGGTGCCGATGCCGCCAATGCTGGCGCTGTAGGGCACCCCGAGCAGCACGAAGGTGCGCTCGCGCGCATCCGCCGCGGCGGGCAGCAGTCCGAGCGCAAGCGGCAGCGCCATGACGGCCGCCGCCGTGTTGCTGATCCACATCGACAGCGCGGCAACGAGCACGAACAGCAGCAGATGCGCGCGCAGGCGGTGTCCGCCGGCGAGGGCCATCACACGACGTGCGAGCAGACGATCGAGGCCATGCCGCGACAATGCGGCGGCGAGCGCGAAGCCACCGAGGAACAGGAAAATGATGGGATGGGCAAAAGGTGCGAGCGCCTGCTGCACGCTCATCAGACCCGACAGTACCGCGCACACCGGCACCAGCAGTGCGGTAAGGGTCAGCGGCAGCGCCTGGGTCAGCCACAGTGCGCCGATGAACACAAAGATGGCCAGACCGGCGCGCAGGGCGTCATCGGCCGGACCAAGGACATAGACCGCCAGCGCGATCAACGTCCCCGCCACGCCGCCAGTCATCTGCGCGGACAGAGCGGACATGCGCATGGACTTCCTCCGCGCGGAGCAGCACTACGGCGCGCTCAACAACGCTCCGCCGCAGTGACCGCCAGAAAGCAAAAAGCCGTTCCGGAACGGAACGGCTTGAGCAGATCGGCCAGTGCATCAGCACTGCCGGAAACAAACAAATGGTCGGGGCGGCGGGATTCGAACTCGCGACCCCTTGCACCCCATGCAGGCTGACCGCATGGAAGTGCTTTCGAATCAACAACATGTGCCGGCGCTCGCCACGCGACCATGTGCAACAGAGTGCAGTTTCGTGCAGCGCTGTCGCGCAAAAGTCGCGCGCTCCCTTGCATACGATCGCCCAGCGTCACGCGCTCCCAGGTTGATACGACAACCCGCCACCGTGCGCATCCTCCTCACGTGCCTCGGCGATAAGATCCTCTTGCACCGCGTCAGGCTCACCGCCGCCCGCAATGTGGGCACGGTACCAACTGGTGAGCAGGCCGGACAGTGCGTCTTCGGGGCGGATCATGAAATAGTCGGACGGCAAACCGTTGGCCTCGCAGATGCGCTCGATCACCGCAACGTCAAACGACACGTCACCCGTTGCCGGGTCCCGGGCGAGTTTGAGGTCAGAGAATTTCAGGCCTTCGGGGATGCCGATGGCGATGTGTCTCGGGTCCATGCTGTGCGCCTCCACGTGCTGGACGATCCAGTCAGTGAGCCGCATCCCAGCGGCCCGGCTCTCGCGTACCCAGCGCGCCTTCAGAGCGGCTGGGACGCGCAAGTGAATGAGGGCGTCAGACACGGGCAGCCAGGAAGCCGACGTACTCGCAGCCAGCGATAACGGCGTTTATGGTCTCTCGATCTTGCCCGTCGATCACGATCGGGACGGCCTCAGACCCGTTTACGTCGGCACGATAGACGTCGTATCCGGTGTCGGTGGTACGCGGGTTGCGCGACAAAAGTTCGTACTCGCGCTCGTGCTCGCCGATGGATGCATCCAGTACAGCAGCGACTTCAGCCGGCGTGCCGGCGACGATGCGACCGCCAATATCGGCGCTGTCGCCGAAGATGTAACCGGTGAAACTGTCGATGAAGATGTAGCGGGCCATGATGTTGCTCCTCTCAGGACTCCCGGAACCGCCGGGGCGGATGTTGTAATGAAAAGGGCCGGGTATCCCCGGCCCACACGTTACGCAAGCAGCTTGGATACAGCCGCGACGGCGGCGACCACGGCGGAAACCATCGCCACCGGGTACCAACGCGCTTCCGCGTTGATCTTCACGGTCTCTGCCATCAGCTTCGCAATTTCAGCTTCCGTCTTGATGGTGTCCAAGGCCTTCTCCATTTGATCGTTCTCCTGTCAGGATGCCCGGTTCCGCCGGGGCGGTGGTCAGCAATGCGCTGTCCATGGACTGAATAATACACGATTATTCGTTTAGTGCAACCTCTTTTTGCGTGACTTTTTCCACAAGCGCCAGTGTCCGCCGGCAGCGGGCTAGGACGTTGCTCACGGCCTGCGGCGGCACGCCCACGCGCGCAGCAGCCTCTTTCAGGGTGACACCCTCGACCAGTACCAGGCGCGCGCCTTCGCGGGGCGCTGCGGACCGCGCATGCAGGCGCGTGAGCGCTGCCAGTGCTTCGAACTGTTCGTCGGTCATGCGGGGTTCCTTTCGTGCCACTTCACGGCCTCGCGGCACAGGCGCTGCAGCCGCGCGACCAGGTCGTGCAGGGGCACGCCGCGGGCGAGTTCAGATTCCTGAAAGACGGACAGCGTCTCGGCGGACACCTGGGCATCGGTGTATCCATCGCCGCGCGTGATGATGAACTCGGCGCCCGACTGGTGCCGCAACCGACCGGGCGAGATCCTTGACCATGCTCGGTGCCAGTTGTGATGCTTACCGGTCACTGGGGCAGGACCAGGAGCGGGGCGCGACGCTTCGGATGGTGAAGCTCGAACACGCCCGAGCCGATCCAGTGCTTCAGCCCGAGGTCGCGGGCGAGGCCAGCCAACACGAGATTGCGAGGGCCGAAACCCATGCCTGACGTGTTCCGGTGTGCGTTGCTGTAGACGGCAACCTCTTGCGCGATTTTCATGGTTCCTCTCCTCAGAGAGCCGGGGGAAGCCCCCCGGCGTGATCGTCTTCAGCCTTCCAACTGCCGAAGCGCGCGATGAACAAGATTCTGCCAACTGTAATCCATGGGCGCCATCTGCGAATCTGCCAGCGGGCTACGCCTGTAGGCATCGCCGCTGCTGAACTGCTCGACCGTCGGCCGATCCTTGTCGCCATACTGCTCTGCGACGACAGCGATGGCCTTTTCTACCAGCGCATCGCTGTGGGCGCGCTCCTCGAAAATGTACTGGACGCTGCCGAACAGATCGTGCCACACGTCGCGACGATACTCGTAGCAGTCCGTCATGCCGTCGAACCGGCCGGCCTCGAAACGTGCAATCGCTTCCGTCACGGCCTGCGCGATCGGTCCATCGGTCCACCGAACCCGAATGGCTGAACCATCGCAACGCACAGAGAACTTGACCTTCGGGAAGGTGCCTTTCAGTACCTTGCGAATGTTGACCGCGGCGACCTTGGAACCCTGGCCCCGCTCGAAATCGGGGTACTGCGCGTCCAGCTGCTCCCGCTCCGTATCGCGCGCCTTCGCCTCTTCGCGTTCCTTGGCCCTCGTCTGCGCATCGCGCAGTGCGGCGGCCGTGTGCAACTTTGCAATGCTGTCATCGCTCAGCGTTTCGCCCGTGACGATGATGCGTACAGCGCAGCCGCGGCGGTTCTCGGGGCGCCCCATGAGCGCTGTCGGGAATTGCGAGATACGACGGCCGTCCGACAGGATCATGGACGCGTACTTGCCGTCTGACGACACCTCGACGATGCCGCCTTCGCCCGGCAGGTTTGCCATGTCGCCGGTGTAGTCGACAGCGGCACCGACCAGGAAGAGCGCTTGTGCGGGGGAAATGGATTCAGGGCGAAAAATCATGATGTATCTCCGTAGAGAGCCGGCTTCCGGCCGGCGTCGGATGAACAGCAGCGCGCTGTCCATGAATCGAATAATACACGATTATTCGTTTATCGCAACATGAATTTGTAACAGGCGCGCTTGCCCTAACAACTGTATATCCATACAGTTTCCGGATGCGTTGCAAAGTCCATCCCAAACTAAACCGCGGCATGCACATGCCGAGGTCGTGGTACGTCCGCCAGCGGATGATGCCCGGCATGCTGATCATCAAGGACGTGCGCGACCAGGTGCGGAAGCGCCACGTGCGCGTGGCGCGAGTGGTGGGCGACGACGGGGCCGATGTCCTGCTGCCGCTCTACGGCGCCGAGGTGATTGCGGTCAACGCCGACTGGATGGTCATCACGGGCATCGAGCGTCATGAGGACGCCGCCCGGGTGGTGACGGAATACGCTCAGTCGTGGTGGGTGTTGGTGTCCAATGCTGGCCCGTCCGACTGACAGGACGCACAGTTACACCGCTTGCGATCGACGGACTGTCGGCGCCAGGCGCTGCGGTCGTCCCTGACGCGGGCGATCGTGGCCAGCAGCCGGTAGTGCTCGCGCGCCAGCGCGAACAGCGCGGCGGCCTCATCCGACCGGTAGCCCGACCGGAACAGCCGGGCCGCGAACGTCAGTGCGTCACGGACGCGCATCCGGGGGCTTCAGCGCGTCGTAGGCGCGCTCGCAGGCTCTGCCGGCGATGTGTGCTTCGTCAGCATGTCGAGCAATTCCTTCCGCAGCCTCATCAAGCCGGCGCTGCAGGTCGGCGAGCAGATCGGCGGTGCTGTCGGCTGGCGGGCTGCTACCGGCAGAGGCGGAATCGCTGGCGGTGGCACGACAACCGGCGGTGATGGCTGCGATACGCCGGCGCAGGCTGACACCAGCATCGGCAGCGCCAGCAGCGTCAGCGCGCGCGCGATCGCGGTCGGCTTGTGTTTCATTCACGATCTCCCAGAGTGCGGAAAAGCGGCGCGTTTCTTCGGCGCGGCGCGCGGTGATAGCCTCGCTGGCGGTGCGCTCCAGCACGACCAGCTGCTGCGCGTGGTCGCGTTGCGTGCGGGCGTGTGCGCCCTGCTCGACGGCGAGGCGGTAGGTCTGCACGCCGGCCAGGGCGAGCGCGGCCACCAGAAGCCAAGGGAGTGCGCGGGCGAGCATTACGCCCCCTGCTCTGCCAGGCATTTCGCGTGGCGTTCCTGCTGCCGCGTCCAGACGCCCGGACATCGGCGGTTGCCGGGTGTCGAACAGTCGAAGCCGGCGGCGAAGCGGTACCGGAGCAGCGCGTCGCACGCGGCGCGATAGTCGCCGGTCATCAGAGCCCGGCGCATGCTGCTGCTCGACCAGGTGGCCGCCCCGTACTGATAGACAAAGTCCATGTAAAGGTCGTACTCGCCCTGCGTGAGCGCAACATCGGGCAGCGACGCACGAAACGCGCGCTCTTCGCGGCTCAGGTGCGCATGCAACGTCATCAGCGCGCGCACCGGGTCCGTTCGGTCGCCCATCTTCACCGGTGTGCCGTCGGTCTTGAATGTGCTGCCGAAGCCGACCGTCGGCCGGTCGTCCTTCGTCGGAATCATGGCCTCGCCGACGTAGCCTTCGCCCACCGCCAGCGCGACGATGAGCGCAGCCGAGGCCGACAGCCCCGAGACTGCCATGCGGAACTTACTCATCTGCGTCCTCCCGATCCGTGGCGCGCCGCTTTCGCTTCTGCACCCACCCGCGTTCCTCGGCCCAGTTACGGCCGAACCGGCGCCACCACAGATCGAGGATCATCAGCAGCGTGTAGAGCGCGGCCAAGGCGGCCGCGATGTCGGTCCACGATGTGATCGCGATCGCGCCCCAGGCGCTGGCGACCTTCGCGGCTCCAACCGTGATGTCGTGCTGTTCGGCAGTGGCCATGGCTTCCTTTCAGATGAAACAGACAGGGACCGACGACCAACTGCTGAGGGCGCCGGTCCGCGGGTCGCGGGCGATGTAGACCGGCACGTCGCCGATGCCCGCTACGGTTACGGGGTCCGGCGCAGTCGGCGTCGTGCCAGCAGGATGTCGAGCGGGCTCGATGGTGTAGATATCGCCGACGGCATGAAACGGCGCGAACATCTTTTTCGAGAACGCCAGAAGGCCGAAGGTCTGCGCCGTTTGCTGATTGATCTGCGGCAGGTACAACTGGTCGCGGATTGCCGTCATCGTCGATAGGCCGACGCCGTTCCAGTTTGGCGCCATGCCGAACGGGAATCCGGGATTGCCGGACACGCCGTCGGATGTGCCGGACCACGATTCCGTGAGCAGACCCGCACCGCCGTAGGTGTAGGTCGCCGAGGCTGTGTATTCGAGCAGCGATGTCTGGCTGATCGTGCGATCCATGCCGGCCACCGTGTGCACATAGTCGCGTGTGCCGGTCTCGTCACGCTGTAGCGACAGCGTCAGGAACTGCACCGCGCCGCCGTCTCCGTACCAGCACGACAGCAGGCGATCGGCGAGAGTGAATGACGTGCTGACCGACTCAACCCCATTCTTTGCGATAGCCACGAAGTTGTCGCTTCCCGGGACGCCAGGCCCCTCGGGCGCGATCTGATAGGGCCCCAGCACGTCCCCCTCGAACTCGCGCCAACTGACAAGGATCGGAGCGACACCGCTCTCGGAAAGTGATGAGCTGATTGCTCCGAGACACTGCTCACTGCTGCGCACCAAGGTGACGGTCGGCACTGGCCAGCCGTCACCGCCTTGCGATAGCGAGCATTCCACGACGATGGACAGGCCGAGCATGCGCCGATGAAGACCGGGTACCGGGTCGAACGGCGACGAGGTGCGCCGCGCGATCAGCGCCTTCGAGCCGTCGCCCGATACATCCCATATCTGCCACGGACCCGCACCGCCGGATACGGTGAAGCCTGCGAACGACGATGTACGCGCCGTTTCGGGCGCCGCCCCTATCTCACCGTAGGGCACAACTCGGATGAACACCGACGTCAGCGGCGCTTGATTGATCAGCTCGATGAGGAACGTGCGCTTGCTGCTGTTGCGCCAGAACCAATAGCGCAGCGTGTCGCCAGGCAGCAGCACCTCGGGTATCCAGACCAGCCCATCGGCGAGGTCGGCCGCGGCCTGCTCGGGTGTGCGAACGATGTCGGGTACGCCGGCCAGGCGCACGGCCAAGCAGTCGGACATCAGATCGAAGGGGGGAACGATCGACACCGTCGCGCCATTCGGCCGCGTCAGGACATTGCCGACGCACAGCCCGTGCAGCGAGTTGCCGAATATCACCTGATCCGCGAACGGGCCGGCCGGCTGGTGCAGGCTGTCGAACACCATCGTCACGGCGGCGGCTCCTTGAACTCCAAGCGCTGGCCATTGGTGAGCACGATCGCCTTGATCGGCCGCACGCGCATGCTGATGGTTCCGTCGCTGCTGAAGATCGAGCGCTCTTCGTAATACTCGCGCGTGGCATACGACAGTTCGACGAGGTTGTTACCGCCTGAGCTTTTCCCGCCGCCGGACTTGCTCTTGCCCACCGCTGGCGGCTTCGCGCCCTGCGCGGGCTTTGGCTCAAAGGGCGGGCGCGTGCCCTGCGTCATGCCGGCGCCGGTGAGGTCACGTGCGCCGATGCGTTCGAGCGCCTTCGAGATGTCGCCCACGGCTACACCGCCGACTCGATGACGTTGTTCACCGCCAGGCCGAGGTCGGTGTAGTCGGTGCCCACCGTGCCGCCCGAAGTGTCGAAGCGGATGTGGATCGGCTTGGCGTTGCCGGCGCCGCCGAGCACGGTGTGGCCGAGGCTGAGCGCTGCGCCGCCGGTGGCCGACGTAAGGCCGCCCGAGGTCGCAGCGAGCTTGATCGACCCCGCGGCGAGGCCGGAGCCGCTGGCGCTGTCGGTGATGCTGACCTGCACGTTGGCTGATCCGGGTGCCGTGCTGTCCTGCAACTGCTGGCCGCTCGATGGGCTGCCGAAGTAGATCAGCCTGTCCCCCTGGGTCGAGAAGTGGCGCAGAGAGCCAGCGAAGGGGATGGTCAGTCCGGCGTCTGCGAAGAATCCGAAGCTCATGGGATGGTTACCTCGAACAGGTCTTGAGGGATTGCGACTGCGTAGCCGGCGGGCTTCGCCAGCGTGATCGGGTCGCGCACGGCGGCCTCGATCCCCGGCGCTTCAATACTCAGTGCATAGGGATAGGCCGGGGCATTGGCGTCGAACTCCGCGCCCGCTTTTGCATTGGTCGAGTAGCCGATCATGTTTGCCTCGTCGAACTCCGGCGCGCCCGACACTTGCCCGATGTACATGTCGCATCGGCAGCCGTAAGCCGAAGCGCCAGGCACGGGCGTCGGATCGACCGGAGCGGCCGGCGCATCGACGGGGTCGTCGTCCTGCAGCCCGACAGCCGAAAAGCCCGAAATGGCGATCGCGAACTCGGTATCGTGCTCGCCGGTTTCGATGTCCATGCGGTGCGTGACGACGACCACCTTCCCGAGCGCATGCACTTCGGCCGTGTCGATCTCGATGCGCCGGCGCGGGTCGATGCCGGCATGCAGTGGCGTCATCGCTGACACGCGCGTGTCGCGGTGCGCGGCGAGGATCTGTCGTCGCGCCTGCGCCACCAGCGTGCGCACGGCGTTCTGTGCAGCATCGCGATCAGTGCGACCGGCGCCGCCGTAGTCGAGAGACACGTCGCCAGTGGTCGGCAGAGTCAGGACCGGTTCGGCATCCGGCTCACTTAGCCATACGCCATCATCGAATTCCGCATCGAGTACGGCGCCGTTCGATGATTCGCGCGACAGTCCGAGCGCATCGATCGATGCCTGAGCTGACACCGTCAGCCGGTATTCCTCCGTCACCCACTGGACCCAGCGACTCGCAAAGCGCGCGGCGAACCCCAAGGAAAGCTGCGGGGCGTCCGTCGCGCTGATGACTGTGTAGACGGTGCCGCCGCTGCCCGATGATTCGTAGGTGCCGGGGTCGACCGGCACGATGTTGATCTCGCCGAGAAGCTGCCACCCCTGCGGGCTCGACAGAGCCTGTTCGATCATGTCGCGGTTCAGCAGGTCCAGACCCTGCGACGTGTACTGATTGATCGTGCGCTCAAAATTGGCTGACGCAACGCGGGCGCGCAACCGCGGGAATCGGTACTGCAGCACCGTCTCGACCTCGTTGCGGATGTTCGCCCGGCCGGCCAACTCCACGCGCAGCGAACCGAAGATGATGTCGGCCTCGGTGAGCACGAGCACCGGGTCGTCCTCGATGTTCCACGGCGTTACGCGCGCCGCCTGGTACGGGTCGAGGTCGAGCGAAGCGGGCACGCTGGCGAGCCGGGCATCTGCGTACTGCAGCATGTCGGACGACTCGCCGCTGACAGCTTCGGAGTAGTAGCCGCCGACGTTCGTGTCGACCCATTCCTTCGGCAGGCTGCGCACGACCTGCTGCAGCTGGTCGGTGCACTCGAACGACACCAGCCGCTCGGTCACGTCCAGATCCGGCACGTCGACAACGCCGGTGAAGAGGCGGCGCGCGTCGATCGCGTTGCCGGCGGCGTCCTGCTGCGCGATGTCTATGGTCACCGCCGCGCCCGTCCAGTCCGGAAGCGTGAGCGGGCCGGGCGCCGGATTTATGCTGAAGGACGCGATGCGGGCCTCTCCCTCGTCGGACTCGATGCGGATCTCACCCGTCAGGCGCGCGCTGACATCCACGCCGCCGAGTGTAACGACGGGCCGCCAGCGCGACGGGCTGGTGATCGTCGACGACTGCACGGTGATGATCAGCGGCAGCGCGATGTCGATCTCTTCAACGACACTGATGCGCAGCGGCAGCGCGACAGATCGCGCCTGCACGCGCGTGATGCGCAGCGGCAGCGCGATCGACTCGGCTTCGACGACAGTGATGCGCAGGGGCAGTGTCAGCGCCCCACCACTGGGGGGCGGACTGTCGTCGAGCGGACCCGAGCCGTACGTCGCCGACCCGTATGTGTGCAGACCGTACATCAGCCGTGCATCGCCGAGCGAATGACCACCGCCCAGTGCCAGGTTTCACCGGCTGCTCCGGTGACGAGCACATCCACCACGCCAGCGAGTTCCTGGTCGCGGCCGGACTCGATCGGATCGCTATTGACGCCGATGTCGATACTGCACGTCACGCCCGCACTTGCGGCGATCACCTCCGGCGTGGTGGCATCGACGATCACTGGCGCAGCGGTCTCCCCAAGCCGCATCACGCCCGCTTTCATCGTCGCGGCGTACATGGCGTTCGTGGGAGAGGTGCGAAACGCGACCACCTGGATATCGAGCAGCATTGCGCTGATGGCCGGCGGGGCAAAGCCTATGCCCCTCGCGCTGCGGGCTGGCGACGGTTCGTCATTGGTCGTCGTCGCGGCGCCGGCCCATTGCACCCCGTGTGATGCCGAGAAGCCCGAGCACACCGACTCCATCACGCCGCCCTGAGAGCGTGCGCCGACCGCGGTTGCGCCAATGGCCCAGACACTGGTGATGGCGCCGAGGGCAGTCCCGTCTTCCTGGAAGACCAGCGCGCCCGAGCCGAGCGCTGTTCCGCCCTCGATGTCCTCACGGACTTGTGCGCCCAGTGCCGGGGACCACGCTTCGACGTGTGGCGTAACGGCTGCCGCCGAGAGCGCACTGGCGACGATGTACATGATTGCCGGGTCGGGGTCGCCGGCGATGTTGATCCGCGATCCCGACGCCGAAGAGGCGGTGACGGTCGTGCGCTCCAGGTACCCGCCGGACGTGATCCGACCGACGCCAAGTTCCCACGCTGCACCATCTTCGATGCGATACGAGATGCCGATGGGGAGCGACAGGCCGAGCGTGTCGATCACCGCACTCACAGCCCGATATCCCGGTGCCGCGCCGCTCATCGACTGCACCTCGTCGGTGCCAGTGCTGTCGATGATCATTGCCACTTGATCGAGAGCGAGCATTACTGTTCCTCAGCAGAGATTGACCACGAGCATTCGGCGCCGCCCTGGTCGAAGGATTCATCGGGCGGGCTGGCGATCACGGTGAGTTGCGGGAAGTACCAGACCGCATAGCTGACGGCGCCAGCCACGGCGGTGACGGCGGCAACGTGTGCTGCGATCGACACAGCGGTTTCGACCTCTCGGCCGTCGGCGAGGTGGGCGTGCGCGAAGGGCTCGTAGCCGGCGTCGGTGCGTCGCGCCACCGGCAGGGCGATGGACGTGCTCTGCGAGCGGATCGCGCGCGGCAAGCCACACTTGAGCGTGAGCGGGCCGGTGTAATCGAGCGCATCGAGGCCGAGCGGGCACCAGCCGTTGCCGCTCAGCGTGACCGCCAGCTTCTGCCACTGGGTCTGCTTGAGGGCAGCGCCGTTCATCATGCGGCGCGTGGAAGCGCCGCCGGTGACTGTGATCTGCTGCTGCAGGTCAAGGGCGGCGGTCATCGGCACGACGACGCCCCCGAGTTCAAAGGCACGTCCTGCGTTCATCTGCCCACCTTCAGCGCTTCGCGCCGCAGTTTCTGTTCGAGGGTGCGCGAGGTCGCGCGATCGATCTGCACCGGCACCTGGCCGACGCCGGGGATGTTGAAGAAGGCCGGCTGCAGCGCGCGGTTCTGCACGGCGCTGGACAGGCCGGCGGTCGCGCGCGAGGCGCTTTCACCGATGGCGCCGCCCATGGCGTAGCGCGGCAGCTGCATGTTGTTGATGGCGTTCATGAAGCTGTCGCCGTAGTACTGGGCAGCGCGCTGGCGCACCATGAACTCGCCATTGCTGCCCCACATCAGGATGCTGTCCGACGTGCCGGTACCGGGACCTCGCAGCTTTCCGCCGGTAGCCTTCTTCGGCAGTTCGCCAAGGATCTCGCCGACGCGCTTTTCGTCGGCGCCACTGCCGCCAGCCGGCACCGTCACCACGGGCAGCACCACGGGGTTGTTCTTCAGCTTCTCCTGCAGTGCGGCGACGAGCGTATCCAGGCTCGCAGCGGCGCCAGCCTGGTCGAAACCCACGCTGATGGTCTTGAGCCATTCGGCATCGGTGCGCAGCTTGTTGATGGTCTCCTGCACAGCGGAAACCTTTGCTTCTTGAGCCTGCTCCGCACCCGCGAATGCCTGATCCTGTAGCGCCTTCACCTGCTTGGCGAGGTAGCTCAGCACGTCAGCGCTGGACCCGCCGGCTTTGTCGATCTCGTTGATCAGCGACTTGGCCCTTTCGCCAGCCCGAATCGCGTCATCGAAACTTCCGGCAGCCAGCGACTGGCGCGACTTCGCGATCTGCGCCTGCACATCGCCGGTATTCGCCTCCCTGTCCTTCGTGCGAGGTTGCTGCAGCGATGCAATGAAGTCATCGTTCGCCTTCAGCGCCTGCTCGCGGTTTCTGCGGACCTTCTCCAGTGACTTGTTCGCGTCGTCGTAGGCCTGAAGCTGGGCGCCGAGCTTCTGCTTCAGTGTCGCCAGCACCTGGTCTTTCGCCTGCGCTTGGCGGGCGTTGAAGTCCTGAATCAACTGCACGCGGCGGTTATTGATGTTCGCCAGTTCGCGCAGGCTGTCTTCGTAAGTGCGCGCGTCGCGCGCGGCGTCGATGGCCGACTGTGGCGTGACGTTGCTGTTCGCGGCGGCGCGGTTCTCCAGATTCGAGCGGGCGCGGTAGTACTCGGCAGCCGACTTCAGCCGCTCTTCGTAGGCCGCGCGCTCGCTGGCGCTGAGTTGCGCGATCTGCTCCGAGTTCAGGCGGACAGCGTCCTTCGCGAAGGCCGTGGCTTCCATCACGGCCTTGTTCTCGGACAGGAATTTCTGGTCGTCGCGGGCCAGCTTCTCGGTCACGTCGCTGTACTCGCGCATGGCGGCGACCAGTTCGAGGATCTTCTGCGTCGACATGCCGATGACGACAAGGGCAGAGCCCTTTCCGATGACCGACAGGAAGCGCTCTGCCGCGGCTGTCGCGAGCGCGGTACCGGCGCCCGCCGAGGCCGCTGCAGACGCCATGGTGAGCAGCGAGCCATTCAGCAGCCCCAGCGCGCCGGCAGCCTTGACCACCGCCAGACCGGCGATGACCGGCGCCAGGGCCTCCAGCGCACCCGCGAGGGCGATGGCAGCATCGGTGACCGCCGCGATGATGTTGATGGCGTCCGACATCACGTCGGACAGCTTCTGCGCGAAGGCGTCGAGGTCGCCGTTCTCGGCCGCCTCTTCGATGCGCGCCAACAGGTTTTCGATCTGCAGCGCGACCGTGTCCATCACTCCGGACGCCGCGATGCGCTGCTGGAACTCGGTCAGCCGGTTCGTGATGCGGTTGAGCTGCGCGCCCAGCGAATCCGACGCAGTTTCGAGGCTGCCGCCGACGCTGCGCTCGAGTTCGGCGGCGAACTTCGGAAGGAAGTCGGCGGCGACCACCTCACCCTTCTTCAGCATGCCGTCGAGTTCCTGCGTCGTGACGCCGATGGCGCGGGCCGCGATCTGGAAAGCACCCGGGATGCGCTCGCCCAACTGGCCGCGCAGTTCCTCGGCCTGCACATTCCCCTTGCTGATCATCTGCTGGATGGCCAGCAGCGCGCCCTCGGTCTGCTCGGTGCTCAGCCGCATCACCGTGGCGGCGGAGGCCACGGCGCGGAAGATGTCGCGCGTGGCCTCACCTTCCAGCGCGGTGCCGCGCGAGGCAGCCGCCAGCTTGGCGTAACTGCGCGCCGTGGTTTCGAGTTCGAGGCCCAGTTCTTCGACCAGGGCACGCACCCACGACAGTTCCTCGCCGGCACGCGACACGTCGCCGCTGAAGGCGAAGTCGAACTGCACCTGCAGCGATTCGGCGGCCAGGCCCTTTTCGATCACTGACTGCACAGCCGACAAGGCTGCGCGCGCCGCTACCGCCGCCGACACGACACCCGCCAGCTGCGCGGCGACACTACTGCCCGCATTCACCCCCGCCGCCGCCACTCCGTTTAGTTCTGCCCGCAGTTCGTTCACGCGCTGCTGCGCGATGGCCGACACGCGGGCGATTTCGGTAGGCCCGGCTGCTGATGCCTTGACGCGCTGAAGCGCTGTTTCCACGCCCATGATCTCGCGGCGAAGTTCAGCTGGCCCCCGCGCATTGAGTGTGCGGTAGGCATTCGACAGGCCGGCCGATGCTGCGCCCAAGTCTCGGGTGCGCACCACCGCTCCCTGCAATTCGGTGTTCAGCTTCTCCACACGCTGCTGCGCCGCCGCTGTGGCGCGCGTGATCTCGTCAGGCGCCGCGCCGCTGGACTTGATCTCGTCCAGCGCAGTGCGCACCGCCTTCAGGTCGCCCGCGATGGTTTTCACATCACGCAGGCCCAGCGTCTTGAACGCCAGGGTGAGCGAAACGTCCTTGTTCAGCGCCGTCATGCGTCAGCCGCCCTTGCCCTGGGCCTTCTTCGCCACATCGGCCGCGCGCAGAAAGAGCGCGTACGGGTAGCTCCACACATTGGCGTGGCCCAGCTGCTCCAGCATCAGGGCGCCTCGCTCAATGTCAGCCCGGACGTCATGCGTTCGACCAGGTCGGCTGCCCACTGGTCGAGCACGGCGAAAAAATCCGGGTTCAGTGCCTTCACCGTCTCGAAGACCGCGCGGAACTCCGACGGCGTGAGCCGGCTGCACCGCGCGTCGTCCAGATCGGTGAAGCGCTTCAGATCGCTGATCGAGAAGCCGCCCAGCACCGACGCGACGAACAGGTCGCCGCGGTCCGGCGACTCGGCACCCACCGCGGCGGCCTGCTCGCGGCCTTCGGCGCCGGCAAGGTGCGCACGAATCTCCGCAAGGGTGATCTCGCGCACCTTGACGATGCCGGCCTCGCGGGTCGGCACCTCGCTGACCGCAGCAAGCTGCGTCATGCCGCGACGCCCAGTTGCTGGATCTTGAAATACTTCGACAGGCCGCTGCCGATGATGGTGGCGTCCTCTTCCATCGTCATCGAGAGCGAGAGGGTGCCGAAGTCGTCGCCGATCAGCGACACATCGCTCGACAGACCCAGCTTGACCTTGTAGAAGCGCGCAGTCACGGGCTCACCCGAAACCGCGTCTTCCCCGATCAGCCGCACACTGACCAGAGGCGCCGACGAGATCAGCGCCTGAATGTCGACGACGGAACTGGCGGTATAGCTGATGGTGATATCGGCGTCCGCAGCGAGGCCGACAGTCGTCACCGTGTCCTTGAAGCGGATGCCGGCGCGCTCGACGACGTAGTCGTCGGTATCGACAACGGTCGCACCGACCTCGACGACGGGCGCGACGGTGGTATCGATCATGCGGGCGGTCATGACGAAGGTGCCAGCGCCGTGGAATACATGCGCCTCGTCGGCGACCACACCACCGGCAACATCAGTGGCGCTGCCCCACAGCGCCAGCGCCATGTTTTGCGGGTTGAAGTTGCGCGGATCGATCTGACCGGTGACTTCATTGACGCGGTCGGCCGAGGCGTAGGTACCACCCGCCGCCGAGCGATAGTTCGGCAGGCGCCGCTGCTCGACGTCGTAGTTGAAGCTCAGCGTCGATGCGTTGCCGATGTCGCGGAAGTTGCGGCTGTCGAACGGGATGGCCGGGTCATACAGCGCGATCTCCGGGATGCCGGACAGAATTGAGGCCTGCAGCATGGTGTGTCCTTTCAGGTGGTGGTGGGGTTGATGACCCGGCGGTACTCGTTCCACCGGCTTGCGACTTCAACAGGCAGGATCGCGGCGCGCGCCAGCGTGTTGCCCTCGCTGGTGCTGGCGATGCAGGTCAGGCTGTAGGTGACGCCTGGCAGGCCACCGACGAGGCGCTGGAGCACGCGGCCGCCTTCGATGACAGGCGCGCCGGACTTGATCGAGTTGGGCGAAGCGTCGGTGCCGGCGACGACCTCGACGGTGATAGACGGCGTGCCGCTCAGCGTTTCGCCCTCGGCCAGTTCTCGCGCGAAATCGAACGCGCAGGCGAACGCTTCTTGCGGGTCCTTGAACGGCCAGCGCGCGGCGTGCGGGGCGCTCATGCAACAAACTCCCTTCGAATGGATGCGCCAGCGACGAAGCGCTTGCGGACGACGAGGTCAAACACCTCGCCGACTTGCCAGCGGATGACCAGGTCCGATTCAGATACAGCGATCAGCGACCACGACAGGTCGAGGCTGTTCGCGGCGACCAACTGCGCGATGACCTCCCAGCGCGCGGTGATCTCGCGCATGACGCCGGTGACGATGTCCCAGCGCATGTCGGCGTCGGCGCCGACCGAAGCAAGCAGCGACCAGCGCGCGCTGATGGACTGCTGCACGCGCGCGACGAGCGACCAGTGCAGGCTGAGCGACGCGGCGACGACGCCAACAGCTGCAGCCATGTCCCATGCGAGCACGCTGTCGGCACTTACGGCAGTGACCAGACGCCAGGCCGCGGCGAGGTCGGACTGCACAGCCGACACCATCGCCCAGCGCAGCGTGCCGTCGGCGGCGATGGTCTGGACGACGTGCCAGGGCAGCGGGATGTCGCGCGCGACGGCGTTGAGTAGATGCCAGTGCATAGAGGCGTCGGCGGTTACCGGCGCCAGCGCGGACCAGCGCAGCGCGACGTCGGCCGACACGATGCCCAGCGTGGCCGCGATGTTCCAGAGGGCGGTGACGTCGGACTTGACCGCAGCGAGCATTGACCACTGCAGGGTCGCGTCGGCCTGCGCTGCCTGCAGCAGCTTCCACGCGATGAGCTGCGCCTGCTCCACCGACTGCTGCTGATTCCAGGCAAATGCCTGGTCCGCGGAGACGATGGACTGCAGCGCCCAGCGCGCGATGAGATCGGCCGATGCCGGCTGAAGCATTGACCAGCGCAGCGCGGCGTCGGACTGGACCGGCTGAAGCAGTGCCCAGCGGATGGCGGCCTCGACAGATACGGCGGATTTCAACGACCAGCGCAGCTGCGTGTCGGACTGTACGGGGGCAGTGACATAGCCCAGCAGCGCGGCCATGCGCTCGGCAATCGTGATGATCTCGGTGCTGCCCTCGAAGTGCAGCGTGTCGTAGGCCGGCGTCGGGTCATCGAGGTCGAGCACTCCCGCGACGTGCTCGTTGCTGAACAGGCTCGCGATTGCCGCGCGCAGCAGCACGCCGTTGTCCTTCGGCGTCGGGTTCGCCAGGCAGGGCATCGTCAGCACCCATTGCGCGGTCTGACCGGCCGCAGCGAAGGCGTCCATGATCTCGTCGAGCTTTCCGGCGTACAGCGTCGGATCGTACGCGGTGCCGGTCGCGGTATCGGACATCGAGCCTTCGCCTTGCCACCACAGCACATAGCGGAAGCTGCCAAGCTTCTGTGCGGTAGCGAGCATGGCGCCGTAGAGCGTGCCGGTGTTCGAGGGGCTGCCGGCGTTCCACTGGTCAATGTTGGTGCTGCCCCGCGCGGCCGGAACAACACCGATCGGCACACCAGACTCCATCGCGAGCGTCGCGAGGTGACCGTAGTACGACCCGTCGCCCGCGCCACCGGCGTTGAAGGCGGTGTAGACCGCGTCCGACGGGATGTGGAACGGCTTTGCCGAGGTCTCGAAGTTCTCGCGCCAGACGTGCGCGAAGTCGAATTCGACGGCCTTCCAGGTCGGGTTCGCCGCCGGCGCGACCGGCTGCAGGTAGCTCGGCGACCAGCCGGCGGCGTTGCTCTGCCCGGCACAGAGGTACAGGTCGCCCACGCCGACGTATGACAGTGCGGCCGAGACGGACGGGTTAGCCGCGAAGCGCACTTCGAGCGCGCCCTGCGCCGGACCCTGCAGCGTCACGACCTCATCGAACTCGCCGCCGGTCGGGGTTGCATCGAGCGTGGCCCAGCTGCCGCCGTTGTAGCGCCACTCGATTGCGCCCTCGGGGTCGCCGTCATACGTGCCCGTGACGCGCACGCCCGTCGCCTGATTGGCGCCGTCGCGCTGGAACAGGCGGTAGTCGACTGCGCCCATTGGGTCCGGATCGGCACCGATCATCGGCACCGTGAACGCAATGGCGTCGGCCTCGACGGTGATGTTCGCGACGTCGGCCGATACGATGCTGGTGTTGTTGCCGTAGCGCGCGCGCAGGGCTGCGGCAGACGCTACAGCCAGCACCGCCGCGCCTGACCATGTGCCGGACGAAGCGCTGAATCCAGACAGCGTCACCCAGGACGCTGCGCCGTGCTGCACATCGACGCCGGTTGGCGCGGTGCCGGTGTACGTGCCGGTGATAGTGGTCGTGGTCGGGACGCTGCTACCGGCGGCCGGCGAGGTGATCGCCAGGCTGTCGCTCTCGACCTCGTTCGCCTCCAGCGCCCAGAAGTCGCGGCCGACGTTGCGCGTCGCCTCGTCGTCAAGCGACGACCCGCCCCAGAACCGGACACCGTGGATCGCGACGTCGACGACCGCTGTGGTGCTCTGATTCCACGCGATGTAGATCCGCTTCGCACTGGTGTCGGTCCAGTCCGTGCTGTCGCTGCCGGCGTTGTAGCGCGCAACGAGGATGCTGGTCGGCGTCGCCTCCTGCGTCCAGACGTTGGTCACGCCGCCGCGGCGACGGAACCACAGAATGACGGTCTTGTTGACGCCGTAGATGGTGGCGGTGACGGCTGTGCCCTCGCCGGTCGAGCTGTTCGCGTTCAGGAACCAGCCGTTGCCGTTGCTCTCCGAGATCGTCAGATCGACCAGTGCGGTTCCAGCGTCATTGCGGATGACCAGCGCCTTGATCGTGTTCGTGCTGGTCGGCAGGGTCGGACCGGTCGTGAAGATCACGGCGACTTGGAAGTCGCCGGTACCGACCTGCATGCCCTGACCGGTGAACGTCAGGTTGCTGTAGCTGCCCGACGCGCCAGAGCCACCCGGTCGAACGCCCTGGATGCCGTTGTAGATCGGATAGCTGCGGTTGCCGCTGACCGTCAGCGAGGGGGCTGAGCCGCCGCCGAACAGGAATGGCTGTGCCTCCGGCAGGCTGCCCATGCCGGTGAAGTCCCAGGCGAGCGTGATCCCCGCCGCCGCCGGGTTATCCGGATTGCGCGCGAGCGGCAGGGTCCGCTGATCGTGAGCGACAGCCATCTGAACGTGCCGTTACGCCGCCGTATCGCCCTGCACGCGCAAGGTGACCTGGTCGTCGTTGTACGCGGCGGCATCGGCACTCACGATGCGCTTCACCCACACGGCGCGGTGCTCGCCGGCCGGAATGGTGCCGAGGGCGAGCGCTGCGCCGAGATTCGCCGCTGAACTGAAGGTGACGCCCGTCGGCGCGGTGGATTCGTTCGCGACGGTCTGTTCCGTGCCATTCACGGCGGAGCTGCCGACGGCGATCTCGACGCTGGTGTCGGCGCTGGGCGTGTTGCTCTGGATGTAGATCACCGCGTTTTCCAGATCCAGCGTGGCGTGGGCGTTGTGCACGTAGAAGCAGCGGTACTCGGTATCGCCGGCCGCCGATTCGGCGCTGCCGACGATGTCGAACAGGTTGTGCAGGCCGGTGCCGATTTCGGTGCTGCTTTTCGCGCCGCCCAGCGAAGCATTGGGGTCGGTGTTCGAACCGCCGCCGGACAGGCGGAACTCGATGTCAGTGGGTGCGATGGGCACGTGATGTCCTTTCAGGTTGCGACAGCCACGAACTCGAGTCCGAAGCCGCAGGCATGCGACTCGACGCCCGCTTCGGGGAACATGGCGGGGGGGTCGATCGGCATGAGGGGTTTGGGGAAGCCTTCGGGGCGGTAGCCCAGCAGCGCGCCAAGCACGCGGCCGCACAGGTCGGACAGCTGGGCCGAGGCCGGGCCCGACGGGTCGTGCTCGGTGCCTTCGCGGCCGGCGACGATGACGTGCCACTCAGCGCGCAGGCGCGCTTCGCGCGGCAGCGGGCGTTCACTCGGCACGACGCGGAAGCCGACGAAGCGCAGGGCGACCATGGGCAGCGGGAGCTGGCTCAAGTTGTCCGGCACGTCCTTCCACGGCAGCACTTCGGCGTCGGGGAAGCGCTCGCGCAGGCGGTGCAGGATGAGCGGTTCGGCGTCGAGCCAGTTGCGGTTCGGGGTCATGCGCAGCCCCGCTTGCTGTTCAGCCAGGCGATGCCGCGCGTTGCGGACAGCAGCCCCGTGTCACTCACGACATACTCCGCCGCGGTAACGCCACGCACGACAGTGATGGACTCGCCCTTGCCCAGGCGGGGCAGATCGGCGAGCAGGTACTTGATCGCCTCGGTGAACTTGCCCGAGAAGGCGCCGTGCTCTTCCAGCCCGAAGATGACCGACACCTCTTCGCACGCCGGCTCGCCCGTGGATGGAAACCACGTGGCGAGCGCGTCCGACAGCATCGACTGCGTCTGACGGTCGATGTCGTCAAGCACGGCGGCGAAGGGGGCGGATCCCATTGCTATCAGGCCAGCTTCGCGCGCTGCAGCATCAGCGGGCGCGTGCAGATGTGCAGCGGGTAGCTGAAGATTTCCGGCTGCACCCAGGCGTTGCGGTCCTTGTCGCGAACGATCCAGGTGTAAAACTCCTGACCCGGGGTGTTCACGAAATCGAAGGTTTCGGCCGGCGACTGCGCAACCTGGAAGACGTCGGTGGCATTGACCGGGTAGAACTTCGCCAACGTCGGCGAAACCGCCACGGTGCTGTTGTCGTCGGTACCGCGGTAGTTGTGGAAGGTGATGCCGCCATAACGGAACGACTCGAAGGCGTTGCCCTCGCGCAGTTCGGCTGCCGCCGTCCAGTTCAGGTAGGTCTGACGTACGTTCGCGTGATTCGTCAGCGCGTCGTAGAAGTCGTCGCCGGCCAGGCAATGCACCTGTGTGACGCCATCCACCCATGAGCCCTCGGAAGCGCGAGCCATGGCACGAACAACCGCCGTGCACTTCTTGCGCACGTCAGTGGTTTCGACATCGAGTTCGAAATCGATCTCCGCCGGCTGCGTGATGCCCCATTCGTCGTACCAGTTGCGGATGACCGTATTGTCAGCGTCCAGGACGATGCCCTGCACGGCGCCCAGGCGCATGCGCTCCAGCGTCAGTTCGAGATCGCGCAGCAGATTGGTCTGGCGACGCGCAACTTCTTCGATCACCTGCTGAAGCTCGGTGCTCGAACCGAAGGCGCGGATGCCATCGACCTCGGCTGCGAGCAGCTTGTCGCCCTTGGCAAGGCGAACCGTGCGGAAGTCGCGGATGTCGCGCTTGTCGGCGTCGGCAACCTTCGGCGGCGCCCCGCGCTCGCTGGTCTGGATGACCGAAAGCTTGCCGTTCTGGCGCTCGATCGACACCGATGCCGTGCGCACCGGCTTCGGGGTGAAGAGGTTCTGCGAGCGCAGGAAGGTGGGCAGGTGCGGGCGCTTGTTGATCGCCGCCGTCATGTCGACCATGTTGAAAGCACGGTCGTTGAAGATGTCCATGTGAGCCATTGCGGGGTCTCCTGATGTTCCGTGGGTCGCCCGCTCAGCGGACGATGATGCCGAGGGCGGCGAGCGCGGTGATGGCCGCGGTCTTGTTCGGCGCGCTGATGCCGGCCGGCCAGGTGAGGGCGAGGCCCTTCACTTCGCTGTCGCGCGCGGTGTAGACGGCCGCCTTGTCGGCGGACGTGGCGTCGACGTCGTCATAGAGCACGCCAGCGGCGGTCTGCGAGCCGTCGGACGCGCCCGGCGTGAGCACGGTCAGCTTGCTGCTGGCGGTGATGCGGCCCAGCACGGTGCCCGGCACCAGCTTGTTGCCGGCGAGCAGCGTGCCGACTTCGCGCGAGCGGTGGCCATTGGCCTCGCTCAGGATGTATTCCGCGGTGTGGCGGCCTTCGGTGAGAACAGTCATGATTTCGTCTCCAGTTCAGGTGGATGGGCAGGCAAACGGTCAGGCCGTGCCGTGCGCGCGATCCCACATGGATGCGATCGCCTTCGGGTCGGACTCCGAGCCCTTGGACTCGCCCGCCCGGACATCGGGGTTCGGCACGTTGGCCATGGCAGCCGCGAAGCCATTGGCAGCACCGGCGGCCGGCGCGGCCTTCGGGGCAGCGGCGAGAATCGCGGCCGACTGCTCGACCGACAGACCGGTGCTGACGCACTGCAGGGCCAGCGCGCCGCGGTCCTTGGCTTCGTCGTGCGACAGGATTGCGGATGCACGTTCGCGTTCCGCCTTGGCACCTTCTTCGCGGCCGCGGGCGTGCGCGGCGTCCAGATCGGCCTGGGTGAAGGTGGCGGCGGGCGCTTGCGAACCCGCCTGTGCTTGGGTGCCGGACATGGTGGTGTCTCCTTTCTGCTCGGCGGTGGCTCGGGCGGGCTGCCCGTAGGAACGAGTCGGGCGGCGTGCCGCCAACTCGGAAATCAACTGGTCGGTGGTCGACACGCGGTCCGCCAGGCCGGCCGCGACGGCGGCGACACCGCGGAACACGCGCGCTTCGGTCTTGCGGATGCCTTCGTCGGTCATGCGCGGGCGGTGCTGCAGCACGGCGCCCACGAACTGGCTGTAGAGGTCGTCGACCTCGGCCTGCAGCTCAGCCTGCACGGCGGCCGACAGCACCTCGAACTGATTGCCGTCGACCTTGTGGGCACCGGCGAAGATGTGCGTCACCTTGATGCCTTCGTTCGCCAGCAGGCGCGACACTTCGACGTGGCGCATGACGACACCGATGGAGCCGGCATAGCCGGTGCGGCTGACCACCACTTCATCGGCTGCGGACGCGCCCAGATATGCAGCGCTGGCGGCCATGCCGTCGGCGATGGCAATGAGCGGCTTCTTGCCGCGCAGGTCGAACATGCGCTGCCCGTACTCGAAGGCGCCCTGCACTTCGCCGCCCGGGCTGTCGTAGACCTGCAGCACGGCATGGACGTCCGGGTTCTGCATGGCGTGCTCGGTTGCCATGGACAGATCGTTGTAGCCCAGCAGCAGCGTGCAATCGGCGTCGAGCTTGGTGCGATGGACGAGCGCGCCGCTCGCGGACACGATGGCCACGCCTTCGACGACGGAATAGCCGGGCCAGCCGGCTTCTTTCACGCGCTCGCCGCGACGGGTCGAGAACATTCCCGGCTCACTGCTGCCAAGCGACAGCGCCTGTGCGAGCGCGTCGTCGGAGAGGCCGAGCAGGCGCGGGCCGATGCCGGCCAGCAGCGCGTCCAGCGCCGGGGCATGCACCAGTAGCGGCGTGTTGAAGAGCCTTCCGGCGAGGTGGGGGTAAGTTTTCATGCGGCGGCGTCCTCGCGCTCTTCATCGCGCTCTTCATTGGGTTGCGGGTCGCGCTGGCTCGCCGACGGCGCCGGGGCGCCGGATGCGGACGGGATGTCCAGCGGAAGGCCGAGGCGCTTGCGTACGGCGCGCTCAGCGGCCTGCTGCTCCAGCACCTCTTCCCAGTCCAGCCCCTGTTCGGCGCACTCGGCTTCCAGCGTGGAAATGCCGAGGCGCATGCGGATGCCGGCGGCTTCGGCTTCCTTGACCGGATCGATCCAGCCACGGCCAGAGAAGATGAAGCGGCAGCGCGAGTAGGCGTAGCGCTTTTCGTAGAAGTCCGGCGCATCGACGCGGCCGGCGTTCACCGCCTCTTCCAGCCACAGTTCATAGACCGGGCGCAGCCAGACACGGATGAGCCAGGCGCGGCGGCCCATGAAGTAGCGCCAGGCTTCGAGCAGCGCGGCGCGGGCGCTGCTGTAGTTCGTCTTGCTGAAGTCCTTCAGCAGCAGTTCGTAAGGAATGTTCATGCCGGCCGCGATGTGGCGCAGCGACGCGATCATGAAGGCCTCGAACGCCGCATTCGGACGGCCCGGCGAGAACGGCGTGATCTTGGCCCCGGCCGGCAACGGGATGATGGCTGCGCCGCGCATCTGGCGCAGGTTCTGCGCCTGCTTGACCGATTGTCCCCACGCCTCACGCGGGTCGTCGCCGAACAGTTCGTTTGCCGATTCCTGATCGAGGTTCGATTCGAGGAAGGCAGCGACCAGCGCGTTCGACACAGCGGCTTCGAGTTCCGTGGCCTGGTACTTGCCAGCCATGTGGAACTCTTTCATTACCGCCGACACGATGGGCTTGCCGCGCGACTGGCCCGTGCGGTCCTTGTCATGCAGATGGATGACGCGGCGGCGGCCCCACGCCGTGGCGGCGGGGATGCGGTCCCATTCATTCAGGCCGCTGACGGTGAAGCGATCGCGCGCCATCGCGTCGCCCGGGTGACGACGGCGCACGTGGTATGCGACCGGGCGGCCGTAAAAGTCCTTCTCGATGCCGCCGCGGATGTCCTCGCGGTGCTCAAGCTGCGGGGGCGTCGACAGGCGGTCCGATTCGACCAGGGAAAGGCGGGTCGACCACTGCGACAGCGGGTCGGGCAACCACAGCGGCAGGGCCAGCGCGTCGCCGTTGCCGAAGGTGCCGCCCAGCGCCGAAAGGGTGAGACCCAGCAGATCCTGCTCACCGGCCGCATCGCAGTCGGTGGTGTCGGCCCACGACCGGAACAGTGGTTCCGTGACGTTCGCCCACTCGCGCGCCCGCTCGGGCTCCCAGCCCAGCAGCCGGTAATCCGGTACCGCGACCAGGCGCAGCACCGAACCGACGATGTTGTCCTTGAAGGTCTGGCCCGCACCGGCCGCGATGCCGTTGTTCCGGCCCAGATCGCGCGAGCGGGAGATAAGCAGTTCGAGGTCCGGCAGCAGATCGGAATCGGCACTGCCGGGGAACGGGTTCCAGTTCGACAGCGCGACATCGGTGCGCGACGCGCCGACGTGCGCCGTGTGCATCGACGCCGACTGAGACGGCGCCTTCATGCGAGCGCGAGAGCGCTTCACCGGCAACCACCCGACTGCAGGTAGATCGGGCCGCGGGCCGGACGCCCGGGCTCCTGCGTTGCCGTGATCGCCTGATTCAGTTTTTCGATGTAGGCATCGGCATCCACCACGCGTTGCTGGTACTGGATGCTGCGACCCTCGCCGCTGGCGCTGGTCGGGCCGGTAACGAGCTTGTGTCGCGCCTCGATGGCTTCGGCGAGCATCGATTGCAGGCGATCAAGCGGCAGGGAGCGGAGCGGGTCCATGACCGCAAGCGTCGCAATCGCCCGCGGTCATTTCTACTGGAACTAGTTCACTTTTTTAGTTCCGCCGAGTCGTCAGCGCTTATCGCTGCCCCCTCTTCGTCCCAATCGACGAGGTGCCACCACGCAATCTGAAAGCACCTCTGAGGCGTCTTGAACGGGAAGTGCTTCAGGTAGTGCATATGGGGCTTGATCGAGCACGCTGGGACTGGTGGCCCGTACTCCGGGCCGTCGCTATCATCGTAAAGGCCGTCGCAGTTCTCACAGTTGCGCGGAACCTCCTCGCCTGCGAAGTTGCGATCGTCTGCACTCAGCTGGTCGGTCGATTCAGACTGTTCGCCGCTGCTCATTGCTGCTCGCACTGTGGATCAATCGAAGAACGGCGCGTAGCCTTTCAGTTCGGGGCACCAGTTGCACTTCTCGCAGCGGTGCTTCCCGTTTGGGCACAGACACAGCCGGTCGCGCCCGCAATTGGGACAACCCGTCTCGCCATTGTCGTACTCGCCCAGCGTCCACTGGTCCCGCTGGCGGTCTTCTTCATCGTCGGAATCTCTGTTCATATCCTCACCCAGATCGATACAGCGTTCAAAACGGCAGGTAGTGCTCCCCGAACCGCTCTTCGAAGAGTGCCATGCCCTCGTCACAGCGCGCATCGGCGCCGGGCGTCGGAATGCCTTTGGCGCGCATGCCCAACCTGAGATCGAACATGGCGTCCAGCAGGCGTTCGCACTCCACCTTGTCCGCGGCGCGGAGTCGATTCGCCCAGTACTGCGGGTCGTTGGTGTCGCGGCATGTCAGATCCGTTTCGGTCTGTGGCTCAGCCTCGAAGGCGTTGAACACTGGATACGCGTGTGCCGCCTCCTCCTTTTCGGGGTCGATGTAGCGTGGAGGCAGGCGGTAGCTCACGTCCCACGGCCGGACACCGTCGTCGATGCTGGCGCCGTTCAGGATGTTGTTGTCCGGGTCGTGCAGGACAGCGCTGACGGTGACATCCAGGCAGCCGGCCTGATGGAACCATCCGGCGACCTCCTCCGGCGTCAGTGCGCCTTCAGCGCAGTGCAGATACAGGTGGGCCGTGAAGTAGCTGTCCTCGCTGCCCTTCGCGTGAATCTCCGTGATCGCCGCACACTCGCCGAGCGCGCCACGACCAGGGCACAAGCCGCTGTTCATTCGAAGGTTGATCTCTTTCAGGATGTTCATCACTTCCCCTTCTCGATCTCGCGCACGTAGTGCGCGGAGTACTTCTGCGAATTGAGTGTTCACCGCTCCTGCTCATTCCACAGTCGTTTCATCTCGGCGTTCAGCGCGCGGTCCTGGCGGCAGTCCTCCGACGTGCGCCCGGCGCAGTCCACCGCTGGCGCTTTGTGACCGCAATCCCAGCACATGTAGTAGCACGGCCCTTCGAGCGGCGTGGCGCCGGCCTTCGTCGCCCGCGCCCATTCGCCCACCAACTGCGGCACGGTCTCGTCACCACGCCTTCTAATGGCGATTGGCATCTGCGGCTTCATGTTGTAGCTGCCGCACTTAGGGCACGGCTCCATGGGCTGTCCGTACACCCACTCAGCGCGCTTCGCTGGGTCATTCATCATGTCCATCACTTCCCCTTCGCGATCTTCCGCACGTAGCGCGCGGATAGGTTGTGTTCACGTCCCAGTTCGTTGGCATTTCGGCCGTTGAAGCGGCGCCGGATGTCGGCGTCGCGCGCGGACGTGTCCTGCCGTCGCCGGATGTAGGTCAGTTCGCTGCCGCCGGCACGGAAGCGCAGCCGGTGTTCGAGGCCTTTCCACACTTCGACGGTGACGTCGTCAGGCACGCTCAGGCGGCGGTGCTGGGCGGCGAGTTCTTCACGGATGACGTCGAGGAGTTCTTCGCGGGCCATGGTCAGCCGATCATCGATATGGGTGAGAAAAGGTCGCTGTCGTCGTTGCGCGGGCGCGACTGCGGCATGGGCGCCGGCATCGGTACCGGGTCGCGGCGACCGTCGAGCGAGGGCGCGGGCTCATCCTGCTCATCGCGTGCGCGGGCGGCGGCGATGCGCTCGCTGGCGGCCTGGACGGCGCCGGGGCTGGACAGCGCGCGCAGTTCGCGCTCGCGCCGGTCCCAGTCGTCGCGGTTGTGCCGATGCAGGCGCAGTTCCGGGTGCAGGGCGGCGGCATAGGAGTAGGTGTAGGTGTCCAGCGGCTCATTGCGCACGCCGGTCTTCTTCTCGAACCGGTTCTTCTTCGGGTTGTAGACCTCGGACACAAGGCCCTTGAAGTAGAAGTCGTCCAGATCCTCGCTCAGGTGCACGAGGCGATCGGCGATCTGCTTGTCGTGGTCGGTCGAAAGGCGCGCGTACAGCTGGTGCTTGATGGCGACCGTGCCGACCTGGTAGATGAGCAGGCCGCGACGGTCTGACTTGCCGCTGCGCTTCGTGTCTTCGAGCCTTCCCTTGCCGAGCGCAGGCGCGTTGTTCTGCGGCGACCCGAAAATGCACATGGGACGGGTAATGCGACCGCTACGGACGAAATCCTTCACCGATTCCGTGCGGTGGCCACCGGCGTCGATGGCGGTGGCGAGCACCTGCAGCGTGCCGCCCCATTCGTGTTCGATAGGTCGGCTGAGCAGTTCGACAAGACTGTCCCACACCTCGCCGGCCTCGGGGTCGCCCGGCAGTTCGACGTAGTCAAGGGTCCATGAGGCCATGCTTCGGCCCCAGCCGGTGATGTGAACGGCAAGCCGGCTGTCCTGGGTGTCCACGCCTGCGGTGACTGCGAGCACGCCGGCCGGGGCGTGGCGAAGCTTGTAAGGCTCTGTCCGGTCCTTGATGAGGCTGACTTTCGCCTTTCGCATGGACGGGTCTTCGTACGGCTCCGCCAGGCGGTCATTGGTGAAGGTTTTGGTCTTCTCCGGGTCGCCCTGGGCTTCGAGCCAGTCCTGGGCCATCTGTGCCCAGCTGGGGCCAAGGTCCGGCTGGTAGTACAGACAGTTGATGTGGTAGCTGCGCATTTCCGCGTCGGGGTTCGCAGCGACCCAGCGGCCGAACGCGATCATCTGGCGCTTGTGGTGCTCTTCGATGATGCAGCCGTTCTCGCGGCAGACGTACCAGGCGCGCTTGCCGCCTTCGGACCACTGCAGGCCCTTCCATTCCAGGTGCTGCATTTCGCCGCAGTGCGGGCACGGCACGTGATAGCGCCGCTGGTCACCCTTCAGGAACAGTTCGTGGATGCGGCTCACGCCCAGCAGTTCGGGCGTGCTGATGTACAGGCGCTTGTAGTTCAGCGGATAGGCCGAGGTGCGGCCTTCCAGCATCTTCATCGGGTCGCCGCCGCCGACCAGATTGCGGGCGAACTCGTCGACCTCGTCGACGATGAGCCGGAAAACGGTCGAGGACTTCAGGCGCTGCGGACTGCCGGCGTGCTCAATGTTCAGTTGCCCGCCGAGAAAGTCCTTGAACTCGCGGGTGTTCGAGGCGTCGCGGCTGGACAGGCTGACGAGGGTGTTGCGCACCGCTTCGCAGGCTTCCAGCATGGGGTTCAACTTCTGGTTGATCCACTTGCGCATCGACACTTCGCCGGGCAGCGCGTACATGATCGGGCCCGGGTCGTGCTCCATGCAGTAGCCGACGACGTTGGTGCCGACGGCGGACTTCCCGAACTGGATCGGGAACATGAGCGCGACATCTTTCACCGGGCTGCGGGCGCTCATGCAGTCCATGGGCTCGCGCAGCGGCGGGTTGTTGTCGGTGACCCACCGGCCGGCCTTCGCACCGCTCTTCGTGGTGAGGTGGATCTTCGCGTCGGACCACTGGCTGACGGTCAGGTTTTCCCGCGGGGCGATGGCATTCGCGGCGATGCGCTGAAGCAGCGCGCGCACGTCGGCATAGCCCTCGCGTGTGACGGGTGCGGTCTGCATCAGGCCTGCGGCGGGGCAGCCTCAGCTGCCCCGCTTTCTGCTAGGTGCCGCGGTACTTCGGCGAGTACGGGGCGCTGCGCTTGCGGACCATCTGGCCCTTGCGCGTGCTGTACTTGCCGCTGCTCTTCTGTCGAGCAGAGTGGTTCTCGGCCATCGCACTTCCTTTCCAGTGGGTGGTTGAGGAAGGTCACGTCGGAATGGCCCACTTCCCATTCCGCGAACCCGTCTTTCGACACTGCCATGAGGGGCACGCCGTCGAGGTCGGCGGCGTGCGCGTCGTCGTACAGCACGCGGGCGAAGCAGGCGTGCCGGAACCGCGTCGGGAATTCGTCGAAGCGCCAGATGAAGGCGTTCGCTTCCGCCTGGCTGTGCGCCCGCGTGTCCTCGCCGGCATTGCGAACGCTGCGCCCGAAGCCGTTCAGAAACTCTTTCCAGATGGCGCGCGGGCGCTTCAGGCCGATATCGGCCCAGGCGTTGAACTCCGCCAGATCGATGGCGAGCGGCTGGCCACCGGCAGCGAGGTCACAGTCGCGCACCAGCGCATCGACCGTCGGCGACCACGGGTAGCCGAGGCGGTCGAACCATTCGTCCCAGAAGCCCAGCTTGTTCGAGACGCCGCCGGAGAACAGGTTGAAGCCCATGGCCTCGATGCGATCGAGCGCGGCAGCGTAGTCCTTCGCGTCGGGTGCGACCTTCTTCGACGCGTAGTCGATCAGGTCTGAATGCTTGGCCCTCGCCTTCTCAGACATGGCGCTGATCTGCCAGCGCGACAGGTGCATGGCCTGGTGCCACACGTGCGTGACGCCCCAGCCGGCCAGCTGCTCGAAGCAGGCGTCGACGTCGCCCCACCACTTGGGCACGAAGGGGTTGAGCCCGATCACCACCATGTGGCCGGCCTCGCGCAGCCGGCGGATGAACTGCATGCGCTGCGCGTGCGGCGGCGCGCCCGGCTCATGCCGCTGACGCACCATTTCGTCGTCGGTGGTGAGCGACACATAGACCATGGTCGGGGCCTGATCGATGATGCGCTGCTCCTCTTCCGGCACGCCGCCGCGGGTCTGGTAAGCGAAGCGCACGCCCAGCGGCGACAGCGCCTCGACGATGCAGCGGTGAATCGCCGCGTTGCTCTTCGCACACGGGTCGCTGTCGTTGCTCATCAGGATCGGGTGACCCATCTTCAGCAGTTCGAACTCCATGGCCGTGGAGCCGGTGTCGAACCACTTCAGCACGCGCGCGATGTCGTTCGGCTCCGACACGCGATCGGGCTTGTTCAGGTTCGCGAAGCAGTAGGCGCAGCCGTGCGTGCACCAGTTGCCGCCGAAGTGCAGCAGGGCGGGGGAGATAAGGTATTCGCCGGTGTAGATGCGAAGGCTCATGTGCAGGACTCCAGCGGCAGGCCGACGGTGACGCCGCAAAGGCGGCAGTTCTGAATACAGTTGGGCATGGTTAAGCACCACCCTCAGCAAAAAGGTCGAACTGTTTGAGTCTTTCGTCCGCGCTCTGCGTTTGCGAAATGGATGAGCGCTTCGCGTGGCTCTTCGCCAGTTCGGCCTCGATGCGCGCCTCTGCGATCGCCACGTACTCAGCCTCGCGGTCAATGCCTATAAATCGATAGCCCTCGCGCACTGCGGCTTTGCCGGTGCTGCCCGATCCCATGAACGGGTCCAGCACCACCCCACCTGGCGGCGTCACCAACCTGCACAGATAGGCCATCAGATCGGTCGGCTTCACGGTCGGGTGATGGTTGCCATTGCGGGCCGGCCAATCTGCTTCCTCGCACTCTCGCATCGTGGAGTTGGTGCTGACCGCAGGCGCTTCTCCGCATGGCAGTCCATCGTTTCTGTCGCGCCGGCTCGCCTTGGCGCAGTAGAAGAACCGTGCCGTGCTCCCGAATCCTTTGTCATCCGGGAAGATGCACACCACTTCCGGGCTGCCGTCGTGGATCAGGTTCGCGGGCCAGCGCCCGGAGTCGTGGTGGCTGTCGGTGCGGGCACGGCTCCATTCGCCATATACCGCCCCGTTCCTGTTGCTGGACAATCCGACTACGCTCGCGCACCGCTCGGCGTGATCTGAGCCGCTTGCCACCCTGCACGCGTCAATGTTCAGCGCCCCTGTGCCATGCGCCAGCACGTTGTCCGCTACCGTTCCGCGGAATGGCTTGCGCGCCACGGTAATCGGCTCTATCGCGGGCTTAAGCGCGGTGCCCCAGCCTTGCCACTGACGGGCGGATTGGGTGGCGGGAGCGAATTGCATGACAGTCTTCTGTGCAACCTCAACGTCTTGCGAGCCAAGCCGATTGTTCGAGCACAAGCCAAAGTCTCTCGCCCTATACCTGGACACAACCTCGGTACGCTCAATCCCCGCCTCCTTGTCGATCGCCTTACTCACGTCGAGCGATTTCGGAAACCCCGAGCCGTACACCCAAGCGATCATGTCGCGGATCTCGAACCCGGCATCCTCAATCCGCACCGCCATCCTGTGTTGCGTCCGTGTGCCGGCGAACGCCAGCAGATAGCCGCCCGGCTTCAGCACGCGCAGACACTCAGCCCAGATGTCGGAGCCCGGAACGTCGTAGTCCCAGCGCTTCCCCATGAAGCTCAGACCATATGGGGGGTCGGTGACGATCGCATCCACGCTCTCATCCGGCAATGTGGCGAGTACTTCGAGGCAGTCGCCCAAGTGGCAGCGGCTGGGGCAATCGTTCATCAGATGCCCCTCATCAGCACGTCGGCGTCCGACATGTCGTGTTCGTCCTTGAAGGCCTGTAGGCGGTCGTACTGGGCGCGGTTGAGGCTGATCATGACCGGGTAGACGGTGGGCTTCTTCTGCGGCGGCTTGGCGGCGGTAGCCGCGCCCGTGGTGGCTGCTCCGGCGCTGGTCGGGACCGGCGCGCTGTCGTCGTCGCGCTGGTGGGCGGCGTTCGCGTCGACGGTGCGTTCGTCTTCGTCCAGCGCGCTGAGGGCGTCGTCGAAATCGAGGCCCAGGTGATCGAAGTCGAAATCGTCCAGGTCGCTCTGCTCGCTCAATGCGTCCAGTTCGCTGCGCAGGACTTCGGCGTCCCAGTCGCCGCCTTCGGCGAGGCGGTTGTCCGCGATGACATAGGCACGGAACTGGGATTCGGTCCAGCCGGTGACGTCGAGCACGGGCACGGTGCCGGACGGGAAGGGCTCGGCGCCCTGCTCCCGGCCCGGCGCGGGGTAGAGCAGCCCGCCGCGGGCGTAGATCGATTCGACGGCCTTCAGGCTGCCGTGCCCCTTGGCGATGGTGCCGTTGCGCACGACGATCGCGCCGACGAAGCCCAGCGCTTCGAAGGTGCGGGCCAGCTGCTGGATCTGCTCCGGCGGGTGGCGTTTGGCGTTGCCGGCGTAGGGGCGCAGATCGACCACCGGGCGCAGTTCGGGCGCGTTCATTGCGGGGTTCCCTTCTTCGGTTTGAGGGTGTCAGAGGTTTCGCGCAGCACGCCTTCGACGAATTCGTCGATCAGGGCCTTGCAGGCGCTCGGCTCGCTGACCGGTGCGACGAGCGGGGCCAGCGTGGTGCCCATGCCTTCGAGTCGGCGGCGCAGTGCGGTGACCAGGTCAGCGGCAGCCGCTTCGATGTCGGCCACGGGGGCGAGCTTGCCGATGAGGCGTTCGTACTCGACCTTGGCGGTCATCGCCTTGTAGCGCTCGTTGATGGCCTTGGCCTTCTGGAAGCCGTGGTCGCTCGATGCGGCCGCGACGTTCGCCGCTCGCTCATCGTCATCACCGTGGTCCGACTGGGTGCGCGGTCCGACTTCCTGGCCCCGCGCGGCCGCATGGCGGGCCGCTACGCCGCCGCGTGAAGGGTCGCGGGTGCTGTCGATCAGCGCGAGCGATTCCGCGACCTTCACGGCCTTGGCGTCGTCGGTGAGCACCAGGCGGCCGGCCTTGCGCAGTTCGGTGATGTAGGACGGCCTGACGCCGAGATGGCGGGCGAACTCGGCGAACCCCATTTCCGGCTTCGCTTGGCTCATCGCTCTTCACCTTTCACCACTACCCACACCTTTGTGCAGGGTGTGTAGGGTGATGTGTAGGGTACGAGGCGGGCGGAAACCCGCATGGATGCTGGAATGTGCAGGGTGTGCAGGGTGTGCAGGGTCGCGTGTACACGAGAAATCGATTTTTCTCGGGAATGAGGGCGGCGGCGCGGTGCGCTCTCGCGTGTACACGCGCGCGGAGTCCCTGCACACCCTGCACAATGGCGCCGGCAAGCCGTTTTCCGGCGATTCGTACCCTGCACACTGCCCTGCACAGGCCCTGCACACCCTGCACATTTAAGGTCAGAATCCGGCACGGCTCAGTCCTTGCTTGTAGTCGTTCAGGGCGTTGCGGAAGGCATCGATGCACTCGGAGAAGAACACCTGCTGACTGCTGCCCGGCGGCTCCTCGTCGACACCGGGCGGGAAGATGAAGGTGCTCTGCTTCGTGGTTGCACCGACCATGTGCCGCTTGCGCTTGTGGCCGCACCGGTGCTTCTTCACCAGCGCATCGATGAGCTTGTTGAGCGGCGCGCCACGGCCGATGCCGTTGCGATGGCACCAGGCGACATAGAGCTGATAGACGTCCTCCGACAGCGCCGGCATGAGGCCAACGCCGCCGATCTCGCCTGCCGTCCAGTGCATCAGGAAGCGGCTGGTCGAGTCGCGTGACAGGTCGATCAGTTCAGCCTTCGCCTCGGTCATCGGCGGCAGCGTGTGGGCGGCGAAATCGCCCATGGGCAGGTTCAGCAGGTGGTCGTGCAGCGCGGCAATGCCGCCCGCTTGTATCTCGGCCTTCACGGCGGAATAGAAGTCGGGGCCCAGCTTCACCGGCGTCCAGATGACCGCGTGCCGCCGGTCGTCCTCTTCGAGCACGACGGGCATGCGTTCGTTGGAGAGGAAAACCATGTTGACGTGGTTCGCCTCCCAGTACGCCTTAACGTTCTTGGGGTTGATGCGGATCTGGTCGTTCGTGATGAACGACTTCAGCTTGTTCTTGATGTGGAACATTTCAGACCGCGCGACCACTTCGTCGGCGATCAGGAAGAGCTTGCGCGAGGCCCAGTCGTTGTACTTGTCCTCAATGGCCGACTGGTCGACCACCCAGCCGTATCGCCCGTAGATGGCCATCACGGCTTCGAAGAACATGTTCTTGCCGGTGCCCTGTGGCCCGTGGATGACCACCGTGGTTTTCATCTTCGCACCCGGGTGCTGGATCGGGTAGGCGATCCAGCGCAGCACCCATTGGTATAGCTCTTCGGCCTTCGGGTCGGCCTGGCACATGTAGTGCAGCAGATCGAGCAGGTTTTCGCACTTGCCGGCCTTAGGCACGGTCGGCCAGCCGGACCACAGGTTGCACTTGATCGCCGGGTCCTCTTCGCCCGGATCAAATCCGACCTCTTCCACTCGCACGATCTTGCGCGACGGATGCTCTTGCCATCGCCGCGAGAACTCGCGCCGCGTGCAGAGATCGCGCATGTCGGACAGCGTGACCAGGATGTGTTCGTGATGGTCGAACACCGATCCGCCATGGCCGTAGACGAGCGAGAAGCGATCGAGCAGCGTTTCGACGCTCTCGACCGGCCGCAGATCGGCGGTCGTCGCCCCGCCCCCCCGAGTGTCCGAGTCCCGCGCGGCGGCGGGCGCGGCCCAGTTGAACCGCCTGATCGCGTCCTCGACCTGCGAACGCACCGTGGTGAGGCCGCAGGCAGCGTGCAGGTCGTTGAAGTCGGTGATCTTCGTGCCGCGCTCGCAGAACTGCTCCCAGCGCGGCATGTCATCGGGGAATTCGGGCTTGATCCACTTGCCTTCGACGGTCAGCGCGGCAGTGGCAGCGTCGCGGCAGCCTGTGTTCTCCTTTCGATGCGGCTTGCCACAGGCCGGGCACAGGTCATCCAGCCGGCCGGTCTTGACCGGCGCCTTGCAGCCCTGGCACTTACCGAAAGCGTCGTCGTCCGCACAGATCAGGATGTTGATGCCGGGGTAGCGCTTGCGCAGCACACGCGCCACCGGAAGCAGATTGCCGGCGTCGAAGGTCACTGCAACCGGCAGGCCGGTCGCTTCGTGCAGGGTGGCGGCCGTCGCGTAGCCTTCAGCGAGGAGCACGCACCAGGTCGGCACGCCGCCCAGCAGGTGGAACTTCCCGATCTTGTCCAGGCCGTAGGGCCAGTACTCCTTGTCGCGTTCCGTCCGTGCGATGCGCTTGGCGTGCTTCGCGCGGGTGAGGATGAACTGCAGCCCCCACACGCGCCCGCTCGCGTCCATCATCGGCACGGCCATCGCGCCCGAGGGCGTGAATTTCACGCCGTGCGCCTTGACGCCCTTGCGCTCCAGGTAGTCGCATTCGCCCGTGGTGGTGAGCTTGCGCCACACGCGGTCCGCCTGCTCCGCCGCCCGGTTCGCCTCCGCCCTGCGTTCCTGCTCCGCGCGCTTCTGGTCGTCCTTCAGCCGCTGGCGCAGCGCGGCCTGCTGCTCATCGGTGAGGGCGTTGCGCTCGAGCGTGACCTTCTGCGCTCCCTTGTCGTTGCCGCGCCAGATCCCGAACGACCCGACGACGACCAAGTCGCCGCCGTCCAGCATCAGTTCGTGCAGGACGTACCAGCCCCGCTTCTCGCGCTCCCCTTCGACCTTGCAGCGGACCGGCTTCCCCGTGACCTTCAGGTACGGGACGATCAGCCCCGCGGCGCGGAGCTGTGACAGCACGGAATCGTGATTCGACAACCCCATTTCAGTAACTTTCACCCCCACTGACTACAGGGCTTGAGGGGTTCGCATTACCCTGTTCAGGGGCTTTGGGGAAGGACCCGTCACCGGTGCCCGATGCCCCCGCGCGGGGCGTGACTGAAATCGAATGCGTCGCGCAGCGCAGCGCTGTCCTATGACTCGGGGAGGCGGGGCGGGACGGGTGGTGTACAGGGGCGCGAAGGCCCGAGGTGTGCATCATGTGAGGGCCTTATCGCAGGTAGCGCAGGAAGTCGCGGCCTAGGCGCGTGGGCAGGTCCATATCGCGGGCGACCGCGAGGATGTCCACGCGCTGGCGATAGCGCGTCGAGGGCACGAACTTGAAGATGCAGCGCAGGGTGCTGCCATGGATGCCCGTGCGGGCGTAGATGCCGGGGGGCAGGTGCTGCATGCGGCCGGACTTCCATGTGCGTGCGCCGGTGAACTCGCCACGCCCGCGGCTGATGAAGTACTCGACGCCGGCAATGGTCTTGACCTTCCGCGCCTGACGGGAAGCGACATCGGAGTACTCGACAACGCCCTTCCCCGCCCTGCGCTTGCGCGTGCGCTCGGACGCATTGGCGCGATAGCCCTGCTCCCCGAACGCCTGGAAATAGCTGATCAGCTGCACGATCAGGCCCGGGCTCACGTTGCCGTATCCGTTGAGCCTCACCCCACCACCGGGCACTGCATGCCAGCCAGGCGGCAGCACACCGATGCGACGCAGCGCGCGCTCGAACCCGGTGAATGCGGGCTCGCCCCCGGTGAACTGGTGCCCGATGGTGTCGAACGGTTCGAGGCCCTGCTTGTTCGGGTCCTCGTTCAGATAGACGTGCGCCTCGATGCGGCCGCTGGGCGCCGGGGAAGGCAGACCCATGATGCGGTACGTATCAGCCTGCAGCGCCGCACGTGCGCCCGCCTTGTCGACCACAAAGGCGCGCAGCGTGTAGGGCGTGGGCCGGTCGAAGCTGCTGGCCATCGTGGCCTGAAGCTGCTTGCGGTAGCCAAAGGCGTTGTCGTTCAGCGCGCGCGCGGCGGCTGCCGGCACGCGATCGCGCTGCATCTGAGTGAGGAAGCGGTCCAGTTCGCCCAGGTCGAACGACACTTCGCCACGGATCACGCCACTCGCCTCGCGGTCTGAAGTCGCTGCAGCGTCGCAATCGCGGTCGCCAGTTGCGCGCTGGTCGTCTCGATCACCGATGTGATGCGGTCGACTTCCTCCTCGCGAGTGACCGGGCGCACTTCGTAGCCCACATCAGCCCCGATGAACTGGAATGCAGCGTGAAAGCCAGCATCACGGGCAGCGCGCAGGATGAAGAGCACCTGCGACAGATCGAGCTTTTCCGAACGGCCGGCGTTGAGACAGTCCTGCAGCAGTCGCGCTGCGGCGTCGGGCGTCTTGTCGGGCCAGAGCATCGGACCGACTTTCTTCGGCCCGCCAATCGCCCGGACAGCCTCGCGCAAGGCGTCTTCCGGGCCTTCGAAGAACGGCATTTCAGTCTGCATTCCGACGCCTTCCGAAAATGTCGGAACGTGTCGGAAGGACGCGCTCCGGGCAAAAAAATAGACTGGTCGCCATGGACATCACCGCAATCAAACAGGAACGCAGCACCCGCCCCGATACGACCGGGACGGGCACCGCGCAGCGCATGACCGCTTGGGGAATACCGCCCGAAGGCGGCGGCGAGGAGGACGGGTTTGCGAACGCCGTACCGGGAAAGAGGAACGCACAACACGCGGAGCAGCGCGGCACTTCAGGCTACCTTTTCGGTGCAGGTGTCGGACTGGCTCGCGCCGTTGGTGGAACGCGAACCGCGCAGGAAAGCCCAGTAATCGAGCTTGTCGGGGCGCAGTTCTTCGCACGTCACCGCGCCGGCCGTGGCCTTTTCGATGTCGGCGCAGCGGTCGGTCGGCACGCGGCGAATGCCGCGCACCCACTGGTGGACGGCGGCGGGCGTAACGGACAGGCTGGCTGCCAAGCGGGCCTGTCCACCCACCGCATCGCAGGCGCGCTGAATCGGGGAAATCGTTTCCATGGCTGAAACGATAGCATCGCTATTGCACAGCAAGCAAGCCATGCTTTCGATTCAGCACGATAGCGTTGCTTTCATGGGCACGACATCCAAAGACAAGACCGACGCTGAACGGCTCGAACAACGCCTGGCCGGGTTCGACCGGGGGCAGCGCGCGGCTTTCGCGCGCGATCACGCGATCCCGGGTGGCGTCGCGGCGATGTATCAGCACGCGAAGGGCATCCGCCCGATCAGCGTTGATGCGGCTATCGCCTACGCGAAGGCCTTCCGCTGCGGAATTGAGGACATCAGCCCTTCCGTTGCCGCGAAGGCGCTAGAAGTCGCCGCGCTGATCTCAAACGGCGCACCACTGGTGCACATCCGTCAGCCCGATCCGTCGTACGCATCATGGCCGTTCGAGCACGTGGCCGAAGTCGCGTACCGCGCCCTCACTCCGGAGGGGCAGCTATGGGCGCAGTCGAAGCTGGACGAGGGAATCCGACAGGCCCGCGAAAAATTCGGGGCGGCGTCCTCAAAAATGAAGGCGTGAAAAAGCAGCCGTGCCGGGTGTATCAGTTCCCAGCAAAGCCGCTTCCCAAATAGAATAGTGCTTTGGTATAGACCGCAAGGATAGTCCATCCGGATGGCACTGATCAAATGTCACGAATGCAGGAAGTCCATCAGCACCGAGGCGACTACCTGCCCTCACTGCGGCGCGCCAGCAAAGGCCCCCGCCCCTGCTTACGCCGCGCCGCCCCCGGCCTCGAAGCTTCTGGCTGGCATACGGGCCAAGGCTGAGAGGGAGCGCGAACAGCGCTACAACCGGCGACTGATCGTTGTCGCTGTCATTGTGGGCGCGGCGTTCCTCGCCGTGCATTACGCCACGCGTCGGGAACCACCACCCCGCGAATCCGCTGAACGGTACGGCGCCCTCACCAGCGCGTTCAATGCCGACATCACCCGCGCCCTCGCTGCGGCGGATGTCCGGGGGTGCGGTATGTACCACTGGCAGGCTGTGCTCAACAGACGCGGCGAGTTTCGCGTGTTTTGCACAGCTCACGGTGAGCGACACACCCGTTACCGGGTGCTCCCCGGGTCGGGCCGTGTAGGGCCTGATCACTCGACCATGGATATCGCCACGCTGCACGCGCTCTATCCGCACACGCGGATACGCTGACGCCGCACCACACCACCCGACGACCCACCTGATCTAGCCGCCAGCGCGACGCATGGACGCGGTCACACGCCTTCGCCATAAAAAATAGCGTTGCTATTGCTATTCCAAAAAAGCACTGCTATCGTTGTTTCAACGCAGCACCCGCTGCGGCCGGCCACCCACCAGACAACGAGGAGCAAGCGATGGAAAAGCAGATCAAAACACTCGTCAAAGAAGCCAAGTGCGCCCAGCAGTTGCTGGATCTGACGTGCCGCTTTGCCGGCATGACCCGCAACGTGCCGGACGAAGTCCTGAAGCACCAGGCCGAGGTCGCCCAAAGCTGCCGGCGCGGAGCAGTGTCCGCGCTGGAGCTTTCCCAGATCCTGGAATCGATCGCGTCGAAAGCCGATGCCGTCATCGCCGAATCGAACGCCAACAAGGCACCGCCCCCCGACCAGCCCGGCAAGGTCCACGTGACCCTCAGCACCGGCCGCACGGTGGTGCTCACCTGCGTCAGCGATACCGAATGGTCGTTGGAACTGCCTTCGAACAATGCGCTGACCGAGAGCGAGACAGTCGAGCTGGGCAGCAAGCTGGCGCAACTGCATCGGGGCCGCTGCAGCACCTGCAGCTGCGGCGACACGTTCCCCACCGTGTCGACCGTCTCCGTCGACATCACGCTCACCGAGGCCGACGGCCCCGGCGACCGGGCCACCCACTGACCCGCACCGGACCGCGCCGCCATGGACACGGGCAGCGTCACCAACATGGAAATGCGCCAGGCATTCCGCGACAGCGGTCTGTGGCGCCAGGGCTGGACATTCGAGCGCGCGCAGCAGTGCGGCCTCGTCTGGCAGTGCCTGACCATGATGGTGCGGGCCCGACACAAGCAGGCCGCGCGCTCCGGACAGACGGTCACCGTACAGATCGAACTGATTTAGGAGGCTGGGGAATGGATATCGCACTGCGGCTGATCATGCGCCGCCTCGACGACCAGTTGCTGGAGCACCTGCGGGCGCACAGCGCAGAGCAGGCGGCGCGCATCGACGAACTGGAGGCGCAGGTCGAGCGCCTGCAAAACGAGGCGATTGACGCCGACAGCCGGGCCGACATGTGGCACGACCTCGTCAATCGCCTGCAGGGCGACATGGACCCGCCGGCGCACGTTGGCATCACCACCGACGGCAGCATCGTGCTGCTGCCCCCGGAACCGGCGGCGCAGGTGACGGCATGAGCACCAGCACACGCACCCCGCCGCGCAACCGTGCGGACAACCTGCGCCAGGCACGCAGCGTCATCAGCGAGCGGCCCGGCATCACCACCCGCCAGTTGGCCAAGGTCATCAACCTCACGCCGCAGGCGACGCTGTCACTGTGTGTCGAACTCGCTGCATCGAAGGCCGTGTGCAGCACGACAGACCGCAACGAGCGCCGCACCAGCGGCTACGACACCACGCGCTGGCGCGCCATCGACGCGCGCCGCATCGCGGCCAGTGGCGGCGGCTACCCCTTCATTCCGTTGAGCTACCCGCGCGCAACGATTGTGCCGGTGCGGGCTGGCGGCCGGATGGCACCCGACGTGCGCACCGATGCCGCCGTATCCATGGGGCGCCTGTCGCCCAGCGACTACTACCAGAGGGAGGGCGCACCGTGCTGAAGACACTGCGCGCAGCGCTGCTGCGATACACGATCACCCGTCAGACCGCACGACGCGAGCAGGCACAACGCGAAGTCCGCCACTACCGCGACCTTGAGCGCGACGCGAAGGCCAAGCGCGCCGACGCACAGAGCCGGATCGACGACGCGGAACGCGAACTGGCGGGCATCGAGCGCCGCCGCACCGTGGCCCGACTGGCGAGGGCGACCGTATGAACGCCGTGCTCTTCGAACCGCTGAACTTCAACCTCTTTCAGGTGCTGGTGCTGCTGCTGGTCGCAGCTGCGATCGGCTGGGTGATCGGCGCCGCATGGGCCGGCGACCGCCGCGACGAAACAAACCTGCACTTCCAAGGCCGCGACCTGCAGGACGAGGCGCGCCGCGGCCTGATCGAGCGCAGGCGGCAGCCGCGCCCGCCTCACACGCGGCAGACGAACGTAGCCCGCCGGTCGATGGCGCAGGAACCGAACCGGGAATGGCTGCGATGAACGCCGGCATGGATCGCGACCGCTACCGCGCCGCGCTGCTCACCACCGTGGGCGGCGAGCCCTGCACGGATCTGGACGGCGAGCGCCCCGGCGTGTGGCTGCCTGCGTCGGCGTGGCAGGCGATAGCGGACATCGTGATGTCGCAGGGCGCCGTCGACGTGACCGCCGCGCTGAAGAACTGAGGACGCAATGAGCATCGAGCACCTACCCACGCCGTCCGACCTGCTTCCGCTGGACATCCAGATCGCATTGCGCATGGCCGTCGCGAAACGGTTCGACGCGGCCGGAAGCTGGAAGAAACCCACGGCGAACGACGAGCAGCAGTCCAGCGTGGCGCGCATCGACAAGATCGTTGCAGAGGCCCGGAAGCGATACCCGCACGGGTTTCGCACCGACTGAACTGAATCCATGAGAGGGGGCGAGGCGGTGCAGTCAGCCGCTGGTGAAGGCATGACGCGCGGGCAGTACCTGCCAGGGGGAGCCGCGCAACAGAAGGTGAAGGGACCGTCGTTTGCCCTGGTCACCGCCCCCGTTACGAGCGCCGCGCAAGCGGCATGTGCAACAGCGCCGAGAACCCCGCAGCGGCGAGGCCTGCCCTTCCAGGACGGACTGCTGCGGGAAACGAAAGGAATCGAGACCCATGGACATTGAGTTGAGGCGCGGCGAAGCGCTGGTGCTGATAGGCGAGCAAGGCAGTGGAAAGACCACCCTCGCACGACAGATCGCAGAGCGGCACGGAACCTACCTTGAAGTCGACGTGGACGCCTTCGGTGACCCGCTGGGGCTGGACGAGGTGATCAGGTCAGCCCCGCAGACCGTGATTGTCGACGGCTTTCCCGATGACGATCGGGCACTCGAGCGCGTGAAGCAACTCGTAACCGCCCCTCACCTGAAGGTCGGGATGAAGGGCAGCGAGCCGATCACCAAACCGACACCCAACTTCATTTTCTGCACATGTCGGATGGACTTCCTTCTGCCCGATGGCGGACGCCGCTTCCGCGTCGTCACCCTGCCGCGGCCCCACTGATCACCGCGCCACGCAGCCGCGACCCGCTGCGCACCACCCAGGAGTAACCCATGCCCGTACGTCCCTTCAACGACGCGCTGCGCAAGATCCGGCGCGGCGGCCTCGCCGATGAATTGAGCGAGGAATTGAACCGGCTCACCAAGGCCTGCACCGAAACCGGCCGCGCCGGCGAACTGGTGATGAAACTGAAGCTGAAGCCCGGCAAGGGCGGCCACATCGAAGTTTTCGACGACGTGACCGTGCGCATGCCGAAGCCCGAGCGCGGCGTCTCGATCTTCTTCGCCACGCCTGACGGAAACCTGCAGACGAACGACCCGCGCCAGGGCGAACTGGAAGGCATCCGCAGCGTGGATGCCGAGCCGGAGAAGACCGTGCGCGACGTGCGTGCCGCCGGCTAAGCCCTTCCATCCATCCACTTCACGGAGTCAACTTCATGCAAGCTCAAGATACACCGAGCGGAACCGTGGCAGACGTCGTCGCCTTGGCCGCTACGGTCGGCATGGCGATCAGCGAGCCGAAGCGCGTCAATTCCGGTGACATCCCGTTTGTGGTCATCCCTGACGACCACAGTGTCAAGAATCTCGAAGACACGCTGCTCAACCCCTTGCGCACCCGCGCGACGGTTGCCATCAACGCGGCCGACAGCTTCATCGCCTACATCAACAAGCACAAGACCGACGCGACGTCGCTGTACGGCAGCATGGGCGACAAACCCAGCTTCATCGCCGTAATCGACGACCACGTGCCAGCGGTAGCCGCATGGCGTGAGCACAAGGCGACCTACGCCTGCCCGCTCAGCCCGGAATGGCTCACCTGGACCAACCCGCTGCACAACGCCAAGGTCAAGACCCAGGTCGACTTCGCCCGCTTCATCGAAGACAACCTGCTGGACATCGTCGACCCGAGCGCTGCCGAAGTGCTGGCGGTAAGCCGCACCCTTGAGGCGAAGAAGTCGGTCAGCTTCTCCAGCGGCGTGCGCCTGGACAACGGCGACGTGCAATTCACCTTCAACGAAGAGACGAAGGGCACGGCCGGCAAGGGCACCATCGATATTCCGGAGCGCTTCGGCATCGCCATTCCCGTGTTCGAGGGCGGCGACAAGTACCGGATCGACGCGCGCCTGCGCTACCGCATCAACGACGGCGGCCAGCTTTCCATGTGGTACGAGCTGGAGCGCCCGCACAAGGTGATAGAGCACGCCACCAAGGAAGTCTGGAAGGCGATCGCCGAAGGCACCGGCCTGCCCATCATCAACGGCAACCCGTTCGCATCGTGATGCCGAGCGCGGACACCCTCGCCACGGCCGCGTGGCTTTTCGCCAGCACCTACGCGCTGGTGTTCGCGCTCGGGCTGCAGAGCCTGAACGTCAACGGCGGCCACTACGCCGCCGCCTCCATCACTTCCTTCTGCATCGGCGCCAGCAACCTGGTGCTGTTCAAGCTCGCGCCGGATGCCGGAGGAATCCAGATCGTCGCGTACCTCGCTGGCGGCCCGCTGGGCATCGTCAGCGCGATGCGCGCGCACCCGTACATCGTGCGGCTCTACGGCCGCCAGAAAGGCACGGCATCGTGAGCAACGAACACAAGCCGGAGAGCATGGCGTATCGCCGCCTGAAGTATGGCTTCTTCAACGGCGGCTTCCTGCTCGCCCTCTATCACGCCATCGCGAACGGCAGCCAGTGGGCCGAGAACATCAGCGTCTTCTACTGCATGGCGGTGAGCCTGCTGACGCTCGTTGTGCTGCACAAGGACATTCATTCCGCATCCGTGGAGGCAGTCCGCGGAAGAGGGATGCCATGCCCGAAGTGGATGAACGCTGCCATCGACATGACGGCAATCGTCGCGATGGCGTCCGCAGGCTGGTACTGGTGTGCCGCTCTGTATCTGGTGCACTTCCTGCTGCTGAAGAGCGTGTCCGACGCGGCGGAGAAGCCGGGCCCCGAAACCGCTGCGGGCGAGGCCTGATCATGGCTTACCCACTGAGCCCCGCCCTGACCGCCGCGCGCGCTCGCCTGCAGAGCGGCGAGCACCTGACCGCCCGCGACGTGTGGGAATCTGACGCGCGCATCTGCCGATCGGCTGCGCACCTCACGCTGACGCGCTGGCACGCCCAAGGCCTCACCCATATCGCGGAGTGGCGGCGCTACAGCAGCAACGGCATGCCGGCGCCGGTCTATGCCTGGGGAGAGGGCAAGGACGCGCCGCGGCCGAGGCCGATCACCAAGGCGGAATGCACGCGCCGCTGGCGCGCGGCTCACCCCGACCTGTTCGCCGCCCAGTTGAACCGGATGAAGGCGCGCCGGCTGGCTGCACGCCCGCCGCGCCTTGAGCCGCTGATGGCGGCGCTACTGGGGGCACGAGCATGATCACCGAGACCATCACCTGGATCACTGACGGCAGCCTGCCGGATGCCGACACTACGGTGCTGATCGAGACCGAGGTGTCGGGCGGAACCGACACCTTCACCGGCTACTTCGACGGGCATGTGTGGTTCGACTGCACCGGCTGGCCCTGCCGTCAAACAGTGATTGCCTGGGCCGACCTCCCGGCCGGTTCGAGGGCAGCACGATGAGAAAGCGCGGCGCCCACATCAAACACGTTGCGGCCTTGCCCGGTCGCGCACGTGACTGCGTGTCGCTTGAAACCGAGCACTACATCGCACTGCAGTTTCTGGGCACCGACAACTTCGGCCGCGACCAGGTCGCCAGCATCGGCGCGGCCGCCTACATGGTGCGCGAGATACCGCGAAGCCGGATCGGGGATGTCGCTCACCGGCACGCAGCGGCCGTGATCCGCACGCTGAACGAAATCATGGACATCGCCGACCGCACCGGCCGGGTCGAGGTGAACACCACCAGAGAGGCAGCCCTGCGCGCCTCATGCCCCATCGTGTTCCGTGCGCTTGAAGGTGCGCGCAACAGCGACATCGCGCGCGCATCGCTTGCCGTGCTGGCAATGCAACGGCGGATGGTGGCGCAGGCTCAGGTCATGGGCGCAAAGTCATGAACGCCGCCACCCACCGCAAAGACCTGATGAAGGCCCTGCGCGCCAACGCGCACCGGCACGACCTGTGGTCCGTCTGGTCCGACTTCGTCGCCATGGCAGCCATCGCCCTGAGCAACACGGTCGACCTGCGCCAGCGCGACGAGCGCGAAGCGGAATACCTGCGCATCGTCGGCCGGTACCGGGCTGACGAAGTCGAGCGCTTCGCGCACGCGTTGGGCGCGCTGCAACTCTGTTTCCACACCGGCGGCCACGACGACGTGCTGGGCAGCGTGTTCATGGAACTGGAGCTGGGCAACAAGTGGGCCGGCCAGTTCTTCACGCCCTACCACCTGTGCCAGGCGATGGCCGCGATGACGCTGCAGGACGCGCGCCAGCGCATCGACCGCGACGGCTTCATCACCGTGCTCGACCCGGCCACCGGCGGCGGCGCCATGCTCATCGCCGCGGCCGAATACCTCGCGCAGCAGGACATCGCCGTGCCGCTGAGCATGCACGCCACCGCGCAAGACATCGACGCCAAGGCCGCCCGCATGACCTACGTGCAGCTGTCGCTGCTGGGCGTGCCTGCCGTGGTCGTCACCGGCAACACCCTGACGCTGGAAGAGCGCGAGCGCTGGTACACGCCGGCGCACGTGATGTTCGGCTGGTCGCAGCGGCTGAGCCGGCGCCATCAGCCCGATGAAGAGCACCCCATACCCATCACCACCGAACCCGAGGCCGCGCGCGAGCCCGTGCAGTTCGGTCTGTTCGAGGAGCAATGCGCAGCATGACCACACCACCGATCACCGACTTCCAGGCTCTCGCCGCTTCAGCGGCCGTGCTCCGCATGTTCCGGGAGAAGCACTTCAACATCTGCACGCTGGATGCTGTCGCGGCAACCATCGGCCGAAAGGAACACCTCGCAGGGCGCGACTACGAAGCCCTGCGCGCGGTGCACTGCATGGATTGGGCCGATATGGGCCCAGACCTCGCGCGCCAGGTGCGTGAGGTCTGCTGCCGCATGCTGGGAATCCCCGACACGCAGCCCGTCGTGACCGAGCCGCATGTCCCGCAGCAGAAGCAAGAGAAGGAAGCGCGCTCAATCCTCTCTCTGCTGTTCAGCCGGAGTGGAGCATGAGCAAAGATTCGATCATCAAGGCGCAGGCGGAAGAGTTGCAGAGCCGCCTGGACCAACTCGGTTTCACGAAACCGACCAATCCCAAGGACGCGATCGGCACCAACAAGCTCCCGCTGCACCTGTGGCCGACCACCGCCACTGCGCTGGGCTGCGTCGCCTTCGCGGAAGGCATGCTGAAGTACGGCCGCACGAACTGGCGCGACGCCGGGGTGCGCGCATCGATCTACGTCGACGCGGCGAAGCGGCACCTCGACGCCTGGTTCGAGGGTGAAGAGGTGGCGCCAGACAGCGGCGTGCCGCACTTGGCCAACGCCCTCGCCTGCATCGCGATCATCGTTGACGCCAAGGCTGCCGGGAAGCTGCACGACGACCGTGCCTACAACGGGTCTGGCTATCGCGCGCTGGTGGAGCAGCTGACACCCATCGTCGCCCAGCTGCGCGAACAGCACGCCGGCAAGACGCCTCGGCACTACACCATCGCCGACGGCGCGCCGGACGGTGCGGCATGAGCCAACTGACCGAACGCCAGATGCACGACCTCGCCGGCCGGCTGACGCGGCTGGCAGCGCTCTCAAGAGAAGCGAACGACGCCAGCACGGCCGAGCACGCCGCGCGCCAACGCCGGAATGCTGCAGACGAGAAATTCGCCGCCGAGTGGGCGGAGACTGTGCGCCAGTACGGCGAGGCGAACGCCCCGGCGTGGATCGAATCGCTGCGCGGGCCGAAACCTAGCATCGAGGTGACGGCATGAACCCCCAGCACCGCCTGCTGTTCGATGACGAACTGATCGTGGATCTGTTCGCCGGTGGTGGCGGCCTGAGCACCGCCTGCGAACAGGCGCTCGGCCGCTCGCCCGACATCGCGATCAACCACAACGACGACGCGCTGAGCATGCACCGCGCGAACCATCCGCAGACCCGGCACTTCGTCGCGGACGTGTTCGAGGTGTGCCCGCGTGGCGCCACGCAGGGCCGGCCGGTCGGTTACCTGCACCTTTCGCCTGACTGCACGCACCACAGCCAGGCGGCCGGCGGCCAGCCGCGTGACGAACGCATCCGCGCGCTGACGTGGATCGGCTGCCGCTGGGGCGGGCAAAAGCGCCCGCGCATCATCACGCTGGAGAACGTGCGGCAGATCCTGAAGTGGGGGCCGTTGGTCGCGAAGCGCGACAAGGCCACCGGCCGCGTGCTGAAGCGCTGCGGCACCGTCGCCGAGCCCGGCGAGCACGTCGCGCGCCGCGACCAGTTTCTGGTGCCGGACCAGAAGCGCGAGGGCACCACATGGCGCGCCTTCGTGCGCAGCCTGCAGGCCATGGGCTACGTGGTGGAGTGGCGCATCCTGTGCGCGGCCGACTACGGCGCCGGCACCACGCGCGAGCGGCTGTTCATGGTCGCCCGCTGCGACGGCAAGCCCATCGTCTGGCCCGAGCCGACGCACTTCAAGAAGCCGGCGCGCGGGCAGAAGCGCTGGGTGTCGGCGGCAGAGTGCATTGACTGGTCGATACCGTGCCCGAGCATCTTCGAACGCGCCAAACCGCTGGCGCCCGCCACGATGCGCCGCATCGCCCGCGGCATACAGCGCTTCGTGCTGGACAGCGCGGACCCCTTCATCGTGCCCATCACCCACCACGGCAGCGACCGCGTGCACGACATCCACGACCCGCTGCGCACGATCACTACGGCGCACCGCGGCGAGTTCGCGGTGTGCGCGCCCTCGCTGGTCCAGGTCGCCCACGGTGAGGGCAAGCCGGGCGGCGTGCAGCGCTGGGGCAGCGGCGTGCGCAGCGCACTCGACCCACTGGGCACCGCTACCGCATCCGGCGGGGGCGGGTATGCCCTCATGGCTGCCAGCCTGGTGCAGACCGGCTACGGCGAGCGCGAGGGCCAGGCGCCGCGCAGCCTCGACATCACCGAACCGCTGGGCACCATCGTCGGCACCGGCAAGCACGCTGCCGCCTGCGCCTACCTGATGCAGGCCAACGGCGGATTCAACGAAACGCCCGGGCACGACCCGCGCCGGCCGGTCAGCACCATCACCAACAGCGGCAGCCAGCAGCAGGTGGTCGCCGCCCACCTCGCCCAGCTGAGCCAGCACTGCGACGGACGCGATGCCGCCGAGCCGCTGCGCACCATCATGGCCGGCGGTGAGCATCACGCCGCCGTCACCTGCACGCTGAGCCCCGAGCACGAAGCCGGCGCGCTGCGCGTGGCCGCGTTCCTGATGCAGTACTACAGCGAAGGCGGACAGTGGGGAGGTATGCGCGACCCCATGAACACCGTCACCACGCGCGACCGCCTCGCGCTGGTCACCGTGGTGCTGAAGGGCACGCCCTACCTGATCGTCGATATCGGCCTGCGCATGCTCACGCCGCGCGAGCTTTACCGCGCCCAGGGCTTCCCGCCCGACTACCAGATCGAGGTCGGCCACGACGGCCGCCGATTCCCCAAATCCGCGCAGGTCCGCATGGTCGGCAACAGCGTCAGCCCGCACCCGGCCGCCGCCCTGATCGCCGCCAACTGCGGCGACCTGCGCATCGAACCGTTGAGGAGAACTGCATGACGAACCCCTGCCAGGGCCACGCCGCGGAGAGCGCGCGGGCCGACTACAAGAAGGAAGCGGAGCGGCTGGCCGATGCAATCGTCCGCGAGGTGGCTGAATTGCCTGACAGAGACAGCCCCGCGGACTGGCCTGCGGCGATGCTGGTCACGTCCGACGAACTGCGCGGCATCGTGCTCGCGCGCATCCAGCGCGGAGCGGTGCCGGAGGGGTGGCATCTGGACGAGTCAGAAGCGGCGCTGCTGCACCACCTCACCAGCCCGGACGATGACCGCGTGCACCCTCCGATCACCTTGCGTGTGGGCAACGTCCGCATGGATGACGGGGTGGTGAAGTTCGGTCTGCTCTGCGAATACACGGACTACCCGGACGAGGGCGCCACTCTGCTTGTTGAAGGACAGCCGACCGTCGCTGCGCCCGCCCCGGCAGAGGTGCCGATGACGCAGGCAGCGACCGACGTGCTGGCCGAGCGCCAGCGCCAGATCAGCGCCGAGGGCTGGACGCCTGATCATGATGACGAGCACGTCTGCGACGAGATTGCGGCAATGGCCTGCTTCTACGCGATGCCGCCGGGCGCCCGAGACTGGGACGCCAGCAGCACCGGCTACGGTGCCAGTTTCGGCGCAGCGATCCTGCCAGAAGGCTGGGAGCCGAAGACAGGTGACCGCCGCCGCGAGTTGATCAAGGCCGGCGCTCTGATCATCGCCGAAATCGAGCGGCTGGATCGCGCCGAGGCGGCATCGAGGAAGACTTCGTGGCTGTGTCCGAACTGCCCAACCCCAGACCTGTGTCTGCGTATTCAAGGCTGCGACAGGGACGAAATAGCACGATGAGCAGCCCTGCGCGAGGAGGTGAAGCCGTGAAACGAACCGGACTCTATGCAGCGGCCATCATCGGCGCGATCGCATCAGGTCACGCGCTGGTATATGGGCCGGCGGAGCGGACCACGGCGCCAAAACCCAGGGGCCTATCCGTGAATGACTGGGCAGCACTGGCAAAGGCCCAGCGCAAGCGCGAGCGGAAGGCAGCGAAGCGTGCCGCCGAACTACACCGGGAGAAGACGCAATGAAGATGGCCAAGGCCTCGCAGGCCGATATCGAAATGGCGATGGAACTGGCCAACGCGCTGGAAGCGTTGTCCAGCCGCTGGGGCGCCACCATGCCGCAGAAGATCGCCGAGGCCGCCCTTGGCGTCACGGCGTTCTGCATCGATGACCCCGAGCACTGCCGGCGCGTGTGCGAGTACCTGATCAACCTGGGCCGCAGTGCATCGCTGTTCCGCGTGGTCATGGGCATGGCCGTCGTGCTCGACCCGCGCAACGAACTGCTGGACCCGGACGCCGACACGCTCGAAGCGCACCCGCGCATCCGGGCCGCACTGAGCGCGATCGAGCCGCTTCCGGAGGGATACGCCAAAGCCAGCGCAGCCGTCGCCACCGAGGCCGCTGTGCTGATCGAGCGAGCCAGGCGGGCGGGCGTGGTGCTGACCATCGAGACGGAGCCGCGACAGCCGCTCGCAATGGGGAACTACGACGTGGTGGTGCAGACCCGCGAGGCGCGGAAGGGAGGTGCCGCATGAAGACCCGCCCTGACATCCTCACCTACAGTGGCCACTACTTCAACTTCCTTGAACCCAACCCGGACACCATCGAGATTGAAGACATTGCGCAGGGTCTGTCGAAGGTCTGCCGCTTCGCTGGGCAGTCGCGCGCCTTCTACAGCGTCGCGCAGCACAGCGTGCACGTGTCCTACCTCGTCGCCGAGCTGGGCCATCCCGAGCACGCGCTGGCGGGGCTGCTGCACGACGCTGCGGAGGCCTACATCGGCGACGTCACGCGGCCGCTCAAGCAGTTGCTGCCGGACTATCGGCAGATCGAGAAGCGCATCGAGGCCGCCGTGTTCGCGCGCTTCGGCCTGCCGCCCGAACTACCGCCGGTCGTGAAGCAGGCCGACCTCATCATGCTCGCGACCGAGCAGCGCGATTTCATGGCGCCGCACGATGACCCCTGGTACTGCATCGAAGGCATCGAGCCGCAGGGCGCCCTGTCGGCCTGGGACCACGACCACGCGCGTGCCGCGTTCAGCGGACGGTTTCACCAGCTCGTGTGTGAGGCGGAGGTGTTCCATGTCTGACAAGACCGGAATCGAATGGACCGACGCAACCTGGAACCCTGTTACCGGGTGCGCGAAGGTCAGCCAGGGGTGCAAGCACTGCTACGCCGAACGTGAATGGCCGCGCATGACCAAGCTGGTGCCGGCCTATTCAGGCCGCGACTTCACCGACGTTCTGACGCACGGCGACCGGCTCGCCCAGCCTATCCGCTGGGCGAAACGCCGGATGATCTTCGTCAATAGCATGTCCGACCTGTTCCACCCGGCGGTGCCCGATGACTTCATCGACAGCGTGTTCGGCGTCATGTGGGCGTGCCTGTACGGCCGCAACGAACATGATGGCCATATTTTCCAGGTGCTGACGAAGCGTGCCGACCGCATGCGCGACTACTTCAGGACCGACCGGCGCGAAGCATGGGCGCGGTCAGCCGTGCATCACGGCGGCGGCATCGACCCCGATGGCATTTGGGATCAGACGATGAATTACGATGGGCCGCACCCGCGCATTTGGCTCGGCGTCAGTATCGAGGATCAGTCCGCGGCCGACGAGCGGATTCCGCTGCTGCTCGATACGCCGGCCGCCGTGCGCTGGATCAGCGCCGAGCCGATGCTGGGGCCGATTGACCTGACAGCGATTACGGTGCCGCGGAAGGTCGGCGTCGATGTGTTCGACTCGCTCTACTACGACGGCGCCCCTGACGATGACGTCGACGGCGGTACGTCCACGCTGGACTGGGTCATCTGCGGCGGCGAGAGCGGCCCGCACGCGCGGCCGATGCATCCGCACTGGGCTCGCGACTTGCGCGACCAGTGTGCGGCAGCCGGCGTGCCGTTCCTGTTCAAGCAGTGGGGCGAGTTCGGTCCGACACCGGACGATTGGCGGCTCAGTAACGGCGGCGTCGCGTTCCCAGAGGGCAGCATCTTCGCCGGCATGCCGTCGCGGCAGATTCACTGCAACTTCGACGACTACGCCACATCAAGCGACACCACGGCCGAACAGATGCTTCGCGTCGGCAAGAAGGCCGCCGGCCGCCTGCTCGACGGCCGGACACACGACGAGTTTCCGGAGACGCGATCTTGAGCGAATCCATCATCAAACCGAAACGCCCAACGGGCGAAGGCTGGCGTCGCGTGAAGCAAGTGCAAGCCGTCGCACAACTGGCAGCGATGGGCTTTCCGGCCGAAGCCTGGGTGCACCTCAATGGCCTTTTCGTAATTTCGGCCGTTGAGGTAACCGAGGTCGAACCGGGTAGCGAGGAGCTGGGGCCGGAATATCACATCAGCGTGAGCAAGATGGGGCAGCGCTGCACATCCGCCGAAGCATCGTGGGTACTGGCCCAGTTCGATCTGCTCGATGCCACCGAGGATAACCATGTGCCGAGCGGGCGCGTGCGCAACTTCTGGCGCCCTGTCGCTGACCGGCTGAGCGGCTACACCTGCCCGTGCCAAGACAACGAGCCGGCCATCCGGGAGGACAAGGGCGATTATGTGTGGCGAGGTGTGACGCGATGACCCAGGCCGACCGGCTGCGCCGCTACAACCGCTGGCGTCGCGGAGACAAGCGGCTCAAGCAGCCAGACCCGACCGCGCTGGGCGAACTGATCGATGCCGCCGCCAATCGGCTGGAAGTGCTGGAGCGCGAGCATCGTGATTACTTCGATCAGTGGCATGCGGAGCGCAGGAGGCGCGAGAAGCTGCTGAGCGACATCGAGCGCTGCTATCGGATGCTGCTGTCAGAGCCGGACACGAAAGTCGCGCTGGCCAAGGCGGAGAACATTCTGCGTGAGGCCATCGCGGAAGCGAAGATCACGACCACCAAAGCGCGCAGCGCGGAGAAAGTCTGATGTCCGCCCTGCCCGCCCTCGACGACAGCCCGCCGGCGCAACCACCGCGGGCGAAGGCCGAACCCTGGCCCCGCCTGATCCGCATCAGCCGAGCGCACACCTACCTGGGCATGTGCCGTCGCGTGTTCAATGCGACTGTGCGGCCGCACGTGCGCGTGGTGCGGATCGGCAAGCAGGGCAAGGCGGTCGACCGGCACGAACTGGATGCCTTCGCCGACGCCTACGTGGCCCGGCACGCGATTGACAAGGCGCCGCCCCCGGGCAATCCTGAGCCCGCGAGCGAGCGCCGCCATGCAACAGCAGGAGCAAAAAAACCATGGCGAGAACGGGAAAACGGATGTCGGGCCTCACGCAAAGGGACGGCATCTGGCACATCAACAAGGTCATCGACGGAGAACGGATTTACAAGAGCACTGGAACTGGTTCGCTCGAAGAAGCCGAGCAGATCCTGATTCACCTGCTGGACCAGCGCCGGCAGCAGAAGCTTTTCGGCGTCCGGCAGGTGAAGACCTGGCGCGATGCCGCGACGCGGTATCTGCTGGAGAATCAGGACATGCCGTCAATCGGGCTCACCGCCACGTACCTGGAGCAGCTGGACCCCTTCATCGGCGAACTGCCGGTGACGCACATCGACGACGACGCACTGGAGCCGTTCCGCCAGTGGATGCGCGAGGGCGGCAAGATGGCCAGCGGCAAGACGAAGAAGCCATCGTCACCGCGCACCATCAACATCGCCCTGCAGCGCGTCGTGCGCATCCTGCATCTGTGCGCACGCACCTGGCGCGACAACAACAAGCGCCCGTGGATCGATGTCGTGCCGGCGATCACGATGGAAACCGAGCGCGGCCGATCGCGCGAGCCGTACCCGATGGACTGGGACGAACAGCGCCTGCTGTTCGCCGAGCTGCCGGACTACCTCGAACGGATGGCGCTGTTCAACGTCAATTCGGGGGCGCGCGAGCAGGAGGTGTGCAAGCTGCGCTGGGACTGGGAAGTGAAGGTGCCCGAGCTGCAGACCAGCGTGTTCATCGTGCCGCCGGAGTTCGGCGGCCGAACGGAGCAGTCCGGCGTCAAGAACCGGGAATACCGGGTGCTGGTGCTGAACGACGTGGCACGCGGCGTGATCGATGGGCAGCGCGGCCTGGACGACGAATGGGTGTTCCCATACGGCGACGAGGGCGGACCGATGCACCGCATGAACGCCACAGCCTGGCGAAGCGCCCGCAACAGGGCCGCCGAAGCCTGGCAGGCCGAGTTCGGCAAACCCGCGCGGCAGGGCTTCAAGAAGCTGCGCGTGCATGACCTGAAGCACACCTTCGGCCGCAGGCTGCGTGCAGCGGGCGTGCCGAAGGAAGATCGTCAGGCGCTGCTGGGCCACAAGTCCGACAGCGTGACCACGCACTACTCGGCCGCCGAACTCGACGGCCTGATAGCGCAGGCGAATAAGGTATCGACCGCGAACCGGACGACGCCGACGCTGACGATCCTGCGAACTGCCGCGGCGTGAGTCGCGTAAAAGTCGCGTAGAAAAGAAAAAGGCCACTTCGAAAAGTGGCCTAAGTCCTTGATTTAATGGTCGGGGCGGCGGGATTCGAACTCGCGACCCCTTGCACCCCATGCAAGTGCGCTACCAGGCTGCGCTACGCCCCGACTCAGCCTGCAAGTATAACAGCGGACTGCCGCTTGAGGGGCCGCGATGCACTAAAAATGAAGTCCGTTCAGCTCAACAGATCGCGCAGCGCTTCGAGTTCGCTGCGCAGCGCGGCGACGTCGATTCCGCCAGTCGGTGCCGCTTCGGCTGCCGCCGCACGCGGATCGGAATCGTCGAGCCGGTTGCGCGCCCCGCTGATGGTGAAGCCTTCCTCGTACAGCAACTGGCGGATGCGACGCACCAGCAGCACTTCGTGGTGCTGGTAGTAGCGCCGGTTGCCGCGCCGCTTCACCGGCTTGAGCTGGGTGAATTCCTGTTCCCAGTAGCGCAGCACGTGCGGCTTCACGCCGCACAGTTCGCTGACTTCGCCGATCGTGAAATAGCGCTTGGCAGGAATTGCAGGCAGCGCCTGCGATTCCTTATTCGTCGTTTCCATCGTAGGCGATGCCCTCGACTGCCGACTTCAGTTTCTGACTGGCATGAAAGGTAACGACGCGACGCGCCGTGATCGGAATCTCTTCGCCGGTTTTCGGGTTGCGGCCGGGCCGCTGCGGCTTGTCGCGCAGCTGGAAATTACCGAAGCCCGACAGCTTCACGCCGTCGCCGCTTTCGAGCGCGTCGCGAATCTCGTCAAAAAATGCTTCGACCATATCTTTGGCTTCGCGCTTGTTCAGCCCTACCTGTTCGAACAGCATCTCCGCCAGTTCGGCCTTGGTCAGTGTGGTCATGCGGCTCCCTTCAACTTCTGTCGCCCTGCCGCCTCAGGCGCGCAGCCTTGCCCCGAACTCACGCTGTGCATAGCTCACCAGTTCATGCACGGCCGCGTCGACTTCCGCGTCCGCCAAAGTACGTTCAGTATCTTGCATAAGTATACGGAAAGCAAAGCTTTTTTCCGTATCCGCAATGCCTTTGCCCTGATACAGGTCGAACAGCGCAATGTCCTGCACGATGGCCGGCGCCACGCTGCGCAGACCGTCGAGCACAGCCGATGCGGCGGTCGTCCGCGGCAGCAGCAGCGCGATGTCGCGACGCACCGAGGGCTGACGCGACAACGTGCGATGTGCCGGCATCGGCACTTCGAGCAGCGGTTCGAGATCGAGTTCGAACAGCACCGGCGCCGAACCCAGCTCGTAACGCTGGACCAGTTCCGGGTGCAGCTCTCCGATGCAGCCGATGACCTGCCCGTCGAGGCTGACCGATGCAGATCGCCCCGGATGCAGAGCGGGATGACGCGCCACCGCGAAGGTCGCCTGACGCGGCCACAGCAGCGCCTCGACGTCGGCCTTCACGTCGAAGAAGTCGACCGCACGGGTAGCGACGCCCCACTGCTCGGCGCTGTCACCGCCCCAGGCCAGCGCCGCGATACGCAGCGTCTGTGCATAGCCGGCAACCGGCTGGGCACCGGCATCCTTCGCGAAACAGCGGCCGATCTCGAACACACGCACGCGCTCGGTCTGGCGACGGCGGTTGGTGGCGACGTTGTCGACCAGACCGCCGATCAGCGTCGAGCGCATGACCGACATCTGGCTGGCGATCGGATTGGCGAGCACGACCGGCGCATCGTTGCCGGCGAAGTCGCTTTCCCAGCGACGTTCGACGAAGGCGAAATTGATCACCTCCTGGTAGTCGCGGTCGGCCAGCAAGTGACGCAGTGCAAAGGCACCACGACGCGCTTCCGGCAGCACCGGCATCGCCAGGCGCCCCACCGGCGGCACGGTCGGGATGTTGTCGTAGCCGTGCAGACGCGCCAGTTCCTCGATCAGGTCTTCTTCGATACGCAGATCGAAGCGCCAGCTCGGCGGCTGCACGATGAAATCAGCGCCGTCGCGCGTGAATGCAAGGCCGAGGCGGCCGAGCAGCGCGGCGATCTGGTCGTCGCTGAAACGGATGCCGAGCACGCGCGCCGCGCGGGCCGGACGCAGCCGAACCGGATCGCGCGACGGCAGTGCGGTGATCTGGTCATCGACCGGACCGGCCTGGCCGCCACACAACTCAAGGATGAGCTGACTGACGCGCTCGACGCCGGCCACCGTGTCGGCGAAGTCGACACCGCGCTCGAAACGGTGCGCCGCTTCGCTGGAGAAGGCGTAACGACGGGCACGGCCCTGGATCGCGTCGGGCAGCCAGAAGGCAGCTTCGACATAGACATTGCGCGTGTCGTCGGTGCATGAGGTCGACGCGCCGCCCATGATGCCGGCGAAGCTCTCGACACCGGCGGCGTCGGCAATCACGCCGCAATCAGTGGTAAGTTCGATGGTCTGTTCGTTCAGTAGCACCAGCTTTTCGCCCGCCTTCGCCCAACGCACATGCAGGCCGCCCTGCACGCGATCAAGATCGAACACGTGGTTCGGGCGGTTCATTTCCAGCATCACGTAATTGGAAATGTCGACCAGCACCGAAATCGAGCGCATGCCCGCGCGCTCCAGGCGGCGCTTCATCCAGTCCGGTGTCGCCGCACGGGCGTTGACGCCCCGGATGACGCGACCTGAAAAGCGACCGCACAGATCTGCGTGCTCGACCTTCACCGGCAGTACGTCGGCGATGCTCACCGGCGCGGCTGCAATCGCCGGCAGGCTCAGTGGCGCACCGGTCAGCGCGGCGACCTCGCGGGCGATACCGGTCATGCCGAAGCAGTCCGCCCGGTTGGGCGTGAGCTTGATGACGAACACGTTGTCATCGAGATCGAGGTATTCACGGATGCTGGTACCCACCGGCGCGTCGGCCGGCAGCGCGAGCAGACCGGAGGCTTCTTCCGAGATACCCAGTTCGCGTGCCGAACACAGCATGCCGCTGCTTTCGACACCGCGCAGCTTGGCGCGCTTGATGTCGATGCCCGGCAGCTTCGCACCCACGGTAGCGCAGGGCACCTTCATGCCAGCGGCGACATTCGGTGCACCACAGACGATCTGCAGCGGCTCGCCACCCGCATTGACCTGGCAGACGCGCAGGCGATCGGCGTCCGGATGCGGTGCCACCGACAGCACTTCCGCAACCACGACGCCGGTGAAGGCGGCAGCCGCCGGATCCAGTTCCTCGACTTCGAGACCGGCCATCGTCAGCAGGTGAGACAGCGCGGCGGTGTCGATCTCCGGATCGACAAAGCTGCGCAACCACTTTTCGGAGAATTGCATGTCAGTGAAACCTCAGCGGAACTGGCTCAGGAAGCGCACGTCGCCGTCATAGAACAGGCGCAGGTCATTGATGCCATAGCGCAGCATGGTCAGGCGATCCGGGCCGAAGCCAAAGGCGAAGCCGGTGTAACGCTCGGCGTCGATGCCGCAGTGACCCAGCACGTTCGGATGCACCATGCCGCAGCCGGCGATCTCCAGCCAGCGCCCGGCCAGCGGCCCGCTCATGAAGGCGACATCGATTTCCGCCGACGGCTCGGTGAAGGGGAAGAAGGACGGGCGGAAGCGCACGTCCAGCTGATCGGTTTCGAAGAAACGATGCAGGAAGTCGCTCACCACACCCTTCAGGTCGGCGAAGCTGACCGATTCGCCGACCCACAGGCCTTCGACCTGATGGAACATCGGCGAATGCGTCGCATCGGAGTCGACCCGGTAGACGCGCCCAGGTGCAATGATGCGGATTTCCGGCATCACGTCGGCACCGGCGTGGCGCGCCACGTGCGCCTGCATGTAGCGAACCTGGATCGGGCTGGTATGAGTGCGCAGCATGACGTCGCTGGCACCCTCCAGATAGAAGGTGTCATGCATCGAACGCGCGGGGTGGTTTTCCGGCGTGTTCAAGGCGGTGAAGTTATGGAAGTCGGTTTCGATCTCGGGACCGTCGGCGACGTCGAAGCCGATGCCGCGGAACAAGGTCTCGATGCGCTCCAGCGTGCGCGATACCGGATGCAGACCGCCACGACCGCGGCCGCGGCCGGGCAGCGTGACGTCCAGCGCCTCTTCCGCGAGCCGCGCTTCGAGCGCCGCACGGCGCAGTGCTTCGCGGCGGGCTTCCAGCGCTGCCTCGACCTTCTGCTTGGCGACGTTGATCGCCGCACCCGCTTCCTTGCGCGCTTCGGGATCGAGCTTGCCGAGCCCCTTGAGCAGTTCGGTCAGGCTGCCCGACTTGCCGAGGTAGCGCGCCTTGACCTGCTCGAGCACGACCGCGTCGGCCGCGGCAGAAAAATCGGATTCAGCTTGCGAAACAAGGGCTTCCAGATCACTCATCGACTTCTACCCAGGTATTTCAGGGACAAAAAAAGGAGGCCTGGCCTCCTTTTTTTGCGTACGGGACGCTCAGGCGGCGAGCTTGGCCTTGGCCTGGTTCGCAATGGCTGCAAACGCAGCCTTATCGAACACGGCGAGGTCAGCCAGCACCTTGCGGTCCACCTGGATCGACGCCTTGTTCAGGCCGTTGATCAGCGTGGAGTAGGTCATGCCCAGTTCACGTGCGGCGGCGTTGATACGCACGATCCACAGCGAACGGAACTGACGCTTGCGTTGACGACGGTCGCGGTAGGCATATTGCCCCGCCTTCATCACCGCTTCTTTGGCGATCCGGTAGACACTGTTGCGACGGCCGCGGTAACCCTTGGCCTGGTCAAGAACTTTCTTATGACGGGCACGTGCCGTCACGCCACGTTTCACTCTCGGCATGGTTCGGCCTCCTTATGCGTAGGGCAACATGTTGCGGACGCGTGCGTCGTCCGTGGCGTGCACCGCCGTCGTACCGCGAAGCTGACGCTTCGACTTGGTGGTCTTCTTGGTGAGGATGTGGCGCTTGAACGCCTGCGAACGCTTGATGCTGCCGCTCGCCCGGACCTTGAAGCGCTTTGCAGCGCCCTTCTTGGTCTTCATCTTGGGCATGACAAAAACTCCATTTATGTCATCTTCACAGGTGGCCGCGAACCCCTCGCTGCACTTTCAGACCCGTGAACACTTGTTTTGCCGACACTGATGTGTCGGCGACGCGAGGCTTTTGCCTCGCGCATCGCCAGGTATCACCCCGGCAGATTCCTGAGAAGCGTCGGTCAAACCTTCTTCTTCTGGGGAGCCAGCACCATGATCAGCTGTCGCCCTTCAAGCTTCGGAAACTGCTCGACCACGGCCAGCGCTTCGAGATCAGTCTTCACGCGTTCCAGCAAGCGGATACCGAACTCCTGGTGCGCCATTTCACGACCGCGGAAACGAAGGGTCACCTTCGCCTTGTCGCCGTCCTGAAGAAAGCGGGTCAGGTTGCGCAGCTTGATCTGGTAGTCACCCTCGTCCGTACCCGGACGGAATTTGACTTCCTTGACCTGGATCTGCTTCTGCTTCGACTTCGCCTCGGCAGCACGCTTGGCTTCCTGGTACTTGAACTTGCCGAAGTCCATCAGACGACAGACCGGCGGCTTGGCAAGCGGCGCAATTTCGACCAGATCGAGCCCGGCCTCTTCCGCCATGGCCAATGCCTGGCGTGAAGACATGATTCCAAGCTGTTCGCCCTCGTCGCCTACGAGGCGGATTTCAGGGGCGTTGATCTCCGAATTGGTGCGCTGCGATTTTTGCTGACTGATGCTCGTACTCCCGAGACGAAAAAAATCAAGCCGTGCGATCGATGCCCCGGGAAGCGATTTCATCAGCGAAGCGCTGAATCAGGTCGCTCAAAGGCATCTGCCCGAGATCGATATTTCCGCGGGCACGCACGGCCACCACGTTGGCTGCCTTCTCCTTGTCGCCTACGACAATCTGGTAAGGCAGCTTTTGCAAGCTATGTTCGCGGATTTTATAGTTTATTTTCTCTCCGCGCAAATCGCATTCGACGCGCAGACCGGCGTCACGTAGCGCATTTGCAACGGTTTGAGCGTAATCGGCCTGGGCTTCGGTGATGCTCATCACGACGGCCTGCACCGGCGCGAGCCACAAAGGGAAGTTTCCAGCGTGGTTTTCGATCAGGATGCCGATGAAACGCTCAAGCGAACCGAGCACGGCGCGGTGCAGCATGACCGGTCGCTGGCGCGAGTTGTCCTCCGCCACGTACTCGGCGTGCAGACGCTCAGGCAGCACGAAGTCGAGCTGCAGCGTGCCGCACTGCCACGAGCGACCGATCGCGTCCTTGATGTGGTACTCGATCTTCGGACCATAGAAGGCCCCCTCGCCCGGCAGTTCCTCCCACTGCATGCCGGATGCCGACAGCGCATCCCGCAAGCCCGCCTCGGCGCGATCCCACACGTCGTCGGAACCGGCCCGCTTCGGCGGACGCAGCGACAGCTTGACCGCGACGTCGGTGAAGCCGAAATCGCGATACACGGTCTGCAGCAGTTCGTTGAAGGCGATCACTTCCGACGTGATCTGACCTTCGGTGCAGAAGATGTGCGCGTCGTCCTGCACGAAACCGCGCACGCGCATCAGGCCATGCAGCGCGCCGGACGGCTCGTTACGGTGGCAGGAGCCGAATTCGGCGATACGCAGCGGCAGGTCGCGGTAGGAGTGGAGCGTGTTGTTGAATATCTGCACGTGGCCCGGGCAGTTCATCGGCTTCACCGCGTAGTCGCGCTTCTCCGACTCGGTGGTGAACATATTCTCGCGGTAGTTTTCCCAGTGGCCGGACTTCTCCCACAGCACACGGTCCATCATCAGCGGCGTCTTCACTTCGCGGTAGCCGGCCTTGTCGAGCGCAGTGCGCATGTACTGCTCGATCTGCTGCCATACCACCCAGCCCTTCGGGTGCCAGAACACCATGCCCGGCGCCTCTTCCTGCATGTGAAAGAGGTCGAGCTGCTTGGCCAGGCGGCGGTGATCGCGCTTTTCCGCTTCTTCCAGCATGTTGAGGTAGGCGTCCTGCTCGTCCTTCTTCGCCCAAGCGGTGCCATAGATGCGCTGGAGCATTTCGTTCTTCGCGTCACCCCGCCAGTAGGCACCGGCCACCTTCATCAGCTTGAACACCTTCAGCTTGCCGGTGGACGGCACGTGCGGGCCGCGGCACAGGTCGATGAAATCGCCTTCGCGGTACAGCGATACGTCCTGGTCGGCCGGAATCGACGCGATGATTTCCGCCTTGTAGTGCTCGCCGATGGACTTGAAGAAGTCGACTGCCTTGTCGCGTTGCCACACCTCGCGCGACACCGGGATGTCCTTCTTCGCCAGTTCGGCCATGCGCTGTTCGATCGCCACCAGATCTTCCGGCGTGAATGGGCGCTTGTACGAGAAGTCGTAATAGAAACCGTTGTCGATCACCGGGCCGATAGTCACCTGGGCATCCGGGAACAGCTCCTTCACCGCGTAGGCCAGCAGGTGAGCCGTCGAGTGACGGATCATGTCGAGGCCATCGGCGTCCTTGTCGGTCACGATGGCCAGCTGCGCGTCGTTCTCGATGACGAAGGAGGTATCGACGAGCTTGCCGTCCACACGACCGGCCAAGGCCGCCTTCGCAAGACCTGCGCCGATCGATGCGGCGACGTCGCGTACGGTCACGGCGGATTCGAAACTGCGGACCGAACCATCAGGCAGGGTGATGTTGACCATGGTCTTGCTCCGGAAATCGGTAACGGGGATGTAATGAAATCTATGGACGAAAAAAAAGTGCGGCCTTGGCCGCACTTTTCTGTCTGCGCACGTCAGAACGTGCGTCTTTGGCTGCAGGCCTCAGGCAGTGATCGATACCGGGGTGAAACGAGTTCGCGGTGTCATAACGCTGCCTTTCAAGCCCTGCAGTGTGTGTTGGTAGGCGCGATTGGACTCGAACCAACGACCCCCACCATGTCAAGGTGGTGCTCTAACCAGCTGAGCTACGCGCCTGAAGAGAGGGCGCAAGTATAGCGAAATCTCGCCCCCGTTCAAGACATTTTTTCACGCCAGCGGAGTCAGGCTGTTTTCCACGCCGCCAGATATTCCTTCCAGTGATCACCCGGCTGGGTGGCCAGCCACTCGCGCACGAAAGCGATCTCGGCGTCGTACTGCGCGCGGTCAAGCACACCACGCATCAACTGGAAGCGCTGGAACACGAGGAAGGTGTTCAGCACGTCGGTTTCGCAGTAATCGCGGATGCCGGCAATCTCGCCGCGCTGCCAGGCACCCCATACCGCCGACCCATCCATGCCCAGCTTGCCGGGGAAACCGATCAGCTTCGCCAGATCGTCGAGCGGCGCATTGCCACGGCCCTGATACAGCGCGAGCAGGTCCATCAGATCGAGGTGACGCGAGTGGTAGCGGCTGATGTAGTTGTTCCACTTGAATTCGCGTGCATCCGGGCCATCGCCCTCGCCCATTTCCCAGTAGCGCGGCGCGGTCACGCCATGGATCAGGCCACGGTAGTGCAGCACCGGCAGGTCGAAGCCGGCGCCATTCCACGACACGATCTGCGGCGTCAGCTTCTCGATGCCCTCGTAGAAGCGCTGGATGATCTGGCCCTCGCCGTTCTCCGGCTCGGACAGCGACCATACTTTCAGCGACTTCGCATCGCGCAACGCGCACGAAATGACCACCACGCGCTGCAAGTGAAGGGGAAGAAAATCGTGACCGACGGCAGCGCGACGTTGCTGGAAGGCGAACTCCGCCACCTCTGCGTCGGACAGCTCATCCGGCAGATTGTTGAGCGCGCGGATGCCAGCGACGTCCGGAATGCTTTCGATATCGAATACGAGTACGGCGGCCATGAAAATCCCGTGATGACTTTGTGTTGTTGTTCGAATGTACTTACTTGCGCGACCACTGCCCGCCGGACTGGATGTACCAGCCCGATTGCGCGCGCTCGATCCAGCGCTGCGCAAAGGTCGAGCGGATATCCGTCTCCCATTCCGGGTGACCGTTGGCGCGGGCGATCTCGCGGTAGAGGGCGGCGCGGTCCGTGTTCTCCTGCGCAACAAGGCCCTGTACCGCCTGCCGTTGCGCCAGCGGCACTGCATTGGCATCGCGCAGCACGACGTTGCCGTCGGCACCCAGACCGACCGCACCAGACGCGTAATGCGGCGCAAGCTGCGTATGCCTTGCCTGCATGCTTGACTTGATCTGGCTGATCGCCGGCGTGTTGATTTCGATATTGCCCTGCGCCCATGCCGTCGCCGCCCACATCGCGCCGAGCAGGACCATGCGTTTCAGTGTGTTCATTGCTGGCTTCCTTCCGGCTGGGTCTTGCTGCCCTGTTCCTTCTTCAGCTGCCATACCTCGTCGATGATGCGGTCGGCTGCCTTCTCTGCGGCTGCAGCGGGGAAATAGATATTGATGGTGACGCACGCCGCCGACAGCGCAGCGCCCATCAACATCAGGCAGATCGTCCTGGTCATTGCACTTGTCATCGTGTCTCCATTCATTTGACGACCGGCTTTGCGTCGGTCACCCGCCGCAGTCGCTCGATCAGCTCCGGCCAGTCGACGCGCCGATTGTAGCCAACCACGCTGAGCGCCGGGATGCCGCCGCCCTCGATCAGCATGAATCCGTCGCCGCGCGGCGCGATGCCGTCCATATTGCACACCCCGTCGCGCAGCACGCAGGACAGGCCGATCCGGCGATAGCCGAAGCGCTCGAAGAAACCGAGGAAGCTGCGCTGTATCGCCGCCGCCGCACCCGGCCCGCCGAGCGCGGTAATGTTCTGCACCGCTCTCTGGCTGATCACGCGCGGATAGTCACCCTCACTCGACCGTATGTGCGCAGCGAAGGCCACGGGCCGCCAGCGCAACAGTTCCAGCCCCTTCACGTCGCCGTCGAGACGGCCGGTGACGCGGCCGAACTTCACCGTGTCGGTCAGCGCCTCCAGATCGATGTAACGCATCTGGAGGTCGGCAAGAACACGCGGCGTCGTCCCTAGGGGTTCGATGACGCGCAGCCCGGTGGCGGCAACATAGCCGTCGAACACGCGGATCAGCAATTGACCGTCCAGTGAGAGCACGCCGTCGCGCCAACTCACGTGCGGCACACTGGCACCCAGGCTGCCTGCCATGCGCGGCAGGCCCAGCGCTTCGCTCAGTTCCGGCATCGACACCGGTTCCAGATCAAAGGACAGATCGCCGCGCCAGCGGCCGTCGGCCCTTTGGAAATCGAGCAGATTGAGTCGCAGCCCGGCATCGAGCACCGGGATGCGCACCGGTTCAAGCGACACCCGGTCGGCCGCCACGCTTGCTTTCAGTTCGAAGGCGCCGAAGGGCAAGCGGTCGAAGTGCGCCGACTTGACCACTGCGTGCGGCTCGGTCGGCTCATCGCGCCGCCACGGAAGAAACGCGGTCACGCCGTCGAGCGACCAGCGCCCCGACTTGTCGGCGACCGCCGCATTGGTCAGGTGCAGCGTCGCAGCCGTCGCTCCCTGTGGGTCGAACTCGGCGACAAGGTCGGCGCGGCCGGCCGCTGCGAAGGTCGACCAGCCGCGCGCGGCGAACAGCGGCTCGACAAAGCGCGTGTTCAGCGCGTCGAGATCGAACGAACGACCCTCGACGCGCGCGCGCGTCAGCGTTGCCGGCGACCGCGCGAAGAGCGCCTCCAGGTTCAGCCGCCCGACGCCGGCCAGATCCAGCGTGCCGGCGCGCAGTTCAAGGCCGCCGGCCGTCAGCGCGAAGTCGCTCGCCAGCGTCGTTCCGCCGCCTTTAAGGTAAATGCTGTCCCACAGCAGTTCGCCGGCCCGCCAGTCAATCGAGGCGCGACCGAGCCAGTCCTCACCCTGCCGGGTGGCGTCAAGAGCGAGCGCGAGCGACATGCCCTCGGCGGCACGCAGGCCGTCAGCCGACGCGAATCGTGCATCGGTCAGCAGCAGACTCGCCTCGACATGCGGGGATCGGGCGGCACCGAAATCCTTCAGCACGGCTTCGATGTCGGCGCGCCCCGCCGGCGCATAGTCCTTCAGCAAGGACTGCAGCGCGGGCTCGAGCGCGAGCAGGCGGGCGATATCAACCGCCTTTGCCTGCAGCGCCAGATGCGGACTCGCGCCAGCCAGCGCGCCGCCGACCGTGACACGCAGGTCCGGCGAGAAGCGGACATTCGCGTCGAGCACCCGTTGCGCACCACGCACCGAAAACTCGAGCGGCCACGGGCCATAGCCGCGCGCGCGCAGCACCCCACCGCGACAGCGCTGTTCGGGCAAGGCGGAAAAATCCGCGCAGTCGAGCTGCACCTGCTGCAGCGTGTGCCCGGCGATCTGCGCCCGCGCCGCACGGACGCGCGCACGGCCACCGTCCAGCGCCGTCGCCTCGACGTGCACGTCGTCCAGCGTGATGGCCGCCGCCGACAGCCGGTCGAAGCGAAGCTCGAACGCGGCACCGGCGGCAAGCGGCATCGCCGCCAGCGTCAGCGCAAGAAGGAAGCCCCGCAGGCGATCAGGAAGGGAAGACACCCGTGGAGAGGTAGCGGTCGCCGCGGTCGCACACGATGCTGACGATGGTCGCATTCTCGACCTCGGCCGCGATGCGCAACGCGACGACCATCGCGCCGCCTGAGCTGATGCCAGCGCAGATGCCCTCTTCACGCGCCAGGCGGCGGGTCATTTCCTCGGCGTCGTGCTGGCCGACGTACTCCAGCCGATCGACACGGCTACGGTCGTAGATCTTCGGCAGATAGGCCTCGGGCCACTTGCGTATGCCCGGAATCTGCGCGCCCTCTTCCGGCTGGCAGCCGATGATCTGGATCGCCGGGTTCTGCGATTTCAGATAGGTCGAGGTGCCCATGATGGTGCCGGTGGTGCCCATCGAACTGACGAAGTGGGTGACACGCCCGTCGGTGTCACGCCAGATCTCCGGCCCTGTTCCTTCGATGTGCGCGCGCGGATTGTCGCTGTTGCCGAACTGGTCGAGGATGACGCCGCGGCCTTCGTCGCGCAGTTTCTCGGCCGTATCGCGCGCCAGTTCCATGCTGCCTTCCTTCGCCGTCAGCACCAGTTCTGCGCCATAGGCGGCCATGCTCTGACGACGCTCGATGCTCTGGTTCTCCGGCATCACCAGAATCATCCTGTAGCCGCGCATGGCCGCAACCATCGCCAGCGCGATGCCGGTGTTGCCACTGGTCGCCTCGATCAGCGTATCGCCCGGCTTGATGTCGCCGCGCTCCTCCGCGCGCTTGATCATGGACAGCGCCGGCCTGTCCTTGACCGAACCGGCCGGGTTATTGCCTTCCAGCTTCGCCAGGATGACGTTGCCGCGACGGTCGTTGTCGGCGCCCGGAATGCGCTGCAGGCGCACCAGCGGCGTATTGCCGACGAAATCTTCGAGAGTCTTGTATTGCATGGCTGCCTTGGAGTCGGTGAGGCCGTCTCAGCGCGAGCCGGCCGGTTTGGGTGGCGCGCCCGCCGGCTTTGGCGGCGCGGACGATGGAGCATCTGCTGCAGTGTCGGCCGATGCGGCAGACGACTGGGCGGGCGCACTGCTGCCCGCCGGCCGGGGCGGCGCACCGGCCGGTCGCGCCGGCGGTGCCGAGACGTCACCCGACGTGGCGTGCGTCGCGCCACCCGCCGGACGCGGCGGCGGCGAGGATGAGGCGGGTTTCGGTGCGCTGCCGGCGGCAGGTCTGGCGGGCGGCACAGGCGCTTCGGGCACAGATACCGGCACCTGTGCAGGCGCCTGCGGCGTGCCGCGCCGGCGCATCAGTACGAAAGCGAGCGCTGCGCCGACGGCAATGACTGCCACGATCCACCAGGGAAAACCGCCGGACGGGGCCGGCGCGGCTTGCGGAGCTGCGGGCACGTTGGCACGCGGCGCGACGGATGCCGACGTGCCCGCGCCAACGACCAGCAGCGGCTTCAGTTCGGCAAAGGTCTTGTCACCGATGCCCTTCACGTTGCGCAGTTCGTCCACCGAGGTGAAGGGGCCGTTCTTCGTGCGGTGCTCGATGATGGCCTGCGCGCGACTCGGCCCGACGCCGGGCAATGCGTCGAGTTCGGCTTCCGTGGCACTGTTGAGGTCGAGTACCGCAAAAGCGGGCGCGGCAAGCAGGCACAGCAGCATGCAGAACAGGCGACGCATGACGACTCCCGGAAGGATGACCGTGGAAGGATACCGCTCAGATGGCGCCGTGGCGCAGGTCGGCGGCGAGTTCATCGAGCCCGCACACGGCGGTTCCCAGCTTGCCGACCACGATGCCAGCCGCGCGATTGGCCAGTCGCATTGCATCGACCTGCGAGCAACCGCTGGCCATCATGACCGCCATCGCGGCGATCACCGTGTCGCCGGCACCGCTGACGTCGTACACCTCGCGCGCCAGCGCGCGCTCGTGCGTCACACCTTCGGCAGCGTAGAGACTCATACCCGCGTCGGAGCGCGTGAGCAGCAACGCCCCCAGCCCCAGTTCATCGCGCAGCGCGGTGGCGCGGCGCGCCAGATCGTCGTCGTCGGCCCAGCTGCCGACCACTTCGCGCAGTTCGCTGCGGTTGGGCTTGAGCAGCGTGGCGCCAGCGTAGCGCGTGTAGTCGTCGCCCTTGGGGTCGACCAGCACCGGCTTTCCGGCCGCACGCGCGATGTCCATCATGTCGCGGATGTCCGCCAGCGCGCCCTTGCCGTAGTCGGACAGGATGACCACGTCGACGTCCTTCACGCGGCGCGCGAACTCGTCGAGCTTGGCACACAGCACCTCGCGCGCCGGCGCGCTCTCGAAATCGATGCGCAGCAACTGCTGCTGGCGGCCGATCACCCGCAGTTTGATCGTGGTGTCGAGCTGCGGATCTTCGTGCAGGCTGGCCGCGATATGTGCGGCCTTCATCTGCGCGCGCAGGGTGCGACCGGCGTCGTCGGCGCCGACCACCGACAGCAGGCTCACCTTCGCACCGAGTGCCGCGCAGTTGCGTGCCACGTTGGCCGCACCGCCCGGTCTTTCCTCGACGCGGTCGATCTTCACCACCGGCACCGGCGCTTCGGGAGAGATGCGCTGCACGTCGCCGAACCAGTAGCGGTCCAGCATCACGTCGCCAGCGACCAGGATGCGCGCGTTGCGGGTATCGGGAAGCGTCAGGCTCATGCGGTGCTCGGTGCGTTGATCAGGGCGTCAGGTCGAATTCTTCGGTGCGCTTGGGCGGATAGGTTTCCCAGCCGCCGCAGGCCGGGCAGCGCCAGTGGAACTGGCGCGCCTTGAAGCCGCAGCTGTCGCAACGGTAGCGCGCCACGCGCCGCGTGTGCGCGTGGATGATGTTCTTCATCAGATCGGAATCGGTGCGCGCCTCCGGCGGCAGCGTCTGCAACTGCGCCTCCAGCAGCTTGTCCAGACCAAGCAGGGTGGGATTGCGGCGCAACTCCTCGCGCACCAGCGTCAGCGCGCCGGCCGGGCCTTCGGCGTCGAGTTCCTCCTTGAACACGACGTCGAGCAGATCGAGCGATGCGTGCCGCTCCAGATAACTCTTCAGCAGCGTGATGCCCTGACGCTCGCGTCCGAGCTTGCGGTAGGCGTCGGCCATGCGCGAGGCCACCAGCGCCAGATAGACCGGATTCTGCTGCTCGATGCGCTGCCAGTGTTCGATCGCCTCTTCCCACTTCTGCTCAGCGGCGGCTGCATCACCGAGCAGCATCAATGCGCGCACGCACTTGCGGTGCGTGGCCAGCGCCTCGCCGAGCAGGGTCCGCGCGTCGCCCATGCGGGACTGCGCCAGCGCCTGTGTGGCGAGTTCGCACAGAAACTGCGCGATGTCCTTCTGCGCGCGGTGCGATTCGTTCTCCGGCAGCGCGCGGGCGACGTCGATCGCCTTGTGCCATTCCTTTTCCTGCTGGTAGATATCCAGCAGGTGATGCAGGGCCTCGATATCGACCGCACTGCCGCGCAGGCCGACGAATGCCTCCTCTGCGCGGTCCAGCAGTCCGGCCTTGAGGAAGTCGAGACCCAGTTCGAGGCGAGCATTCAGCCGCTGTTCGGCCCGCGCGTCCTCGCGGGCGGCGAGCGCCTGATGGATCTGGATCGCACGATCGGTTTCACCGCGGCGGCGGAACAGATTGCCGAGCGCAAATTGCAGCTCCACGGTCTGCGGGTCCTTGCTCGTCGCCTCGATGAAGGAGTCGATCGCGCGGTCCGGCTGTTCGTTCAGCAGGAAATTCAGACCGGCGAAGTAGGAGCGCGGCAGCGCGCGCGACTCGCGCACCAAATGCCGGATGTCGATGCGCGCGGCAAGCCAGCCCAGCCCGAAGAAGAGCGGCAGGGCCAGGAGCCACCAAAGTTCTATTTCCATGTGGGAAGGGGATCAGTCGGCGGTCGGCGATTGTCCGTCGTGCGCGGCGCGACTGCGCGCCAGCGACCACCCGGCCAGTGTGCCCAGCAGGGCGCCGAAGAAGAACAGGGCGAGCAGTACGAGAGACAACTCCACGCGCCACTCGTGTCCGAAGAAGAAGCGCACCGTCACCGGATCACTGTTGCGGGCCGCGAGGCCGAGCAGCAACAGGAAGACGACGATGCGCAGCAGCCAGTTAAGTATCGCCATTGCGGCGGATGTCAGGCCACGAGGCCTGCGGTGTTCAGCGCGTTGTCGACGCGCTCGCGCAGTTCCTTGCCCGCCTTGAAATGCGGTACCCGCTTCTCGGGCACCATGACCTTCTCGCCCGACTTCGGGTTGCGGCCCACGCGCGGCGGGCGATGGTTCAGCGAAAAGCTGCCGAAACCGCGGATTTCGATCCGATCGCCGCGCACCAGCGCTGCGGTCATTTCATCGAGGATCATCTTCACGGCGTAATCGGCGTCCTTGGCGACCAGTTGCGGGAAGCGGGTGGCCAACCGGGTGATCAGTTCGGATTTGGTCATGACGTATCAGATGAGCGATTTCAACCTTGCCGGGTGATGACAAGACAACGCCGCCCGCAGGCGGCGTTGTCACGTGAACACCGATCGTGCGAGACGATCAGGAGTTCTTCAGCTTCGCCTTCAGCAGCGCGCCCAGATTGGTCGTACCGCTGCTGGCGGAGGTGCCTTCAGCCTGGATCTTCTGGATGGCGTCGTTCTGTTCAGCCTGATCCTTCGCACGCACCGACAGCGTGATCGAACGGGTCTTGCGGTCCAGATTGACGATCATCGCCTCGACTTCGTCGCCGACATTGAGGATGGTCGTCAGGTCTTCGACGCGGTCACGCGAAGCTTCCGAGGCGCGCAGGTAGCCCTCGACATCCTCGTTCAGCGCGATCACGGCGCCCTTGGCATCCACCGTCTTCACGGTGCCGCGGACGACGCTGTTCTTGTCGTGGGTGGCGATGAAGTTGGTGAAGGGGTCTCCATCCATCTGCTTGACGCCGAGCGAGATGCGCTCGCGCTCGACATCGATCGACAGCACGACGGCCTCGACTTCGTCGCCCTTCTTGTAGTTGCGCACGGCTTCTTCGCCGGGCAGCGACCACGACAGGTCGGACAGGTGAACCAGGCCATCGATGGCGCCGGTCAGGCCGATGAACACGCCGAAGTCGGTGATCGACTTGATCTGACCGCGGACCTTGTCGCCCTTCTTGTGGTTCATCGAGAAGTCTTCCCACGGATTCGGCATGCACTGCTTCATGCCCAGCGAAATCCGGCGACGGTCTTCGTCGATTTCCAGAATCATCACTTCGACCTCGTCGCCCAGCTGGACAACCTTGGTCGGGTGGATGTTCTTGTTGGTCCAGTCCATTTCGGACACGTGGACCAGGCCTTCGATGCCCTGCTCGATTTCGACGAATGCGCCGTAATCGGTCAGGTTGGTCACCTTGCCGAACAGGCGGGTGCCCTGCGGGTAGCGGCGCGAGATGCCGACCCACGGATCTTCGCCCAGCTGTTTGAGGCCCAGCGACACGCGGTTCTTCTCGGCGTCGAACTTGAGCACCTTGGCTTCGACTTCGTCACCGACCGCCAGCACTTCCGACGGGTGACGCACGCGGCGCCAGGCCAGATCGGTGATGTGCAGCAGGCCGTCGATACCACCGAGGTCGACGAACGCGCCGTAGTCGGTGATGTTCTTGACGATACCCTTGACGACGGTGCCTTCCTTGAGGTTCTCGAGCAGCTTCTCGCGCTCTTCACCGGCGGTCAGTTCGAGCACGGCGCGACGCGACACAACGACGTTGTTGCGCTTGCGGTCGAGCTTGATGACCTTGAATTCGAATTCCTTGTTTTCGTACGGCGTGGTGTCCTTGACCGGACGCAGGTCGACCAGCGAACCCGGCAGGAAGGCGCGGATGCCGTTGGTCATGACGGTCAGACCACCCTTGACCTTGCCCGACACCAGACCCTTGACGATGGAGCCATCGCCCAGTGCCTTTTCCAGTTCGTTCCATGCGGCGATGCGCTTGGCCTTGTCGCGGGACAGGCGGGTTTCACCGTAGCCGTCCTCGAGCATTTCGATTGCAACGCTGACGTAATCGCCGGGGGCGACCGTCAGTTCACCGCGATCGGTGCGGAATTCGTCGATCGAGATGTAGCTTTCCGACTTCAGGCCGGCATTGACGACGACGAAATTCTGATCCACGCGCATGACTTCGGCGGTGATGACTTCACCGGCGCGCATTTCCTGGCGCGTGAGGCTTTCCTCGAACAGCGCGGCAAAACTTTCCATGGAGTCGGACGACTGGGCAACTTGGGACATTGGCAAAAGCCGCTTGCGCGGCAACGGGTTAGGTATGAACACAGCAGGGAGCGACTTGCTCGCCCCGTGCGCCTTGGACTGCCGACGTGCATCCGGAACCATCCGGAAGCGAACACGCCATTCAGCCCGCTTTCACTTTTTCCCACGCGTCCAGCACGAACTGGACGGCGGCATCCGCGGTCATCGAACTGGTATCGAGCAGAATGGCATCGGGCAATTGCACCAGTGGCGCATGTGTCCGGTTGCGATCCCGCTCGTCCCGTTCCCGCAAATCTTGCGAAAGACTTTCCAGACTAGCAGAAACACCTTTTTCGATCAACTGCTTATAGCGGCGTTCGGCGCGAATCTCGACGCTGGCGGTCAGGAATACCTTCAGGCGGGCATCCGGAAACACCACCGAACCCATGTCGCGGCCGTCGCCGACCAGCCCCGGCGGCTGCCGGAAGGCGCGCTGGCGCTCGAGCAGCGCGGCTCGCACCGCGCCATAGACGGCCACCTTCGAGGCGCCAACCGACGCCGCCTCGCTGCGCATCGCGTCCGACACCTCTTCGCCGGCCAGCCAGGTTGAGCCGTCAGCGAAGCGCACATCGAGCGCCGCGGCGAGTTTTCCGAGCGCCGGCTCGTCGTCGAGCGCCACGCCGGCGCGCATCGCCGCCACCGCGGTCAGGCGGTAGAGCGCGCCGCTGTCCAGCAGGTGAAATCCCAGTGCCGCCGCAACGCGCGCGGCGACCGTACCTTTGCCGGAGGCCGACGGGCCGTCGATTGCAATGACCGGAACGTCGTTCATGCCGCCACCTCCGACCAGCGCTTGAAGTAATCGGGGAAGGTCTTGGCCACGCAGCCCGGGTCCATGATGCGCACCGGCACACCACCCAGCGTAGCGAGCGAGAAGCACATCGCCATCCGGTGATCGTCGTAGGTGTCGATGGCAGCACCCGGCGTCAGGGTCGCCGGCGGGGTGATGGCGAGATAATCGGCGCCCTCCTCGACAACGGCGCCCAGCTTGCGCAGTTCGATCGCCATCGCGGAAATGCGGTCGGTTTCCTTGACCCGCCAGCTGGCGATATTGCGCAGCCGGCTCGGGCCGTCGGCGAACAGCGCGCAGATGGCCAGCGTCATCGCGGCATCCGGAATGTGATTCAGATCGAGATCGAAGGCGCGCAGACGACCGCCCTCGGGCGCGCGCGCCTCGATCCAGTTCGGGCCCATCGCCACCACGGCGCCCAGCTGTTCGAGTGCCTGCGCGAAGGCGACATCGCCCTGCACCGAGTCGCGACCGACGCCCTCGACACGCATCGGGCCTCCGCCGATGGCGCCTGCGGCAAGGAAATACGACGCGGACGACGCGTCGCCCTCGACGAAGCACTCGCCGGGCGACACGTAACGTGCGCCGGCCGGCAGATTGATCGCCGCCCAGCCCTCACGCTCGGCGTTGACGCCGAACTGGCGCATCAGCGCCAGCGTGATGTCGACGTAGGGCTTGGAAATCAGCTCGCCCTCGACCTCGATGCGCACGGCGCGCCCAATCAGCGGCAAGGCCATCAGCAGCCCGGTCAGGAACTGGCTGGACACATCGCCGCGCACGCGCACCACCGGCACGTCGTTGATCTGCGCCGGATGGATGCGCAAGGGCGGAAAGCCGTCATTGCCCTCGTAGTCGATGCGGGCACCGACCTGGCGCAGCGCGTCGACCAGATCGCCGATCGGCCGCTCATGCATGCGCGGCACGCCGTGCAGCCGGTACTCGCCGCCCATCAGCGCCAGCACGGCGGTGAGCGGACGGAAGGCGGTACCGGCATTGCCGAGGAACAGATCCGCCTTCTTGACCGGGAAACGACCACCGGTGCCACTGATGACGTAGTCGTCGCCACCGGCATGGCGCCAGTCCACGGACAGCGTGCGCAGCGCGTCGAGCATGCGATCGACGTCGTCCGACGACAGCAGGTCGTGCAGCAGCGTATCGCCCTCGGCCAGTGCGGCCAGCAGCAGCGCGCGGTTGGAAATGCTCTTGGAGCCGGGAAGCCGCAGCGTGCCGCGGGCGGACGATACGGGCGGGAGGTCGAGGAATTCGGTCTTCATCGTGTTCGGACGGCGCCGGGGCGCCTCATGTTGTGTTCAGCCCTGGCGTTGCGCCCAGGCGGTACGTGCTTCGCGCGCGGTGCCGATCAGCACTTCGAGGCCGGCGGCGTCACCGGATTCAATCAGTGCGCGGTAGCGTGCAAGTTCTGTTTCGTAGGCACTCAGTTCTGTCAGCAGCGCTTCGCGATTGGCGAAGAAGATGTCGCGCCACATTTCCGGATGACTGGCGGCGATGCGGGTGAAATCGCGAAAACCGCCGCCCGCAAGGTTGAAGATCTCCTCGGCGTTCGGACGCGCAGCCAGTTCCGACACCAGCGCGAAGGACAGCAGATGCGGCAGATGGCTGACCGACGCCAGCCAGCGGTCGTGGTGCTCCGGCGTGGTGACCGTCAGCAGTGCGCCGCAGGCCAGCCAGGCCTGGCGCACCAGTTCGATGGCCGCGCCGCCGTTCTCGGCCAGCGGCGTCAGCACGACGCGGCGCCGTTCGTACAGATCGGCACGCGCCGCCTGGGGTCCACTCTTCTCGGCACCGGCGATCGGATGCCCGGGCACGAACTGACCCACACGGTCGCCGAAGCAGCGGCGGGCCGCCACGACGACGTCGCCCTTGGTGCTGCCGGCATCGGTGACCACGGTATGCGGCGACAGGTGGGGCAGCATCGCCGACATGACCGCGTCCATCTGGCCGACCGGCATCGCCAGCAGCACCAGGTCGGCGCCCGCGAGCGCCGCGGCCCAGTCGGATTCGGCGCGATCGATCAGGCCGAGCTCCAGCGCTTCGCGCTTGCTCTCGGCACTGCGGCCGACACCGACGATTTCCCCGACCTGGCCGGCACGGCGCAGTGCAGCGGCAAAGGAGCCGCCGATCAGGCCGACGCCGACGACGACCAGACGTCCGATCAGCGGTGCGCTCACGCCAGCGCCTTCTTCAGTGCGTCGATGAAGCGTGCGTTCTCGGCTTCGAGGCCGATCGACACCCGCAGCCACTCGGGCATCGCATAGCCGGCAATCGGCCGCACGATGACGCCCTGCTCCAGCAGCCGGCGGTTGACGGCTGCACCGTCACCGGCGCGGAAGGCGATGAAGTTGCCGTAGGAGCGGATGTAGCCGATGCCAGCCGCGTCGAAGAAGGCTTCCATCTGCTTCAGGCCGGCCGCGTTCAGTTCGGCCGAGCGGCGCACGAAGTCCTGGTCCGCCAATGCGGCGACGGCAGCCGCCAGACCGACGTTGGTGACGTTGAAGGGCTGACGCACCCGATTGAGCAGGTCTATCACGTCCGGCTGGCCAATGCCATAGCCAACGCGCAGACCGGCCAGACCATAGGCCTTGGAGAAGGTGCGCGACACCAGCAGGTTCGGGTAACGCTCGAGCCAGCGGGCGCTGTCGTAGGCGAGATGTGAAGGCAGGTACTCGCTGTAGGCCTCGTCCAGCACCACCAGCACGTCGCGCGGCACGGCGGCGACAAAACGCTCCAGCGCGCCGGCCTCGATGAAAGTACCGGTCGGATTGTTCGGGTTGGCGATGAACACCACGCGCGTGTCGTCGCGGATGGCCGCGCGCATCGCGTCGAGATCGCAGCCATAGTCGAGCGCCGGCACTTCGATGCCGGTGGCACCGGCCGCCAGCGTGGCCAGCGGATAGACGGCGAAGGCATGCTTCGAATAGACGGCGCTGCTGCCCGGGCCGAGCAGCGCGCGGGCGACCATTTCGAGAATGTCGTTCGAACCGTTGCCGAGCACGATCTGGTTCATCGCGACATCGTGATGACGCGACACGGCCTGCTTCAGGTCGAAACCGTTGCCATCCGGATAGCGCGGCACTTCGGCAATCGCCGCCACCGCGGCCGCCCTGGCCTTGTCGCTCATGCCGAGCGGATTCTCGTTGGACGCCAGCTTGACGATGCCGGCCTCGTCCAGCGCCATCTCTCGGGCCAGCTCGGAAATCGGCTTGCCCGGCTGGTAAGGGGAAATCGAACGGATGTGCGCCGAAGCGCGATCGAAGACGCTCATGAACTGCTCACGGAAACGGGGTAGGAACCGAGCACCTTCAACGAACCGGCCTCGGCACGGATGCGTGAGAGTGCTTCGCTCACCGCGGGTTCGCTCTGGTGACCTTCGATATCGACATAGAACACGTACTGCCAGCCACCGTTGCCAAAGCCGCGCACCGGCCGCGACTGCAGCTTGGTCATGCTGACGCCCTGCTCGGCCAGCGGTTGAAGCAGACGCACGACAGCGCCCGACTTGTTCTGCACGGTGAAGATCATCGAGGTCTTGTCGCGTCCGGACGGGCCGGCATCGTGTTCGCCGATCACCAGGAAGCGCGTCGTATTGGCTGGATCGTCCTCGATGTTCGCCGCCAGTATCTTCAGGCCATATGCAGCCGCAGCCGCTTCACCGGCGATCGCCGCGGCACGCTCTTCCTCCGAGGCGCGGATCGCCGCCTCGGCGTTGCTGGCCACCGCGATGACCGGCACGCCAGGCAGGTTGCGGTTCAGCCACTCGTGGCACTGCGCCAGCGACTGCGCGTGCGAATAGACGCAACGGATGTCCTTCAGCGGCGTGTCGCGCGTCATCAGGTTCTGCTCGACACGCAACATCACTTCGCCGCACACCATCTGTGTCGTGCTGAGCAGCATGTCCAGCGTGCGACCGACCGCACCCTCAGTCGAATTCTCGACCGGCACGACGCCGTAGGACGCATTGCCCGACTCGACCGCGCGGAACACGTCATCGATCGTGGCGTGCGGCATGAAGGTCGGGGCGGAACCGAAATGACGGCGCGCCGCGCTCTCCGAGAAGGTGCCGACCGGTCCCAGAAAAGCGACCGTCAGCGGCTGCTCCAGCGCCAGACAGACCGACATGATTTCGCGGAACACGGTCTTCACCGCCTGCGGCGGCAGCGGGCCCGGATTGTCGTCTGCCAGCCGACGCAGCACCTGCGCCTCGCGCTCCGGGCGGTAAATGTTGCCATGCTTGATTTCGCCGATGCGGTGCGCGTGCCGCGCCCGCTCGGAAATGAGCTGCAGCACCTGGGTGTCGATCGCATCGATGGCGTCGCGCAGTTTCAGTAGTTCGTCGTTCGAGCTCGGATCGGAGGCCATCATTCAACCGTGTCTGCGTTCAAATTCAGTCATGTACTCGGCCAGCTCGCGCGCGCCGTCGAGCGGCATCGCGTTGTAAAGCGAGGCGCGGATGCCGCCGGTCGCACGGTGGCCCTTCAGGTTCAGCAAACCGCGCCGACGCGCACCGTCGAGAAAACGTGTCTCCAGCCGCGGCTCGCGCAGGAAGAAGGGCACGTTCATGCGCGAGCGCGAAGCCGGCTGGATACGGTTCGTGTACAACTGCGAGGCGTTCAGCACGTCGTAGATGCACTTCGCCTTCGCTGCGCTGCGGCGCGCCATCTCGATTACGCCGCCTTCCTTCTTCACATGCTCGAACACCAGGCCTGCCACCCAGATGGCAAAGGCCGCGGGCGTGTTGTACATCGAATCCCATTCGACGTGACGCGCGTAGTTCATCACCGACGGCACGCTACTGCGCACGCGGCCGAGCAGGTCGTCACGGATGATGACGATGGCCAGGCCTGCGGGACCGATGTTCTTCTGCGCGCCGGCGTAGATCAGGCCGAAACGCGCGACGTCGAGCGGCTGCGACAGGATGTTGGACGACATGTCGGCCACCAGCGGCACGTCTCCGGTGTCCGGATAGTCGGCAAACTCGACGCCGCCTATCGTTTCATTGGCGCAGATGTGCACATAGGCCGCGGCCGGGTCGAGCTGCCAGCCGGCGCGCTCGGGTACGCGATCGAATTCGCTGGCGGCGGCACTCGCCGCAATGCGCACGTTCACCAGCGAGGTCGCCTCGGCCATCGCCTTGTCCGACCAGTAGCCGGTGTGGATGTAGTCCGCACTCTGCCCCGGCTGCGCGAGATTGAGCGGCACCATCGCGAAATGCGGTGTGGCGCCGCCGTGCAGGAACAGGATGTGGTGCGTTTCAGGCACCGCCAGCAGTTCACGCAGATCAGCCTTGGCGCGGGCGTGAATGTCGGCGAAGTGCTCGCTGCGATGACCCAGCTCCATCGCGGAGTAGCCCTCGCCGCGGAAGTTCTGCCACTCGCGCGCGATACGTTCGATCACTGCGTCCGGCATCATGGCCGGACCGGCTCCGAAGTTGTACGCGCGCGCACGCATCGCCCTTCCTATTCCTCGCCCTCGCCGGCTGCGGCGTCCGCGTCGGTATCGATGTCGGCATCCGCTTCGGCGTCCTGCTCGCTGTCGCTCTCGATCACCTTCTCCAGGCCGGCCAGCAAGGTGCCGTCGTCGAGGTTGATCAGCGTGACGCCCTGGGTTGAGCGTCCCATTTCACGGATGTCCACCACCTTGGTGCGGATGAGCACGCCACCGGTCGAGATCAGCATGATTTCGTCGGTCGGCTCGACCAGCACCGCACCGACCACGCCGCCGTTGCGCTCGCTGGTCTGGATGGCAATGACGCCCTTCGTGCCGCGGCCGTGCTTCGGGTACTCGGTGACCCGGGTGCGCTTGCCAAAGCCGTTCTCGGTCGCAGTCAGCACACTCAGCTCGTCGTTCTTCGAAACCAGCATGCAGATCACGCTCTGACCGTCCTCCAGCATCATGCCGCGCACGCCGCGCGCGGTACGGCCCATCGGGCGCACGTCGGCCTCGGCGAAGCGCACCGCCTTGCCGGCGTCGGAGAACAACATGATGTCGTCCGAGCCATCGGTGATCGCCACGCCGATCAGCGCGTCACCCTCGTCGAGGTCGACGGCGATGATGCCTGCCTTGCGCGGGTTGCCGAAGTCGGCCAACGGCGTCTTCTTCACGGTGCCACGACCCGTCGCCATGAAGATGTAGTGATCTTCGTCGAACTCCTTGACCGGAAGTACCGCGGTGATCTTCTCGCCCTCGAACAGCGGGAACAGATTCACGATGGGCTTGCCGCGCGAATTGCGCGACCCCTCCGGCACCTCATAGACCTTCAGCCAATAGACACGGCCGCGGTTCGAGAAACACAGGATGTAGTCGTGCGTGTTGGCGACGAAGAGCTGGTCGACGAAATCGTCTTCCTTCACCGCCGCCGCCTGCTTGCCGCGCCCGCCGCGCTTCTGCGAACGGTAATCGGCCAGCGGCTGGCGCTTGAAGTAGCCCCCGTGGGACAGCGTGACCACCATGTCCTGCTGCGCGATCAGGTCCTCGATGCCGAGATCCTGCGTGTGCACGATGATTTCCGACTTGCGGCCGTCGGCGAACTGTTCGCGGATCTGGCGCATTTCGTCGGAGATGATCCAGTTGATCCGCTCCGGGCGAGCCAGGATGTCGAGCAGGTCGATGATCTGTTCGATCACCTCCTTGTACTCCGACATGATCTTTTCCTGCTCCAGCCCGGTCAGGCGCGCGAGCTGCATGTCGAGAATGGCCTTGGCCTGCGCGTCCGACATGCGGTAGCCGTCGGCAAAGGAGCCGAATGCGGCATCCAGCCCGTCCGGACGGAAGGATTCGGCGCCAGCGCGGGCCAGCATTTCATCGACCAGCGGCGACTTCCAGGCGCGGTCCATCAGCGCCACCTGCGCTTCAGCACGCGAAGCCGAGGCCTTGATCAGCGCGATGATTTCGTCGATGTTGGACAGCGCAACGGCCAGACCTTCCAGCACGTGACCGCGTTCGCGCGCCTTGCGCAGTTCGAACACGGTGCGGCGGGTGATCACCTCGCGGCGGTGCGACAGGAAGCAGTCCAGCATGTCGCGCAGGTTCAGCAGGCGCGGACGGCCGTCGACCAGCGCCACCATGTTCATGCCGAAGGTGTCCTGAAGCTGGGTCAGCTTGTACAGGTTGTTCAGAATGACTTCCGGCACCTCGCCGCGCTTCAGCTCGATCACCACGCGCATACCGGATTTGTCCGACTCGTCGCGGATGTCGGAGATACCCTCGACCTTCTTCTCGTTCACCAGCTCGGCGATGCGCTCGAGCAGGGTTTTCTTGTTCACCTGGTACGGCAGTTCGTCGACGATGATGGCCTGACGGTTGCCGCGGTCGATGTCCTCGAAGTGGGTGCGTGCACGCATCACGACACGGCCACGGCCGGTCAGATAGCCCTCGCGCACACCGGACAGCCCGTAAATCAGGCCGCTGGTCGGGAAATCGGGCGCCTGCACGATGTCGATCAGCTGTTCGATCGTCGTTTCCGGCTCTTTCAGCAGCAACTGGCAGGCGTCGAGCACCTCGCCAAGATTGTGCGGCGGGATGTTGGTCGCCATGCCGACCGCGATGCCGGCGCTGCCGTTGATCAGCAGATTGGGGATGCGACTGGGCAGAACCAGCGGTTCCTGCTCCTTGCCGTCGTAGTTCGGTCCGAAATCGACGGTTTCCTTGTCGATGTCGGCCAGCAGTTCGGCCGCGATCTTGTCCAGACGGCACTCGGTGTAACGCATTGCCGCGGCGTTGTCGCCGTCGACCGAACCGAAGTTGCCCTGACCGTCGATCAGCGTGTAGCGCAGCGAGAAGTCCTGCGCCATCCGCACCAGCGTGTCGTAGATCGCCGAATCGCCGTGCGGGTGATACTTACCCATCACGTCACCGACCACGCGCGCGCACTTCACATAAGGGCGGCTGTGCGTGATGTTCGCTTCGTGCATCGCGAACAGCACACGTCGATGCACGGGTTTCAGGCCGTCGCGCACATCGGGCAGCGCGCGGCCGACGATCACGCTCATCGCGTAATCGAGATAGGAGTGCCGCATTTCGTCTTCGAGCGAAATGGGCAGTGTTTCCTTGGCAAAAGATGTGGTCATCGGGGGATCGGGCGGACGTCGGCTGTCTGTTGAAATGAACCCGGCGCATTGAAAACCGCCGGTTTGTTCAGCCAAACCGCAAGTTTAACATGCGCTTGCATCGTCCTCGGGGCCCCTCAGCGGGCAGCCGCCGGACTACACTGCGCCACCTGAATCAGACCAGCCGAATCCGTCCGCCATGCAGAGCCACGAAGCCCAGACCGACATCGACCTGCTGATCGAGGCCCGCTGGGTCATCCCGGTCGAGCCGGCCGGCGTGGTACTCGAACATCACGCCGTTGCCGTGCAGGACGGGCGGATCGCCGATCTGCTGCCGTCGGACGAGGCGCGCCGCCGCTACCGGCCGCGCACGCTGCGTACGCTCGGCGAGCACGTGCTCATCCCCGGCCTGATAAACCTGCACGCTCACGCCGCGATGAACCTGCTGCGTGGCTACGCCGACGACCAGCCACTGATGCGCTGGCTGACCGAGCACATCTGGCCGGCCGAACAGAAGCACGTGAGCCACGATTTCGTGCGCGACGGCACGCTGCTCGCCTGCGCCGAAATGCTGCGCGGCGGCGTCACCACCTTCAGCGACATGTACTTCTTCCCGGATGCAGCGGCCGAGGCGGCGCTCGAGGCTGGCATGCGCGCCGCACTGGGCATCGTCGTACTGGAATTCCCGAGCGCTTGGGCGGCCGATGCCGACCAGTACCTCAGCAAGGGCCTGGCCGTGCGCGATCGCTTCAAGCACGAGGCGCTGCTTCACTTCACGCTGGCGCCGCACGCGCCCTACACGGTTTCAGACGCCACTTTCGAACGCGTCCGCACAATGGCCGAGCAACTGGATCTGCCAGTCCATATGCACATCCACGAAACCGCCGACGAGATCGAACAAGGCATCGCACAACACGGCGTGCGTCCGCTCGAGCGGCTGCGCCGGCTCGGCCTCGTCGGCCCCAACCTGATCGCCGTCCATTCAGTACACCTGACCGACGACGACATCGCCCTGCTCGCCCGCGAGGGCGCCAGCGTTGCGCATTGCCCGACGTCGAACATGAAGCTGGCCAGCGGCGCAAGCCCGACCGCCGCGCTGACTGCGGCCGGCGTCAATATCGGGTTGGGCACCGACGGTGCCGCCAGCAACAACAGGCTGGACATGTTTCAGGAGATGCGCCACGCTGGCCTGCTGGCAAAGCTCACCTCTGGCGACGCCGCCGCGCTTGCAGCCGGCCACCTGTTGCACATGGCAACACTGGGCGGCGCGCGCGCGCTGGGCCTTGATGCTGAAACGGGTTCCATCGCCACCGGCAAGAGTGCAGACCTGTGTGCGGTCAGCCTCGACGACGCAGCGACGCGACCGTGCTACTCACCCGTATCGCATCTTGTCTATGCTGCCGGCCGGGAACACGTGACCGATGTATGGGTCGCAGGGGAAGCGCGCGTGGAGAATGGAAGCTTGTTGCACCTGCACAACAACGATTTGAAGGCACGCGCGCGCCTGTGGCAAAATCAGGTGGCTCTATAACGGCTTGCGGCCTTGTTTTCATGCATCGCTGCCCGGCAATACCACAGTGGTACGTGGGTTTGCCGCCAGTTTTGCCTGTCAGGTCCAAGACAGGCGGGCAGGCCGGTTGACAACCGCTTCAAGTTTTATAAGAGGGGATCATGCTCAAACAACTGACGCAAAAACCGCTGCTCATCGCCCTGCTGGCCGCCACGGCCGGTTTCGCCTCCAACGTGTCGGCCATGGAAGACATCAAGGTCGACCCGGCAATGAAGGCCCACATTCCCTACGTGATCGACTCGCGTGGCGTCGTCGCCCGCAGCGCCAACGGCCTGTGCTGGAGAACCGGTTACTGGACGCCGGCCTACGCTGCCTCGATCCCGGAAGTTGGTTGCGCCTGCGACAAGGATCTGCTGCCGAAGGACGTCTGCGAGAAGCCGGCTCCTGCCGCCGCCCCGGCGCCGAAGGCTGCCGAGCCGGCTCCGGCCCCCGCTCCGGCTCCGAAGCCCGCCGCCCAGAAGGTGACCCTGTCGGCTGACGCCCTGTTCGATTTCGACAAGGCCACGCTGCGTCCGGAAGGCAAGTCCAAGATCGACGACGCCGTCAGCAAGCTGAGCTCGATCGACCTGGAAGTCATCATCGCCGTTGGCCACGCCGACCGCATCGGCAAGGACAAGTACAACCAGACCCTGTCGGAAAAGCGCGCTGCTGCCGTCAAGGACTACCTGGTGAGCAAGGGCGTTGAAGCCAACCGCGTCTACACCGAAGGCAAGGGCGAAGCCCAGCCGGTGACCGGCGACAGCTGCATGAAGATGGGCAAGGAACACCGCAGCAACAAGAAGCTGGTGGACTGCCTGCAGCCGGATCGTCGCGTTGAAATCGAGATCATCGGTACCCAGAAGTAATCGGGTTCCCGATCTCGTCAAAAGCCCTGCATTCGTGCAGGGCTTTTTTTCGCCCGTCGCCAACCGGATAGCGGCATTACTATCGCTACCCCGGTGGTGAAACCTCGCGCACGCCAGACTGTCCTTTCGCTCATGACGACACATCAGAACGCCGATCCGCTCGAACTCGAGAAATTTTCGGAGCTCGCCCACCGTTGGTGGGATCCGGAATCCGAGTTCAAGCCGCTGCACGACATCAATCCCTTGCGGCTGGACTGGATAGACCGCTGTGTCGGCCTCACCGGCAAGCGTGTACTCGACGTCGGCTGCGGCGGCGGCATCCTCGCCGAGAGCATGGCAGTGCGGGGGGCCAGCGTGACCGGGATCGATCTCGGCGAGAAGGCGCTGTCAGTCGCGCGCCTGCACCTGCTGGAAAGCGGGAATCGTGTCGAATACCTGCTCGAATCTGCCGAGGACCATGCCCGCGCGCGCGCCGGGCAGTACGACGTGGTGACCTGCATGGAAATGCTGGAGCACGTGCCCGATCCTGCCAGCATCGTGCGCGCCTGCGCGAGCCTCGTTCGGCCGGGTGGCACGGTGTTCTTCTCGACGCTGAACCGCAATCCCAAATCGTGGCTGTTCGCGGTGATCGGCGCCGAGTACGTGCTGCGCCTGCTGCCACGCGGCACCCATGAGTACGAAAAGATGATCAAGCCGTCGGAACTGGCGCGCGACGCGCGCGACGCCGGCCTGCGCGAAGCTGAACTGATGGGCATGAGCTACAACCCGTTCACCAAGGTCTACTCGCTCGGCAAGGACACTGCGGTCAATTACCTGATGCGGTGTGTACGCGATGAATGAGCCGCGCACACGCGGCGTGCTGTTCGATCTGGACGGCACGCTGGCCGACACTGCGCCCGATCTCGGCGGCGCACTGAACCGCCTGCGCATCGAACGCGGTCTGCCCGAGCTTCCTGCAGACACTCTGCGCCCGCACACTTCCGCGGGTGCCCGCGGCCTGATCGGCGCAGGTTTCGGCGTGACCCCGGATGATGCTGGCTACGCAGAACTGGCCGACCGATTCCTGACGCTCTACGCGTCCGCGATCTGCGTCCATACCCGGCTGTTCGACGGCATGGGCGAAGTACTGACCCGGTTAGAGCAGGCCGACATCCCGTGGGGCGTGGTGACCAACAAGGCTGCCCGCTTCACCGTGCCGCTGATGCGCGAACTTGGCCTGCACGAGCGTGCCGCGAGCATTGTCAGCGGCGACAGCGTGCCGGTGCCCAAACCCGATCCGGCAGGTTTGCGCCTCGCAGCGAACGAACTGGGCGTCGAGGCCGGGGACTGCATCTATGTCGGTGACGACGAACGCGACATCCAGGCGGCGCGCGCCGCCGGCATGCGCTCGGTGACGGCAGCCTTCGGCTATCTGGGCTGCGCCCGCCACCACAGCGAGTGGGGTGCCGACCACACCATCCATCATCCGCTCGAACTTCTGCCCCTCTTGTAATCGGTCGAGGTGGTACCATCTACCGCTCACTGGGGGCGACCTGGTCTCGACGTGGGTCGCGAAGCAGCGCAGGGCATACCGAGGGTCGGAGTACCTCGTAAATCCAACCGAAAATTAGATAGTCGCCAACGACGAATCTTACGCTCTGGCCGCTTAAGGCCGGACGCTGCACCGACTGATTAGCGGGTCGGGCCGGGCAACCGGTCGCAGCGCCATTAACAGCTAAAGTAAGGGTGCACTCCGCCGCGTGGTGCATCACGAAAATCAAGCGGATCGCCTTTCATCAGCCTGCCGGGTCGGCGGGTGACGGGTTAGATCAAATGGCCAGGCTAAGTATGTAGAACTGTCTGTGTAGGGCTTGCGGACGCGGGTTCGATTCCCGCCGCCTCCACCACCATATCAGGGCTCGGATCTCGTTCCGGGTTGTGCCGTTAAGCATAAAGTGGCCACTTGGTCACTTTATGCTTAATTTCTCGATAGGCCACATTTTGCTTTTTCGGCTTTTTGTGGTAGGCGATTAAGCATCTGAACTGGAACCAGCCCGGCTGGAAGAGGGCTTATGTCCGGACGAAGAAAAGCCGGCTCATGGCCGGCTTTTTCTGTTCGAAATTTGCGCGTCAGTTCGCGTCGAGTTCCTGTTTGATGTTCTGGAGCATATCGAACAGATGTTCGACTGAAGACAGGATGTCGTGCGGTACGCGCGCCTCCAGTTCCCGCAAGGTAATCGCCCTACCCTCCTCAATCAGCGCTCGACACGCCGCCTCGATATATGGGCGTGCCCGAGCCTGCACCTCTTCCCCGCGGCTGCGCACATAGCGTTTCCAGCGCTCACCCAATATCCGCGCCTCCTTGTTCGCCTGCAGGTAGAGATGACGCCGATCCACGTTCAGGCGCTGCGCGGCCTGTGCGACGCTGATCGGCACGGGTAAGGCAGCAAATCGCGTCAGTTCTGCCCGCATGCTCTCCCAGTTCAGCTCTCGGGGTGCCCTTCTGATCCCGACTGATCCCAGATCGAGTTCTCTTTGAGCAATCGCGAAAGGTACCAACCACCCTCCGAGGTCTCCTGCCAGCAGTTTCGGTAACGGCAACCCAACGTGAAGCGCGATGCGAAGACTGGCCTCCAGCGTGGGGACACCGCCAACTTGTACCCAGTGATGCACCGTACCCTTCCCAAGCCCGATGCGGCGAGCGAAAGCGGCACTCCGTCCATGATCGAGACGGGCGACCAGTTCGCCAATTACTGCGCGCAGCCCTTCCCGCGTCGGCTGCATCGACAAGTCGCACTGAGCGCTCAGCAGCAGGCCAACCTGGCGAGCCGTCCAAATGGCCTCAGGCGACACGACTGCTTGAGCCTGGAGAGCGCTGCGGCCTAGGAAAGCTCCGCAATGGGTGCACCAGCCCGGCACCACATAAGTCGCCCGGTGACGGGTGCCAGGGCGGCCGCAGTCAGGACAGACATCCACGAGCGAAGTGTGGTGCTTGTGACATGTCGTCACAGCTGCGATGTCCCAGGCCAAACGGAAGTACGGAGAGGCGCCGCTCCTCCTATCCTCCTCCAGGCAATCGGGACACCACCGCCCGCCTTTGGCTGCCAGTCCGCGCTGGGCGATGACCTGTCGCCATGGCAGCAATGTCAAGCGGTCAAGATGGCCGACACTCGTGAGGGCCGCCAATGCCCCCGCCCATGTCTCCGCCGCTTCGCCCAAGCCACAGAGGTTGCGCTCGTGCCAGTCGAACCCCTCTCGCAACTCGCTACCCATTTGCTTGACCACGATACGAGAGAGCGACGTCACCGAAACGCTGTGGGACAACGCCAGTCGGCAGAAATAGCTGAGCAGGCTCTCTACGTCAGGCGTATTCCAGCCTCGCGGTTCTAGCGCATGCAGGACAGAGCGCGGATTGCGCACGACGCGATTCATGCTGCACCCCGTCTCTGCACCCGGGCGCGCGAAGCCGGCACTTTGAGTGTGTGGCGCGTCAAACCCGCGTTGATCGCAGCCTCCCCCTCCAGGATCTCCTCCAAAATCCGCTGCCGCTGGGCATCGGTGAGCAGCGCTCGCTGCAATGCATCCACCGACCAGCCGCCGGCTTTTTGGGCCAGCATGGCTGCGCGCATCAGCACCGCACTCAGCGTACCCACGCAACCCAAAGTGTTTTCCTGAAGCACCTCAGCGTGCGGCAGCAACTGGTCACCCCACAGCTCGGGCAAAGCAGCTTGGAACTTCAGCACGCAGGCGCGAAATGCTCGCAGATCAGGATCCAGATCCTGACGGTAGCGTTCGAAATGCAGCACATGTGTGCGACGAGCAAGCTGCCCCGAGAGCGAAACCAGTTGGTAAAGATCGTAAGAGCCAATCAGCACCATCTGGGTACCACACTCGTTGGCGAGTGATTTGAGCGTATCGAGTTGGATTTCCAGTCGGTTGCGACGGGTCTGGCGAATGATATGGGCCGCTTCGTCAATGACGAGGAAGCGGGTGCCTCGCTCGCGCAGACCTCGTTCCACTGCCGTACGCAATGCCGCCAAAGTGTTGCGGGAGGCTCCCTTAGGCCACACCGCGCGTCCACTATTCGCATCCACACCAAAAGCGACCTTCGGGAGGTCGAGGTCACCTGCGAGTTGGTCGAGGATGCGCTGGTAGAACGAAGTCCATGAAAAGTCGCTCTCGCCTGAAGCGGGTGCCTGCACATATACAGCGGGGATGACGCCAGCGTTGGCTTCCATCTGCGCCGAGGCGTCCATCAGCGCGGCCTGAACAAACTGGCGCGCGAGGGTGCTCTTACCGACGCCCGTCGGGCCACAGACCAGAAGAATGCTGTCCTGGCTGCCTGGGTAGATCAGTGTGTCAAGTTCGCTCATGACCTGCGCAATCCGGGTGTGCTTGATGCACAGCGAAAGCAGGCTTTGTGCGGAGACGGGTACGGTACTGACGGAAGTGTTTGGTTGATTGGTCATGGTGCGCCTCAAAAGGTATCGAAGTCGGGGAGGTCGTCCGGCGCATCGGCCTCTGGCGGGCGAGCGGACGGTGTGGCTTTAGATGACCTGATACCTGCCGACGGTGTGTCAGCCTGTGGAATGTCCTGAGAGAGGCGGCGTTGCTGAACAGGAGCAACCGGGGTGATGCAGCCCAGCTGCAAAGCGTTGAAGAGGTGCTTGTTTTCTTGCTGGCGCTCCAAGGCAATGGCTAACGCCCCTTCGGGCGTTAAGACCTGCATGAACTCGCGAATACGCTGCGCACTGCCCTCATCATCAAGAGACGTGCCGCTCCTGCGGGTGTATTCCTCGGTGAGTGACCGGCGCTCAAGGTCGGTCAGTTGCCCCAAACCAATGAGGACGCGACAGGTAGCCTGCACCCAGCGGTCCTTCAGCCGGACATACACGGAGGAGGCATCCCAAGGGTCGTAGCGCACCGGAAGATTCCGCCCGGCAACTCGCGGGTCCCGGAACTCTTGGCACCAGTAAAACAACCCAGACACCTTGACGCCGCGCTGGCGATTCACGAGTCGAACGCCCTGCCGGTCGACCGGTGGGCAGGTTGCAATCAAGAAATCCCGATTGAACTGAATCAGCCGTTGCGGGCGGGCGCCGTTCTCCCGCAGCCCACGCTGAAACGCCTCGCGCGGGCTGCAGTCCAGCGCAACGTGTGGCTCTTGATCGTAATACTCGGTCGCCCAGTATTCGAGGCCGAAATACATGGCCTCCAGAGTCCATTCAGCAAAGTTCACGGGCAGGTGCTTTCCGGTGACCATACGTACGTTCTTGGTCGCCTTCGTATTTCCCGCCAAGTTGTGGACGTATTCGCTGTGCACTCGCCCGAAGAGCCGCTCGAGCACTGCCCCATGTCGAGGCTGCCCGGCGGGCCGAAAGCGCAGATGTACGCCCATCACCTGCAGAAAGCTTTCGAACGCGGCTGACATGAAATCTCGCCCGTTGTCGACAACGACGAATTCGGGCAAGCGCCCGAAGCGCCGCACCATGTCGCGTATCACCATCATGACCGAGTGGTACGACGGAGGATCAAAGGTCAGATGCAGCGCAACAATCCGACGCGACCACGCATCGACCGCCAGGGACAGCCACGGGCGCCCCAACGGTTTGCCCGATCTACTCGAAACCAGTTCGATATCAAGTTGTGTGTGATCGATATGGACGTACTGGAAGGGGCGACTGCCATGTGCGGGAGTATCGGCATAAAGCACCTCGACAAATTCACCCTGCTGATAGGCCATGCGCTTGCCGTGGCGAATACGCAGGTCGCCCGAAGTCTCCGCTTGCTTTATGCGCGCTATGAAGGTTGGATAGGAAGGCGTTTTAACCCCGGCTTCTTCACACGCGAGGACGAGCCAGCGATAGCACGCTTTGAAATTGATGGCCTCACTGCTTCGCCATTTGTCCGCAATGACCTCTTGCATGACTTCTTCTTGCCGCTCGATCAGGCGGGGAGATCGATTACCGCGGGCATACGTACGGGGTACCAGCGCCAGCACTTCATGGGCTCCGTTTGCCTGAGCAGCATGCTCACGCGCGCGCCAGCGCCTCTGAGTGCGATCGCTTGCGCCCTTAACTGAGGTCTCGGACTCCAAGATCGCTTTGCGTTGCAAGGCGATATCGAGATCCTCTTTGGTATGGCGTGCGAGATCCAGCGCGAGCGGATTCGTACCGGCTACAGCGGTAATCGAACCTCGCTCAAGAGCAGCCTCGATCCAGACCCGGCTAAGATTGACCGTCGCCCCCGCTTGCCGGGTGCAGACCACGTCCTTTTCGCCCACCAGCGAGATGGTAAGTTCCTGCGACCCGTAGGAGAAACGCGCGCCCTCTGCGATCTCGAAGACAAAACGCTCTTGTCCTGGCACGGCACCGACATGCGTCTCACCCGCCATGAAATCGCGCAATGTCTCGTCACGGTACAGTCGCGCACGCCGCGTGTCCGACAACAAGTCCCTATCCAGATCAGCGACAACCAGGTGATCAGGGATCGCCTTGAGCATTACATCGGCTGAAAACGCTTGGGGGGCCGCCATCAGGAAATCGAGGGTACAGCTGCCGTGTTCAGCAAGAACGGCGGTCAGCCGCTCGACGTCGCTCTGCAAACAGGGTTCTGCGGCCGGGTGACAGTAATCCGCAAGATGGAGAAGATTCTCGACACGCCGGCGGGGAATGGCCTCTTCGCTGTATATGCGGTAAGTGATTCCGAGCTCCGCCAATGCGCGCTCGATCTGAGGGGCTAACCAGCGTCCGTCGGCGTCTCGCTCGTACCGATACGGCTGCTTTTCCGCAAGGCGGGTCAGTTTTTGGACCGACTTCCACTCTTCAAGCGTGATTCCGTCTTCGCGGAGCACAAGGAAGTCCGGGTAATGCCGGATAGTGCGGAGGTCGCCTAAGGCCGGATCGAACAGTTCAAGACGCAGTTCGCAGGGCTGAGCGTAGTACTCAAGGACGCGCGCATCGAATTCGTGGTCCACGGCTGCGGCAAACTCGATATGCCGGCTCTCCGTGCTGATCTCGCAACCCATTTTGCGGCTTGCAAGCACGGTGATGACGTTGCCGCCCCGGGATTTGACCGGTCGTACCGGTGCCTCGATGCGCGCTTTGAGGACAAGTTTTCGCCCCGCATCGGGCGTGCCGAGACGGTCGAACAGTTCTGTGAGGTGTGTGGTATCCAGCATCGCGTCGTCAAATCAGTTCTAGATGTCCACGTCTAGGAACCGGATTTGGCTGAAAATGGCGATTCGGTCGTATACGACCGATTTCAGCGCATTGAGAGCGCTCAGTCGTCGCGTCCGCCCTTTTTCGTAACCGCCTGGGAAACCTTTGATGCCGCAGAAGCCCGCCCGCGCAGCCGCGAGCGATAACCCGCACGCACGCTGGGAAGACCTCGCGTTCGATCTGCTGAAGAGCGAGATGCGCGAGAAGAAGATCGACTACAAGGAATTGTCCCGACGGCTGGAAGCGCTCGGGCTTGATGAATTGCCCGACCAGATCAACCGGAAGGTCAACCGGAGGCGTTTTTCGGCCGCCTTCCTGCTCGCTTGTCTGGTGGCGATGGAAAAAGGCGTCTTGATCCTGCCAAGAGCGGCCGACATGAAGCCGAAGTGAAAAGCGACTCTCTGGAAGATTGCTATTCGCTAGAAGTGCAAAATTTGCAGCAAACTCTTTGTTTGGCAAGACTTTCTCCAGTTTGTCTGTTCACAAAATGGAGAGAGCCTGACCTCTCGGCCGCAGGATCTAGGCTGCGAAGCCCTTCAGCTGTGCTTACGCTTTCCCACAACCGAGTCACTCGTACGGTGCAGGCACGAAGAAAGTTACTTCAGTCGCATGGCTAATGGCAACTCTATTCCTTGGTTAAGGGCGGCGGCCCAAAAAATGGAAGTGCTCGGATCAATACCTCCGCTGCAAAATCAGCGTCCAAAACGTTCATGGATTTAGGATTCTCTCGACGCTCAGCAGCCCATCAACGTCCTTGAACTTGCCGTAAATAGCCGGATTTTCACCGACCGCCAGCGCCTCGAAGTGCGCCGCGCCGCACTTGATCCGGGCGCTTTCGGCGTCACGCAAGTCGTCATCGAACAGGCTGCTCTTGGTCTCTACTACAAAGTACAGCCTCTCCTGACCGTCGCGCTCCACCAGCACGGCCCAATCAGGGTTGTAGGCTCCCAATGGGGTAGGCACCTTGAACCAGCCGGGTAGCTTGGCATAGACCTTGATGGCCTCATTCCGCTCCAACGCCTCGGCGAAGTCACGCTCAACCGAGGAGTCGTACACCACGTGCTCGTAAACCGATTTCGTGGTGTTTTGCACCAGGTTCTTCAGGTAGCCGGTCAGCTCTTCGGTCTCGAAAAGCTCTTGGGCATAGAAATGCTCATCGCCTAGGCGTTGGTACTTGATGCCATCAACCAACGCGAGTCGCTTGCAGCGGTTGATGGCATCGGCTGCCAACTCGATGAACTGTTGCGGGTTGCGCTTGAATTCGTTCAGCCGGTGGCTTTCGGTCAGGATGCGAGCAATCGTTTTGCGAGTGAGGTGCGTTCGATCCTGCAGCTCCGTCAGAACGTCGGGCAGTTCAATGTCACCCTCGTTCAAAGTGATCGAATCAGACACGGAGATCAAGGAAGCATCAACGCCCGCCTTGCCAATCGCTATGCCCGCCTTCTTCCACTGCAGCCGGGTTTTTGCTACGGGGGGAGCATCGTTCAAGGCTTCGATGCAACTCTCAATCAGCTTCTCGTTGTCAAACTGCACCCGGTATGTGGTTTTGTGTTTGATTCGATCCCACAAGGCACGGAACTCAGGGCTGACTAGCACCGACTTACGCACTGCAATGTGTTTACGGTCATCGGCGTTCTTGATTTCGAGCTTGCCTGACAGCTTCTTCAACACCGCGACGACTTGCTGACGTTGAGCCTCGAACTCACCTGGCAGTGACAGGGTGCCCTCCTTCAGGGCCGTTTTCAGGGTGTCCTGAACCTTGCCCTTGTCATTGATGTAGCCCTCGGCCTTCAGGTGAGCCCACAGGGCCTTGGATGCCTCAAAGCCCAGCGGTTGCACGTCACCGGCAGATCGCACGACCGCAATGCCTGCGAATTCATGGTCTTGCACAACGCCAAACTGAATGCCGGTGTCTTTCTCAATGTCCTTCTGCAGGTTCTCGGCGAACTGTTCATAGCTTTCGGTAGCAATCACCGTCAACGTATTGACCTCAAAGCCGCGCAGTCGCTCACCCTTCTGGTTCACACACAGGCGCAAGCCTCGGCCAATGGTTTGCCTACGCCAACGCTCGGTTTCACGGGTCGAGAAGTTGCAGATCTGGAAGACGTTGGGGTTGTCCCAACCCTCCTTCAGGGCCGAGTGGGAGAAGATGAACTTCAGCGGCGACTCAAAGCTCAGCAGCTTTTCTTTGTCGCGCATGATCAGGTTGTAGGTGTCGTCATCGGCGGCCGTGCTGCCGCTGGTGTCTTTGACCACCTCAACCGTCTTGCCGCCAATCTTCTTCTTGTCGATAGAGAAGTAGCCGTTGTGCACGTCGTGGGCGGCCATGCTCAGGTCCACCTCTGCAAACAGGCTTTGGTAGTCCGGATGACGCGCCCAGCGTTTGTACTCTTCCTCGAACATCAAGGCGTACTCCCCCTTCACCGGGTTGCCTTGATCGTCGTACTGGCGGTATTTCGCTACCTCGTCAATGAAGAACAGGCTGAGCACCTTGACCCCGAGCGGGCGTAGGCGTTTCTCCTTGTCCAGGTGCTCTTTGATCGTGCGGCGGATCATCTCGCGTTGCACGGCACTGGCGTCCACGTCACCCCATGCTTCACCCACCCGCAGGTACACCTCGCTGCCGGGCACTTTCAGTTCCAGGAACTGATCGCCCTTGGCCGTGCGGATCTCACCAATACGAATGTCGGCATACAGCGGGCGACCGGTTTCTTGCTCCAGGTCGAACCCGTCTTGCACAGAGATGACATCCCGCCTGACAGCACCAGCCGCGTTCTCACGATCTACCTCGATGCTGGCCGTGATGACACCGCGCTTGTTGCTCACCGCAAGCAGCTTCACGTAGGGCTTGTTGTTACCCCCTTTCACCGTGGCTGCTGCCACCTCGATCTGCTTCACCAGCCTTTGCTCATAGGCATCCACGGCGTCGAGTCGGTACACCATGTTGTGCTTGTCAACGTGCGTGGCGGAATAGCGCAGCGTACAAAGTGGTGACATGTGCGCCAGGGCCTTCTTGCCTTTGCCGTCGATGCCACCATCCACACTTTGTGGCTCATCCACGATCAAGATGGGCTGAGTGCCGCGAATCAGGTCGATGGGGCGCTCGCCACCCGTTTTCTCACTGGCGCGGTACATCTTGTTCTTGGACTTCTCCCGGCGCTTGGCCTCGTCAGACTCCTCAGCCAATGCAGCAGTCTCATCACCGAACTTGTTGATAGCACCGACCGTGATGACCATGATTTGGATGTTCGGGCTGGTCGCAAAGTTACGCACCTGGCCGAGTTTGTCCGAGTCGTACTGGAAAAACTCGTAGCCCTTGGCGCCTGGGTACAGCGTTTCAAAGTGATCGCGGGTGATCTGAAGCGTTTTGTTCACACCCTCTTTGATGGCAACCGAAGGCACCACGACCACGAACTTGGTGAAGCCATACCGCTGGTTCAACTCGAACACGGTTCGCAAGTACACATAGGTCTTGCCCGTCCCTGTTTCCATCTCCACGGTAAAGTCGAGCGGTTGCGCAGCTGACAAGGGCTGAGACGGAGGCAAGCCATTGCGAAGCTGCACCGCCTGCAAGTTGGCATACAGCTCCTCGTCCACCACCAGTTGCAGCGCATTGCCAATACCACCGCTTTCGGTGAAGTGCTTGCCCTCAAAGCTCTGCTGTGCGCCAGCCGCCAATGCCTGCGCGGTGACCGTGAAAACCGAGCGGCAGACCTCCTGACCACGGAAAAGGTCACACACCGCCTCGATGGCCTCGATCTGGTACGGCAGGTCGGATTCAAAATGCAGTTTCATCACAGGCTCCGTACCTGCTTGATGCCATGCTGGTTCAGGATCGCCGCCAGGTTGCTCTTGGCAATGTCATTCTCGAATGCGCTGTCTCGGAAGACGGCTGTGGTATCGCCCACGGTGCCTTGCTCCTCGCGCCAGGCGAGCATACCCAAGGCCAGAGCCTCGGCTTCAGAGGCCTTGATACTTTCGTCCAGACAGGCCATCAGCACACCAGCGCCGACGCTGTTGACTTGCTTGCCAGCTATTTCGCGTGTTTCGATCGGTACGCAAAGGTCGAGCCCGAGCTTGATCAGGATCTCGTAGAGGATGTCGTCGCTGCTGCGGCCAGCTTCCAAGTGGTCGAGGTGATCGAACAGTGATGCTTTTAGGTCGGCGGCGTTAGGGTTCCAGGCGCGGATGTTAGAGGTATCTAGTTTGAAAACGCGGAAGCCATTGTCTCCAGTAAAAAAAAGCGGATTATCGGTCTTAACTTCTGCCGAAGCCCGGCGCAGTCGCTCTTTAGTTATTTCTGCGATATTCCGCGGTTTATTCAACTTATCGCAAAGATCAGACGATACCTTTTGCTCGCTATTGTTGGGGTCGAGAGGCTCGGGAAGCTGCACCATCACATAGCGAAGATTTTTATTATTTTCCGCACTTAATTGCATTACTGCATGTGCGGTGGTCCCACTACCGGCAAAAAAATCCAGCACAATACCATCAGTAGCAATATTTGCCCATTTTATTAATTGTTTAATCAGTCGAACAGGTTTTTTCCCGTTTGAATAAGCCACATCACCTTCTTTGGCAACATTTCCCATATCCTGATGAAAACCCTTCCAAAGATCGCCCCTGATTACGGTTCGACCGAAGCGCGGCTTATAGTCATCAGATTCCCTGTAGTTCAGTGCCAATGGCATTAACGCCTGCAACGTCCCATTGCTGAGTGTTGTCAAAAAATAGGTTCGGTGATCGACTTCAAAAGCTTCCCATTGACCAACGATGGTAGATCGACCGGCAGCAGAAACTGGAGGACGGTCTACACGAGCAATTCTATTAAGATTAGCCTCAACAAAAGATTTCGCAGCCTCGGACAACAAAAGTAGCTTACTCAGGTTATTTACACTGAATCTACCCCGATCTAGAAACCCATATTTCTGAATATCATCGGCTACCGCTCTATTAGAGAGAAGTGCATCCGCCAGCGACCCAAGTGTTCCATCATCATTCAGCCATACGGAGTAATGGATATCATAGTTCTCGATCCCATCGAGTAATGGCGTATGTGGCCCCAAGTCAAACGCCGCTGATTTTCTAAAGATATGAACGAATTCGACGTTTTTTACAATAGTTCCTTGCTGTGCATTAACAGTCTTCGGGCCTGACGTGGTGGACATTTCCACCGCTATTGTGTCTATATAGTTCTCTTCGCCAAATATTTCAGAAAGAAGAAATTTAAGGTTGGCTGATTCACTATCGTCAATAGAAACAAAGATCACCCCATCATCAGACAGAAGATTCCTTGCCAACCTCAACCTTGGATACATCATATTTAGCCAATCGGTGTGAAAACGACCACTGGCATCGGTATTGGTGGTAATCTTGGCCCCACCTTCGGTCTGGCCCGTAAGTTCCAGATAGTTTCTGATGTTGTCCTGAAAGTTGTCAGGGTAAACAAAGTCCTTGCCTGTGTTATACGGCGGGTCAATATAGATCAGTTTCACCTTCCCTGCGTAGCTCTTCTGCAGCAGTTTGAGCACCTCCAGGTTGTCGCCCTCGATCATTAGGTTCTTCGCGGAATCCCAATCGACACTTTCTTCGGGGCAGGGACGTAGAGTTCCAGTGCTCGGCGTCAGAGCAATCTGACGCGCTTTGCGCTTGCCGTGCCAGTTCAGCCCGTATTTCTCATCTCCGTCATAGGCGGTGGCATCCCCCACCAATTGCTTAAGTACATCCACATTGACGGTGGCACGGGTACCACTTTCCGTCAGCAATTCGGGAAACATGGCACGCAGCTTGGCAATGTTGTCGGCGATGAGGTCTGCGCTTTGTGCCTCTGGCGAATGCGCTTCGATCTTTTGGAGAGTCATTGAGGTGCCTCGTAATGGGTTCTGGCTTCGTGCGGCTTAAACGATCAACCAGGAAAATTTGGCTGCGATCAATTTCTTACGCTCAGCAATGAAGTCTTCAAACCGGTCCATGCTCCACAGGCTCTTGTCCTTGGGGATGAGGTGGAGGTTCAGGTAGTCGTCGTCTTTGTCTTTGAACCAGTCTGCGGGCTCGGTGTCGCTCTTCCCACCAGATCCGTTCTCTGCTCGGGTCAGTAGCATGCAATTCGCCAACTGGTTGCGGGCGTCATCGCGGTACTTCATAACCGGGCGTCCAGTTTCAAGGCTGTTGATCTTCACCGCCCGCAACCGGCTCTGCGGAAACACATGGTCCACCTGCGGCAGGTTGTTGTCGTAGGCAGGTGTGTGGCTGAATGCGGGATACCAAAGGTTAAGGATCAGATGGATGGTCTTTGAGCCATAGCCCATCTCGAAGAACCGATCTTTGGTTATTTCAAGACTGCGGTTTTGAGAGCGAATCACAGCAAAGCCCTCATCCGCGTCAAAGCGTTCGATCTCTTTGAAACGTTTGACAAGAGCATCAATGACCCGGTCAGACTGTCCACTGAAGGCACCTGCTAGAAGGGAGCGCACCAAAAACGTATCGACTTGCTTGGCGGTGGTCCAGGCCATCGGGTAGTGGTGACGAATGTAGATCAGTGGGATCAAGGCCAAATAGGAAGGCAAGGCTTTGTCGCACTGGATGTACGTCTTGCTTCTAACAAAGTCCGCCACTGCCTTGATGGATGCACTCAATTCGTCCCACTTTTCTTCGATTGCTTCACGCACTCCTGGTTTGCGGAACTTGGACACTTCGTATTGTGCCCCTTGGTTTAGCAAAACCAAACAGGTCTTGAGAACGAAGTCCCGGTCGAATGAGAAGCCGTGTCGATTCAGTTCATCTAACAGTTCTTCCATGCGGTTGTCAGCCACATCCCAGGTGGCGTTGAGCAATGAGAACAGCAGGTCCGACTTCTCCAACTTGGTGCCACCGGAGTTGGCGCGAATGAAGACTTCCACCACATCGTCCTCGGTGTACAGGTCTGGGTTGTCGATGCTGTCGAGTTCCTGATAGGTGATGGATTCATCCATCTTGAAGGTTCGATCCACCAGATCAAGATTGCCTTCGATCTTGTCCTTCTCTTCGTTGGTGAAGGCTCGGCCAGCTTTGGCTTCCATGTCTTGAATCAACTCACGCTTCTTGCGCGTCGTGAAAACCATGTCTTTGAATTTGACCCATGGAAAGCCAGTGGCCGCGCTCTGTCGAAACTCGAATCGGTATTTGATGTCGTCCGGCAAGGCCGCAGTACCGCTCATTACATCAAAGTGCAGTTCTCTTCCGGAAAAGCTACCGCAAAGGCCGATGTACAGGCTCTGCAAGCGTTGCTGACCATCAAGAACCAAACATTTCTTCTTGGTGTCTTCCGGAACGTAGAAGCTGCTCAACTTGAGGGTGTTGGACCAGTTGTCAATAAACTTGCGGCGACGAATACCGCTGGTGGTCTTCCACACAAGCAGGGTGCTGATGGGGTACTCGCGCAAAATCGAATCGAACAGACGACAGATTTGTTCTTCGCCCCAAACAAAAGGACGTTGAATGTTAGGTAGCCAGAAGCCGCCGTCTTCATCTGAGTTATTCAAGAAGCCGACAATCTTGCGAATGGTTTGTTTTTGATTCTTCATGTCTATTTCCCTTAAAGAATGTTGGCGGCTTGCTGGCGTTCGGCTATCAAAGCCTTGATTTCTAGGTTCGCCGCCACTTGGCGGGCTAGTTGTTTCTCTTTGCTGGCGGCTGATCGCAAGCTGGCAATCCGGGCATCCAGTTCCCGGCATCGCTGCAGTGCAGCACGCCGCTCAGCGGCATGGGCGGTCGATTGGCTCAGCGCAAACCGCCCAGATACTTTGGCGGCTTGCCATGCTGACAGCGTGTCCATCCAGCCCTGGTACAGCGTGCACAAATGGGTGCGTGGCTGTTGGCTCATCGCCAACGCCTCCAGAAAGGCGGAGCAGAACTCATCAGCCGTGAGTGTGGCGAACAAGGGCTCCCCATCGAGCACAGTTTTGTCTGCTTCTTTCTGCGCCCAGCGGATGTGGCACATTGACATGAACAGGTGCTCGCCTTCGCTCAGCACCACCACGAGGGGGTACGGAATGGCGCGGTGGAGCAGTTCGCTGATGCGCTTCACTTTGGTTGAGTTTGCGGTCAGTCCGCCCAAGTCACGCATGGCGACAGTTAGGACAGCCACCTCCAGGTAGGTGCGCTGTTCATCTTGAAAGTCGGGCACCCCAGCGTTAGCTGGCTTCAGAGCGGCGACCCACGTCACCTGTTCAATGTGGTCCTGAATCAACTTGCGGTCTGCTGCCGTGGGCACTCCGTTTTCAAGCAGCATTTTTTTGGGAACGCGCTGATTCACTATGGCCGCATCTGGCAAGCCCATGGCTGACACGACTTGATCGGCAGTTAAGCCCAGCATGGCTTGACTCATGCAGCAGGCCCTTCAGCGTGGTTGGGCAGCACCACCAGATAGGCCAGCACTTCAAAGTCATTCGAGCCAGCAAACTCGCCCTTCATGGCATGGGTGCCGCCTGGTGAGAACAAACTGGCAATGGCCCGTTCTTCCGACTTGCCGACGATGGACGACACTGCCGCGGACAACAGCTTTTGTGCGTGGCGCATGTCTTCGCCTTGCTTGGTGGCACGGTCGAACTGGGCGCACGCGGATGCGTCAGGCAGGTCCCGGCCAAGGCTCAGGCGCTTGAGTCGGTCTAGGACGCGCTTGGCTTGTGTGTAAGGCAACAGCACCGAGCCATCTTCGCCCACGTGGACCAAGTAGTGGGGGGCCAAGGGGTAGCTGGGGTCAATGGCCTTCTCAGCAGCCGCATCTTCTGCGCGAAGGCAAAAAATGATTCCTGGGGGAACTTCGGCATTGATGCTGGTCGTCACGGCGAAACAGCCCAGCGGCAGGGATTCCAGCTTGCCTGGGTGCGCTTTGACGAACTCGGCCAGGTCAATACGAGAGTCGGTCAGCGTGAGGTCTGTGATGGCAACGCCACTGGACAGGTCTTCCATGTCGATGACGGTTTCCTGCAGCTTTAGCAACTGGTTGCGGCGGTATTCCAGATCGTTCATCTGGTTGCCGGACTGCTGCTCGATGATGTTTTCTTCGCCCGTGGCGGATATGTCCAACAGGACCATGCGACCGCTGACGCGCTGTTCCAGGTTGATGTATTCCTCCAGCTCCATGTTGGGCCAGAAGTTGACCAGTTGAATGCGGCTGTTGGTGGAGCCGATTCGGTCGATGCGGCCAAACCGCTGAATGATGCGAACCGGGTTCCAGTGGATGTCGTAGTTGATGAGCCAGTCGCAGTCTTGCAGGTTCTGGCCCTCGCTGATGCAGTCGGTGGCGATCAACAGGTCGATTTCACCTTCGCCAGCTAACTCCTCGGGGCGTTCTTTTGAGCGGGGGGAGAAGGCAGTCAGGATGCTGGTCAAATCACGCCGCAAGCTGGGAAGCGTGGTTTGGTTACGGCCAGACCCGGTGACCAGTGCTGTTTCAAGGCCCAACTCTGCCTTGGCCCATCCGGCCAGTTGCTCGTACAGGTAGGTGGCGGTGTCGGCAAAAGCCGTGAACACCATGACCTTGCGGTTTCCGCTGTTGATCGGGTTCTTGCACTTGCTGGCGACTTGGTCGCGCAATTTCAGCAGCTTGTCGTCTCGCGCAATGCTGACTTGCTCTGCTGCCGCGTACAACGTGGCAAGGCGGTTGCGATCCTCGATCAGGTCTTGTTTCCAACGCAGCAAATCAACATCGCCCAGCAGCACCTTGACCTTGCGCCCGACCAGCAGGGTCTCAAAGGCTGGGTCGTCAATGTCCACGTCTGCAATGTCGAGTTCTTCGATTTCCTCGCTGTGCGCTTCGATCTGTGCCAGGGTCGTTTCGACGTCCTTAAGCTGGCGACGCACAGTCAATGCAAACGACGACACCGCACTTTCCATGCGCTTGAGAACATTGACGCGCAGCAGATGAATCAAGCTTTCTTCGCGGTCCACCTGGCGGAAGAAGCTCTCGCCGCCACGAATTTGAGTGCTGTACTTGGCATCGTATGCAGCCTGTTTGTGAGGCAGTACGTAGCGCAGTGGCGCGTAGGCAGCGAGGTTGAGCCGTTTGATCTCCAGGTTGATTTCGCGGATCGAGCGAAACTCTCCCGCCCGGTCCACATCCGCCTTGATGTTGATCGGGGGCAGTCGGTCAGGGAAGCGACCTGTCTCACTCGTGCCGTAGTACTTTTCAATGTGACGGCGTGAGCGGGCGATGGTGAGGTGATCGAGCAAGGCGAAGTAGTCAAAGCCAAGCATCTCCACCAGCAGCGATGGTGTCTTTTCTTCGCTGGGTAGCTCAAGCCAGCGGTTGAAGGCTTTCTGCGCTCGCCGCGTGGTGCTGTCTATGCTGGCAATACCATGTTCAAACAGCGCGGTATCGTCCCCTTCAGTCACGAAAGCGATCTGGTTTCGCAAGTCAGCCAAACGGTTGTTGACTGGGGTGGCAGACAGCATCAGCACCCTGGTCTTCACACCCTCACGGATGATCTTTCGCATCAGCCGGTCGTAACGGGTTTCGTTGCCTTGGCGGGGTGACTTCTTGTTGCGGAAGTTGTGCGACTCGTCGATCACCACCAGGTCGTAGTTGCCCCAGTTGATGTGAGACAGGTCAATGTCTCCGGAATGGCCGCCGTCACGTGACAGATCCGTGTGGTTGAGCACGTCATAGTTCAGTCGATCCGGGGCCAAGACATTGCGCCGGTCGTTGGCCTTGTAGAGCGTCCAGTTGTCACGCAGACGCTTCGGGCAAAGCACCAACACGCGGTCGTTGCGTAGCTCGTGGTACTTGATGATCGCCAGTGCCTCGAACGTCTTACCCAAGCCCACGCTGTCGGCGATGATGCAGCCGCCAAACCGTTCCAACTTGTCGATGGCCCCCACAACACCGTCACGCTGGAACTTGTACAGCTTCTTCCAAACCACCGTGTTGCGGATACCCGTGGCCGATTTGACGATGCGCTCCTCGTCAAGACCGTCGCCACTGGAGGCAAACAGGTGCTGCAGCATCAACGCATACACGCTGGTGGCGTCTCGATGGACAGAGAGGCTCTTGACCGCTGCGATCAGGTCGGCCTTGGCTTGAGGGTGTTCCTTCAGCGTGGCCCATTGCATGTCGAACCACTGACTGAGCATTTGCGCCTCAGCAGGGCTTTCGGACGCCTGAATCAGGCTGAGCGGGTTGCCCGGGGTGACGCCCAAGCCTTCACTACTGAAGGAAAACGAGCCGAGCGCAGCCTGTTGTGCTGAGCCTTTGCCATCCCTCAGAACCAATGTGCCCTGAGGAATGGGGCCGCTGGCATGGCGAACATCAGCCTTGCTTTCAAGCCAGGCCACCAACTTTTTCGCCAACCAAGGAGCTTGCAACTTGTTTCGAGAAGCCCGGTCGGCAGCCGTCCCCAACAAGCCCAGTTGCTCTTGCTCCGTACCCCTGGTAGGGGCTGTGGAGGTCGGCGGCACCACCAGTCGGGCATTGGACAGGTGAGGTAGCTCGGTCAAGACCTCGGAGAAGGCATACAGCGAAAAGGACGGGGACACCATGTCCATCCGATGTGCAGGCTTGAGCCACGGGCGGATCAGGTCTAAAACCCGATCAGATCCGGCGTTGCTGACAAACTTCATCGATACTCTCCTTAAATCTCCAAGGGTTTCGCTGAGGCCCGAGGAGGGTTAAGTCGGCCCTCCAGTGAGGAAGCGTGACGGGCAAGTTGGGGCGCTAGCATGCCCTTGCATCCACATTACGGAATGTAGCTCTTAGATTCCGGAGACCTTGCTGGCCGAACCAAGAAAACCACAATACCATGCCATAAGGGTGATAATTTGACGACCTTTCGCGAAATAAGAAAATTATCCTGTGAAAATTGTGCAGGGCGTAGAACCCTATCCCAAAAAACCGAAAAAGCATGTTCATGCTGTGAGGGCAGAGGCTGGATATCCCCTACCTTCGAAGATGAAAAAATATGTCCCGAATGTAATGGCGACGGCAGGACCCCCATCACACTGGAGTATTTATGCAAAAACTGCGAGGGAAAAGGCTACCTTATTCGGATTTTTGAGATATCGAAAACCAGCCGGATTTGCGATACGTGCAACGGCAAAGGAAATATCGATGGTAAATACAAAATCTGTGCAAGATGCGATGGCCTTGGAGTAGTTGACGACAATAATCCGGGGGTAAAAACATGTTGGACATGCAAGGGCAACGGCCAAGTCGGTGATTTAACTTGTGAGCGCTGTGGGGGTATAGGGATGATAGATTCCTTGCCCCACGGTTTTGAAGAAAATTCATGTTGCCCCGAGTGTCGCGGCTCAGGTAGCGTGCGGGACAAAGTCAAGTGCAGGGAATGCTGCGGCATGGGCTCAGTTGAGCACACAAAGGAGAAGGACATTACTCCAAAGCCATGAACCATGGATTTATCATTCCGACAGGGGTAAGTTTGCCTCCTAACCGGACGACGATCCGAACCTCTCAATTTTTAGGCGATTTTTGCTCGAATAATTAGCATTATTTCTCTTTACCCAAGAACCATTTACTCTCACACCAATTGGAAAGCACGCGACGAAAAGTGCAATGCAATTCAGATATCTGGCGTGATATGCTGCTTGGCGTACTCCCAGTTCTTCACTCCATCTGGGTTCTTGCGCTTCCACTCCTCAAGAGCCTTTCCAGTCAGCCAAGTATTTTCAAGGGGCGGTGGGGAAAAGGAGTCAGTCAGCAGATCTGGCTGGCCTCCAGGATGCCGCTTCGTTGTTGAAGCTTGCACCCTGGGTACGGGGCCTTCTTGCCCTGCAGATCGCAGGCTCAAAAGAGGGGCCAACTCCGGAAAAAGCTCAGCAAGCAAGGGATCAAATTTCCAAGGTCTGTCGAAACGTCCTTCACCGGCTTTGATGCTGGCCCAGACCTGGGCTCTTCGTTGATCAACCCAGGCCTGCTGTTCCGGGGTCAAGTTGGGCCTGAAGACCTTGAGCGCCATCAGGTACAGGGTCTGCCAACGAGCACCAGCCCTGTCCTCTTGAAGAAGATCCTGGACCACGTCCCAAGTGGACGCGTCTTCACGGGCGATCGCTCGATCGAGCTTGATTGTCAGGATGACTTCAACAAGGCCAACCAGTGTCCAATTGGGCCTGCCCAGTTCCATTGCATAGGAGTGCCCGTGCAAAGCAAGGCCTTCTGCACAACGCGCAAGATCATCCAGCGCTTCTTTGGTGGGCGCACCTGATCGACCATAATGGAGGAATGCGTCCGCATGCGCGAGGATCGCATCCAAGTATCGGTTAAGCCAGACGGCAAGCGAAACGCCGAATGGGCTCTCCCCTGCTTGCGAAGAGATGCTTCGAGATTCTGCCGCGGAGTCTGCCTTGGCCAGCGCCTCATTGACTTCAATCTCAAGACGGGAGCGTTCGACCTCAATCTGGGGGTGGTGAAGCCAACGCTTGCCGGTCAAGCCTTCGACAAGCAGCTCTTCAAACTGGGTTTGCGTTACGACGCCGCCAAGGACGGACAGGTCGATCTCTAGAGCAGGCAGATCTTGAGCCTGGATGCGGGCAAGTCGCTCATCAGAAATGCCGTGTGTGACTGTAATTTCAATCAGCACGGGCCCCGCTGGCCACAGAGGAGCTTCAACTGTGAAAGCCACGACATCAGGGCGAATTCTTCCCATGGGGCGTTCGAGCTGTACAGAAGAGAGCTCGAGTATCTGACCGGGAACCGAGAAGCTCCGGCTTTCCGTTTTTCCCGATCTGCCTCTCTTAGCGACATCTACCCTGAGCTCAGGCAGATTGATACGCCGAGCCCGCTCCAGGATCTCCTTGGCCTTGAGATGGAGAAGGCTTTCGCGCTTGAGCAGCGGGCTGAGCGCATCAGGGATCTCTAAGCCATCCGGCACCCAGTCCACATGAGCATTCGCCTGGTCAATCGCGGCTTGAGTGGCTTTCTCCAGAAGAGACGCGTCTTGCCAATGCGAGCACCAGACACCTGCCCCGATGAGAAGTTGAATTCGCTTGCGCAACTCTTCCGGTGGAAGGGCTGCAATCTCGGGGTCATCGATGAGGATCTCAAGCGTTGGGATGTCCGAGGGGTCATTGAATCCAACGTCTTCAGAAACCCGTACCCGTCCAGTCAGCCGGACCCTCAATCTCCGGCCGTCATCCAGAGTGAGGATCGCGTGAGCGCGATCGACAATGTCGAACCGGTGTGTCTTTACTCGCTCAGGCGGAAATTCGACCCAGGCATCGTAGGTCTGCCCGCTCAGGCCGGAAATCCGCTGCCCCCTGCCTCGCCCGGGCAGAGTAAGCAGTCCTTCATTCCTGAACCGATCCAGTACGAGGGCACGCGCGGCCAGCACTTCACAGGAGTCCTTTACCGCCCCTTCTGGATGACGAAAATGTGGCCGTCGCTTGAAAACATGCTTGCCTGCATTCACCGCGACCAAGGGGAGTCCGCAACTGAGGCACTCGCACCCTGAGCCCTTTCCGTTCTGGGCCGGGCTGAGCTCGCCTATGTACCGCAACTCTTGGGAGCGGATATCGCGAGCCCAAGCCATCACCAATCTGTCGCCCTCCTCTGCAGGAGAAGGCTTGACCGGTGGAACTGGCCTATCGGAGGCGCCGCGATCAGGGTCTTCTTGTGTTGGGCTGCTCATGGCCGGATCCTTGCTGAAAGAGCTGTCCGTGTCTTCAACCAGTCCAGAGCATAGCTCTCTGCAACGCGGAAGAATTCATCTTGGGCCAATGAAACAGGGCTGCCCAAATGGACAGCCCTGCAGAGTCAGATCAAGCAAGCGCCGGTGCGGCGGGGATAGCTTGTGGAGAGAGAGGCTCAGAGGCGCATCTTGCGATGCGCGTGAATCCGGGTTCAGTCACACTGGTCCAGAACGAGGCCAATCCTCTTGTGCCACTTGTGACAACGGACGCGGGTTACTGCAGCCCTAGCGTGGAGGGAGAGCGAATCGCCTGGATTTTCGAGAGCAGCTTTCACACCCCGGTAGCACTTCTGAAAATATCCACATTGGATGTGAATGGGTGTCAATTTGAAATTGAGAGCAGATTTTTGTTTCCCGATCGGGAAATAAAAGGCCGGCTCTTGCAATAACCACACAGAACATTCCCGATCGGGAAATGTCGCTTGCACTTAGTCCGGTTGCGGCTGATAATTTCCCGATCGGGAAACATTGCAAGCCATGACATCCATTCGATCACCTCAACAACTCGGCGATGCACTGCGCGCCGCTCGCAAGCAGCTCGGGCTGACCCAGCCCCAGCTGGCACTGGCGGCTGGGGTGGGTGTGCGCTTCATTGTCGACCTTGAAGCAGGCAAGCCCACCTTGCGACTGGAAAACGTGCTGCGGGTCATTGATGCCTTGGGCGGTGAAATCCATTTGAGCGGATTGTCGTCAGTTGCGTCCGACGATCAACGAGAGGATGACGGCCATGGCACAACATGAGCTGGAAGTCTGGCTTTTCGCAGATCGTGTCGGCACGTTGGCGCTGGTAGATGGGCGGCTAAACTTTTGCTACGCCCCCGGTTGGCTGTCACACAAAGACACCGTTGCCTTGTCCACCTCGCTCCCTCTGCAAGCAGAGCCATTTGACGATCGCAAAACGCGCCCGTTCTTTGCGGGTCTACTGCCCGAAGGGCAGATGCGCCGCCTGATTGCGCAGCAGTTTCAGGTGTCTGGCCAAAACGACTTTGCGCTGCTGGAGCACATCGGCGGCGAATGTGCCGGAGCAGTGACGTTCCTTGAGCCGGGTCAGGCTTTGCCTGTGCCGAGCCGCGGAGATGACGTTCAATGGCTGAGCGATGAGGAAGTCGTGGCCATCCTGGATGAACTGCCGCGTCGTCCAATGCTCGCAGGCAAAGACGGCTTGCGGCTTTCCTTGGCCGGCGCCCAGGACAAGTTGCCAGTGGTTTTCGATGGTGCGCGCATCGGGCTGCCCCTCAACGGCACGCCTAGCTCGCACATCCTGAAACCGGCCATCCACGCCGTTGAAGACAGTGTGATCAACGAAGGATTTTGCATGGCACTGGCTGAGGCCATGCAGCTCAAGCCCGCAAAATCAAAAGTTCACTGGGTGTTGAATCGCTCGTTTCTGCTGGTTGAGCGCTACGACCGACTGATCGATGCCCAGGGGCACCGGCAACGGCTTCATCAAGAGGACTTTTGCCAGGCACTGGGCGTGGTGCCCGAAATGAAGTACCAGAATGAAGGTGGTCCGGATCTGGCGCAGTGTTTTGATCTGGTGCGCAGTGCCACGCGCCCCAGTGCGCCGCAGGTCTTGCGACTGCTCGACTATGTGATCTTCAATGCGCTGATTGGCAATCATGATGCGCACGCTAAGAATTTCTCGCTGCTTTACTCAGGCAAAGCGCCCGTTCTGGCATCGCTTTACGACACGCTCTCGACGGCGGTGTATCCAACACTGACGCAGAAGATGGCAATGAAAATCGGCAGCAAGTACAAGTTCAGCGAAGTCCAGGCGCGTCACTGGGAGCAGTTCGCCCAAGGCATAGGCTTTACCAAGGCTCAGGCCAAACGGCGAATTCTGGAATTGGCAAAGTTACTGCCAGCCACGGCGCGCAAGCTCCAGTCTGACCCCGGACACAGTTTTGCTGGCAATGCCGTGGTGGAGCAAATCAATACCTTGATTGAACAACGCTGCGCCGTGACGATTCGCAGGCTCACCGACCCCGCCGCCGAAAATGACGCAGCCGCCGAGCCCTCCGTTTGAACCGCCAAGCGGACGCGGGTTCGATTCCGGATTAGCTACCAAAGTGGGCAAACGGCCATGGCTCAAAGCCAGTTGAGTTGCCCTGCGTTCTGCTCGATCTGTTGAAACAGTTTCTGGGCTGCGAACCGGGCAACAGCGTCTTGCGCCGGAGCGAGTACTAATAGCCCATGTTTCATCTAACTGCACGCGTTGCTTGGCACGACTCCCGTTGGAACGGCACCGTCTGTCGTCTTCCCTCCTGCAGTCAGTAGCTCTGTTCGAGTTTCTTGCCTGTGTGGCCAGCTATTCCAGTTCCTTGCGGGGCCACCCAAGCATGGCCCGCCGATTGGCCTCGTCCTGGATGATGCGGCACTGTTCGATGATGTCTGCAAAGCTCAGCTGATTCAGCGGCAGCAGACCATCCTCCAGCATCGCGGCGTAATCCTTTTCGAGCGCCACGAGCGATTCACCTGCCGGAATCAGTTGCAACTGACCACGGACAGCGGCGAAGTAATCGATCTTGTTGCCGGTCGCATCTTTCTCAATGAAGAACACCGATTTGTGTTCTGCAACGGCCTGAGCCAGCGCCTGGTCTGCGCAAGCTGCAGCAAAGTATGGCGTTTTTGCGATAGCCACCAAGTCGTACCAGTGACGTGAATAGCGCTCACCGCGCAAACGCCCCTGCAGACAATACACATGAGCAGCGGTGGCCTTTTCCCAGAAAGTGCGCTCTGCCGCCATCACCAAGGGCTGGGCAACAGGGAAAGCGACCTCCTCGATTTCTGGCGCAATATCGCAAGCCACCGACTGCACATGGTGCGGCTCGCCCGTGGCGCGGGCACCGAACTCCAGCAGAATCGTGGGCGCTGAATATCCGGTTCCCGTTCTGACCGCCGGATAGGCCAGGATCAGCTTGTCCTTATCTTTGCCGGCCAGCGCCAAGCTCGCGCCCAGCCCAGATTTCTGCAAGGCCGCCGCGATGACCGGCATGACCGTCGCTTCGATCCAGTCCGGCAGGCGGTGGCGAACCGCGCTGCTGATCTTTTTCTCTTGGCTGGCCGAATCAGGTATAGGGTTGCCTTGTTTCAACAGGTCGGCGGCCAGTTCGCGGATGTCATAGGTAAGGTCCACGTCCTCGGAGAACCGGTCAATGATGCGATAGACCTTTGACAGCGAGGTGCCGCCCTTGAAAGTGAGTTTACTGGCCAAGTCGGACTCGTAGATGGCAGAAAGCACCCAGACCACCCAGATGTCCTTTTCGAGCAGGTGTGCAGGCCGCCCGGTACGGGCGGCAGCGAACTCCAAGGTTTCAACCTGATCGTCCCGACTGAGCGAAAACCAGGACTCAGCCATGTGCGATTGCCTCGCTGACCACTTTAGCCATCCAGCTCGGCAATGCGGCCCGCGCGCCAAGCACGGCCTCCCATTCGGACTCGGACAATTTAGAGCGAAGTTGCTTCAATGCCGCCGGTGCGGCTTCCGGCCCCAGCCATGACAGCGCACGAATCACTTTGCCCGCAGGGCGCTTGCCCAACAAAAGTTGCCAGCGGTTACCGTGCTTTAGCTCCACGCGCCGGCCACCCAGATGCAGGGTGCGGGATGCGCCGGATGTTAGAAAAACCTCACGGGTCGGAACCTGCGTAGTCAGACCCAGCACATTGGCTTCAGCAGCACCATGAGCCACCACAATTTCGCCGCTACGAGCCTCAATGGCTTGCACTAGTGATTCGGTAGACGGCGGACGGGGGCCAAATCGTCCCCGATGAGGCGCGACATAGGCGCCACGACTGACGCGGAGCAATCTTCCTTCCTGAGCCAAGCGGGACAAGGTTTTGTCGATTGCAGCCCGCGACCCCAGATGCAGGAACTCCTTGGGCGACAGCAAACCGCCCTCGGGCATCGCCTGGGCAGCAGACACGATGTGCTCAGCAAGACGACTCATGGTCAAGACTCCTTTGTCAGAAATATAAAGTAGTTTCTGACAACCCGCAATTTGCTATGGCAGGTCGAGCCAATGGTCGCAGCTAGCCCCGAAGTCCACAGTCGATGGAAGATCTGCTTACTGCAGCCCTAACGTGGAGGGAGAACGAATCGCCTGGATTTTCGAGAGCAGCTTTCACACCCCGGCGGCACTTCTGAAAATATCGAATTCCAGAGACACGCCCCCGCCTTAGGGCGATCGCTCGGCCGAAGTGCCAACGAAAGCGCCTCGAGCCATCTGCCCCGATGTGGCGGAGGAACAAACGCCCTCCTGTTAGAAACACGGTTTCAGAAAGGGGGCGAACCGCGTGTCGAGTCTTCAAATCGCCTCATGTTCTCGCGAAGGCGACGTTTGACCCGCGAGCGAAACGATTCGTCAACGGATCGGACCTGTTCGTCGTCTGGCGGCAATGGGATGCCGACCTCTACCGAGACACCGCGGACCAGGGATTGAGCACGTCGCGCCAGTTCGGCAGTGATGGGCTCCAATCGTTCAGGGTGCAAAACGATGTCCAGATCGAGAGTATCCAGAAGTCCTCTCGACTGCTCTGTCGAGTGCTCTGATGAGTGCCTACGCCGGCTAAGACGTATTCAGCTACATCCAAATTTTCCACACCCCAAGGAGCCGTCACGAATCAACCGACCATCCATTCCGGGTAGAGTTCGAACAGCGTTGCATTCTTGAACACCGAGATCATCAAGAGAACCTGGGACGATTCAACCCCGCAATGGGAGTGAACTGTATGAGCAAACGGCCTCAACAAATTCGTAGCTATCGCGACTTTTTCGTTGCGGTGGTCTTCGTATTGGTCGTTAGGCCCGGTGTCGTCGAGGCGACGCCGACGCGCGCATTCGAGGCGGTCGCGCCGGCGCTGCTGTCCTTGCGCACACACGCGCCCGGAAACGACAAAGCCCTGTCACAGGGCAGTGCCTTCCTCGTTGACGCCGATGGCCGGGCGGTCACCGCGTTCCACGTCGTGAAGGACACTGTCGAACAACCGGCGGAGCGCCTGCTGCGCTATCGCACCATGGACGGTGAAGAAGGCACAGCCTCGGTGCTGGCGGTGGATCTGATCAACGACGTTGCGATCATCGCGACTGATCTCAAAGGCCGCTCACACCTCAGACTGCCCGAGGGCGACGTTCGCCTGCCTCGCCCTGGCGACACGCTTTACGCCTTCGGCGACCCTCTCGGACTCGGCATGTACATGACCGCGGGCTCCTACGGCGGCCCGTCCGCTGGTTCCGGACGCGGCCGACTGCGTTACGGTGGCGCGCTCAATCCGGGAATGAGTGGTGGCCCCACCGTGAGCGCTGATGGCGCTCTGGTCGGCGTGAATGTATCGAAGGTTCTGTTCAGCGAAGCGATCGGATTCCTGAGCGGCATCGAAGGGGTCAACCGCATATACCGCGAAGCGCTCGCAGCGCCGGCCGGCGCCGGGCAGACGGATCTGCGCGCGGTCGTGGCCCACCGCGTCAAGGACCACCTCGACGCCTTCTCGGCGCAGATCACCCCGCCGTGGAAGCCGGTGCAACTGGGTACGTATCACTTCCACGTGCCATCCAGCGACAACTGGATCTGCAGCGCACGGGCAAAGGACATCAAGCCGGACAGCCGTTACGACCGGCGGGGGATTGGATGCCGTTTCGTGGCCGGCATCGAAGAACTCGACGGACGCGCTCTCACGCGGGTTGGCATCAGCGCCACCTACCTGGCTGCCATACGCCTGCATCCGATGCATCTTGCGTCGATCGTACGCACCGAAGTCCGCGAGGCACGTGGCTGGTACGACACTCGCAAGGTTGTCGGACAGCGCTGCGAAGACCGCACGCTCAAGGGCGCGGAGTCTGCGTTCCCGCTTCGTCTGATCTGGTGTGCATCACCGATGCGCAATACTACGGACCGGTACAACTTCACCATTACCGCAGTCACGCAGGACGACGATGACAAAGCCCTCATCGTCGCATTCGATGTTGAAGGCGTGAGCTGGCAGCACGGCATGACCATGACCGAGCGGCTGATCAAGGGCATGAACAAGGCGGAAACCCATGCTGTCGCTCGTTCTCACTGACTCCCAAAGGCCGGATGCTCCGCTGCGGCGCGTCGGCATCGACACACTGCCAGTTACTTTGGGCGGTAGCCCCGACTGCGACATCGCTCTGGACGATCCGGCGCTATCCGACTGGTCTGGCACACTGAGGCGCGCGAAAGACGGGCGGCTTTGGCTGAGGGGCAATACCGCCATGCTGCGCGCGGGGGAAAACCAACCCATGTGCAGTGAGCTCGAGATCAGGCCCGGGGTGGCGCTGGAGCTTGGCCGCCTCCGCCTGCTGCTTGAATCGATCGGGCCAGCGACGGCCAGGCCGGAATCGTCCATCGGACGTGGGCACTTTCTGCGCGCGCCATTGGCCATGCTCGCGATCCTGTCTGCCGTCTTCCTCGAAATCTGGATGAATGCACACGGGCCGCGTCCGTTCGACAAGATCCTGTCGAACCTGGTGGTGACAGGCGCGCTGATCGGCATCCTGCTGCTTGTGGCGTTGTGCATCGACAAGCTCATCGGACGCGCCTTCGACGCAAGTGCCACCCTGATACGCCTGAGCGCGGTTTTTGTGCTGATCGTCGGCGGCGAAGCCGGCTATTCGATGGCCAGTTTTGCTCTTGGTCTTCCTCCTCTCAACCTGAATGACGCTGCGACCATCTCGCTCTGGTCGCTCGGCCTGGGCCTCGCGCTGCTGTCGCCTTCGTTCAGCCTACTGCGCCGCTGGCGCCGCTCGCACAACCTGGCCCCTTTTCTGACCATTGCCCTGCTTCTCTCGGGCAGCGGTACGGTCATGGCCCTGCACGACGCCGACGACACTCGTCAGACCTCGATAGGGCAAACTTTTCCACCGTCCTTCCGGCTGATCGGCATCGAGGATGCAAGCGAGGTTCTGGCTGAGCTGCAAGGCATGCACGAATCGCTGGAAAAGATGCGGCGCGATGCGCCGCCGGTGCAGGCAGAGGATTGAACTTCCAACCGAGCACGGAGCCAAGCGGCGCTCTCGCCGCAGCACGCTGCTCGTGTTGAACGAGTTGCCGGCGAACAGACGGAAGGTCGCCGCGGAGTCGCTGCAAAAGACCACTGAAGAAATGGATTTCTCGGTCCAGCCGAATCACGCATAGCGCATCCCGTAAGATTCCAACGCGATACCAAGGCGTACCTGCGACGAAAGCCATAACCGAAATGACCGATCGCCCGCCTTTCCGCTACTACGGCGACAACACCCTGCTCGCTTTCGTGCGACGGCTGCTGATCGCCTTCCTTCCCGCTGCGCTCGTCGTTTATGACCTGAACCTCGTGCTCGGTCTGTTTCAGAGCGATGGTGGCTGGCTGGCCGATGCATACGGTGCCGTGCGTGGCATCAAGCTTTTCGAGACAGTTCTGCCGGAACGCTTGAATAGCCCTGGCGGGTTGATCGCGGCGACCCTGCCGCTTGGGCTTCTGATCCACCGGAAGCTTGCCCGCAGGATCGATGCCTGGTTGTTCGCGCCCTTTGACCTGCAGGTCATGGAGCCGATACGCCGCGCGACCGGAATTCTGACATGGGTGCCGTCGCCCGAGGCAAAACGCATCTACGACGAACTGCTCGCCTGGACAAGAGACGATAGTCGCTTGCAGGCGCTGCCGTTGCACTGGCTGCTGTCCGAGCCCGATCATGGCCTAGATCCGGAAAATGCTCCGTTCGAGCCCTTTGCCGTCGCCGCGCTGCTGGGGCCAAACGGTTGTGGCAAGTCGCAACTCGTGCGGGAGTTGGCGCGTGCACTGTCGCAACGAGGCACGCTGGGCGATCCGCCCGACGGATGCGGCTTTCCGGAGAGAGTACGGCGCCTGCGGGCTGCACTGCGCTATTGGTGGCATCGCGTCAATCCGGGACGAGCCGAAACAAGCGACCCTTGGGACGCCGGCATGCTGCGAAGCGACATCGCGGCCCTCAGCGCCTTGAAAAACTGGAGGCCGCGCGCCCCCTCGCTGCTGGTGCTGGACGATCCCGGGCATGGGGTGTGCGGCAAGGTGGTCGATGCCCTTGTGTCCACGCGCAACCACTTCGCCTTCCCGGTTCGCCTGATCGTTGTCGATCAGTTCATTCCGGCCGATCTGCCGGTGTCGCCGCCGGCGCCGCCGCTCGTAACGGATTGGTGCTACGGCCAGAAGGTGGCGCACCGAAAGCCCTTCACCTTGTTCAGGCTGCCCGAAGCCCGTTTCGACCAAGCGCAGTTCCGCCAGGCCTCTGCCGAATTCTGGCGGCCGGTGCCTTCGCGTGGACTAGTTGGCCGCATGCTGCTTGAAAAAACGCGCAGTACCGATATTCGCGCCCTCTACAAGCGGGAAGACCTCCAGCGCCTGATCGATGCGTACGACGGCGCGCCTCTGCTGCTCGCCCTCGCGGTGTTGTGGTTGGACCGCAATCCTTCGCGCAGCGTCGCCGACCTGCTGGAGACCGAACCTACGGAGGCAGAGCGCAAGCTGTTCGAGCACTTCAGCGACGCCCAATCGACAGACGGTACGCGCGTGTTTCGGCTCATCTGGCACCGAGTGAAGGAGTTGTACGACTCCCACCACGACTTCCACGACAAGCTGCCGTATGCGGTGGCCGCGGCAACCTTGGCTGGCGGTCTGGCGACGACGGAAGCCAACACGAAGTTCACTCTGCAGATTTCGCGGGATCTTCCACGCTTCGGCGACTGGAACGACAATCATCGGATCGCCCCGGTCAGTCCGCGCCCGCTCGGCAAGTACTACGCGCAACTGGTTCGAGACACGGATTTCCGCGACAACCCGGGCGCATTCATGGAAACGATCGTGGCGGCAGCGCTGCAGACCGCCCCAGGTCAAACCCTGAAGTGGCTCGTCCGCGCCAAATGGCTGGGCGAAGAGCGCACCAGCTGGGTAGATAGTCGTCGCGCAGACGATCCCGACTGGGCGTTCGTCCGCTGGCAGGCCTACGCAAGCGCCGCGCTCGATCACATGCCGGACATGCTGCCCCGTGCCGCACAGGCCCTTGCCGGCCTTGCCGACGCGCAACTGGACACGGCGCTGCAGACGCTCGAAAGACTTGAACATTCCGTCGCGGGTGCTGATCCCTCGTCGCTGGGCGAATTGCGCTTCGGCATCGGCACCCGCAGGCTGCTGGCGTCGGACCACGCAGTTGAGCACGAAGTGGAGTGGTTGGCGCGCTGGGTCGAGTTCTCGCCTGACGTGAATGATGACTCACCTGCCGCCTGGATCACCCGTTGGGCGGATGCGCTGGCACAGATACTCGCGCGCCGCGACAATTCGGATCAACTGCTCCGGACGTTCTACCCCTCGCTGCGCAACTTTCGTGGCCGGCAGGTCCGGCGCAGCCTTGCGCGCGCTTTGGCAAGCGAACCCGGAGTAGGATGCAACGACGGCACCTTGCACTGCTGGGCAGCACTGCTCGAGGTGCAAGATGAGGCGACGCCGATCACAGACACTGCGCCCGCAGTGCACTACCCGGTCTTGCCTGCGCCACCGGCCTGGAGCGGGAGCGAAATTGAGCTCTGGTCGGTCATGGTGCTCAATGCGGATATCCGACGACAAGTTTCCTATAGCGGTGCGAAGTGCTCGATCGATGTGCTGAAGGATGAGGTTCGGCAAATCGAGCGCATCGTCCAGCCCTTCGCTCACGATCCGCTCAAGTGGCACCGCCTGCATTACGAGTGGGCGGAAGCCTGGCGACAGCTCGCCTATGCGCTGTCACAGGAAGCAGATCAGTCCAACGCCTGCCGCCACGCCGTAGAAACGGTCGAGCGCATCGTCCAGCCCTTCGCTCACGATCCGCTCAAGTGGCACCGCCTGCATGCGCAGTGGGCGGGAGCCTGGCAACACCTCGCCTATGCGCTATGCAACGAACCCGGTCAGTCCGACGCCTGCCGCCACGCCGTAGAAACGGTCGAGCGCATCGTCCGGCCCTTCGCTCACGATCCGCTCAAGTGGCACCGCCTGCATTACGAGTGGGCGGAAGCCTGGCGACAGCTCGCCTATGCGCTGTCACAGGAAGCAGATCAGTCCAACGCCTGCCGCCACGCCGTAGAAACGGTCGAGCGCATCGTACAGCCCTTCGCTCACGATCCGCTCAAGTGGCACGGCCTGCATGAGGCGTGGGCGACCGCCTGGCGATATTTCGCTCATGCGCTGGCCGGCGAACCGGGCAGGCATGACGCCTGCCGCGATGCTGTGAATAAGGTCGAGCGCATCGTCCAGCCCTTTGCCCACGATCCGCTTAAGTGGCACAGCCTGCATCACAAATGGGCGTCCGCTTGGCGAGAACTCGCCCGTGCGCTGAGCAATAAATCGGGAGAGTCCGAAGCCTGCCGCAATGCGGTGAATAAGGTCGAGCGCATGGTCCAGCCCTTCGCTCACGATCCGCTCAAGTGGAATCGCCTGCAGTTGGAGTGGGCCAAAGCCTGGCGAGATCTCGCCCATGCGCTGTGCCAGGAACCCGGTAAGTCCGACGCCTGCCGCGATGCCGTGAATACGGTGGAGCGCATCGTCCAGCCCTTCACTGACGACCCGCTCAATTGGCACAGCCTGCATCAGGTACGGGCAGCCACTTGGGGATGCCTCGCCCATGCGCTGTGCCAGGAACCCGGTAAGTTCGACGCCTGCCGCGATGCGGTGGATACAGTCGAGCGCATCGTCCAGCCGTTCACTAACGATCCGCTCAAGTGGCACAGCATTCACGCTGACTGGGCAGCCGCCTGGGGATATCTCGTCCATTCGCTGGGCCAGGAACCTGGTAAATCCGACGCCTGCCGCGATGCGGTGAATACGGTCGAGCGGATTGTCCAGCCCTTTGCCCACGATCCGCTCAAGTGGCACGAACTGCATCAGAAACGTGCCGCTGCCTGGCGACACCTCGCCTATGCGCTGTGCCAGGGACCCGCCAAGCTTAACGTCTGCCGCGATGCGGTGAATACGGTCGAGCGGATTGTCCAGCCCTTTGCCCACGATCCGCTGAAGTGGCACAGCCTGCATTATGAGTGGGCGGCCGCATGGGGGATACTCGCCTATTCGCTGAGTCAGGAATCCGGCAACTCCGACGCGTGCCGCGATGCGGTGGACAGGGTCGAGCGCATCGTCCAGCCTTTCAATAACGACCCCGTGACATGGCACGCGCTGCACGCGTTTCGCGACGCTGCGCGCAGCTTAATTCGGGAATCACTGATCCGCGCACGGCCCTGCGATTAAGTTTGGGCCGGCTGATCTATGCAGGTCGACGGCAGCCGAAACGACGAGAATTGAGGCGACGGACAGCATGAACACTTCGCGTCGACAAGCATTGAAAGCACTGGGCAGCACAACGGCGTTGGCGCTGGCCGGCTGCTGCGGGCCGGCGGCGCGGACCTTGCCCGACCTCACCGGGCGCGCCTCGACACGGGATAACGTGCCCTTCCTGCTGCGGCCTGAGCTGGCCAGAGCCCGCACAACGGTCCTGCCCTGTCTCGACGTTCATGCGCATTTTTTCAATGCGCGGGACGTACCGGTGCGCGCATTCCTGCAGAAGTCGGTCGGGCACGACATGCCCAGCTACATCCAGTTGCTGCTGGCAGTGCTGGCACCGGCTATCGAGGCAGCCGCGCAGGACATGGCGCCATCGGCGGCCGAGGAGTGGCGCGACCTGCAGGAAATGAGGCTGCGCTTCGCCGGCATGGCGCCCGCTGAGGCCACCGCACGGCTGGATGCGGAGGCATCTGACCGCGCAGAAGAAGTGGGCAAGGCACTCTATCGCGAAACCAGACGTCGCGCGCCGGAGGCCATCGCGCTGTTCGATTCGCTGGCGCGCGAGGCGGAACGCAGCGGGCGAAGGACAGGCGTGGGTATCGACCGCTTCAGCGAAGCAACGCTCACCCGGGTGATCCGGGAGTCGCCCGAGCCCACAGATCCAGGTGCGCTCGACGACCGGGTGGAGGCGAGGGCACGCATGCGCGCTTTGTCACTGCGCAGCGTGATCGAGTTTGCCGGCTTCATGACCTCGCCCCGTTACCAGAACCTGAGTGCCTATATGCGGGTATATGGCGCACACAACGGTGGGGTGCAGCTTGCGGGTTGCTATGCGGCGCTGGTCGATTTCAATTACTGGCTGGACTGCCCGGACGTGTCGACGCATGTGCACGACCAGATCATTCTGCACGCGGAGCTGAGCCGCCTGTCGGGCGGCTTCATGCAGCCGCTGGCGCCCTACAACCCCTGGGTGGATATCAAGGAGGACGGTGCATCGCTTGCGCTGGTGCGCACCGCCGTGAAGCATCACGGCTTCGTCGGCGCCAAGCTCTACCCACCGATGGGCTTTCTGCCTTACGGCAACGCCGCCGGGCCGCTCGATTCGACCGAGCGCCGGCCCGATCTGCAGGAACTCGACCGGAATCTGCTGAGATTCTTCGAAACCTGCGTGGACGAAGGCATTCCGGTGATGGCGCATGCCAATCGCTCCATGGGCCGCGACGCCGCGCACGACGATCTTCCCGGCCCCGACGGCTGGAAGAGCTTGCGTGACGCGCTGGCCGCAAGACCCGGCGCCTCGCGGTCTGCTTCGTTGCGCGTGAACGCCGGCCATTTTGCGGGCGAAACGGGCATCGCATGGGCGCGCGACTTCGTCGATCTGGCCGAGCAGTGCGATGGCACGCTCGACCTGTATGGCGACACCGGATACTGGGACGGACTGCTGCAGGGTGGTGCGGCCGCCGAGCGGCTGGTAGCGCTGCTGTCGGCGAAGTCGCCCGCTCCCTGCCGCATGGCCGACAAGCTCATGTTCGGCACTGACTGGCTCATGCTCAGCCAGGTACCGGGCTGGAAGGACTATCTCGGCGCGGTAGAACGGGCACTCGACGGCCTGGATGACGACGCGGCCAGGCAGGCGTTTCTAAGTGGCAATGCCCGCCGGTTCTTCAGCCGGGAACACGGAGTATAGAGACTGCTTCACTTAGCGAAGAATAACGCCTGCCTCTCGCCCTCTCCAGGGCCGACAAGCCGGCTTGATTCACGACTCTTGCCTAGATTCGCGGCCAGTGCAAACCGACTGTAAAATCCGTCCGAGGGAAATGGAGGCGCGCTAGGATTCTGCCAATCAAGCTTTTCGTGTCAGGGGAGCTACGATGCACCATATGGCAAATAACGCATTCGCATCGATCCGCGACTTCGAAGACCTCCTGGACTACCTACGAGACAGGGAGGCAGGCTCGGCGGTGCTGTCTTCGACTCGATTCTGCGAGATCCTGGGCATTGATACCGAGTTGCTCGCCGACTTGGCCAAAGTTCCTGGCAGCGCCGCAGGTCCGGTGTCAGCTTGGGAGGGCGCGCAGTGCTTCATACGTGGCACCCTGCGTGTGTTGCACGCTGCCAGCGACCTGAACGGCGACATCGAGCGGACGGTCTTCTGGTTCCGCAATGAGCCTTTGGTGCCATTCGGTCAAGAGACTGCTGAGCGTCTTGTGGCGAAAGGACGTGTTGACGACGTTATCAGGTATGTAATGTCACTCGACGCCGGCGTTGTAGGGTGAATTGGATTCAGCCGACGAGCTCGCCGACCTGCTTTGCTCCCTCGGGCCACGATTTCGGCCGGTAGCCTCCGTTTGGTCGACCCCAACAGACGCGCGCTGCACCGGCACTCCATCAAGCCGCAATCCTCCACCGTCCGCCACGCGGCCTTGGCCCTGACGCATACTCTCCATCGAAATGGCGAATGGGGAGTGCATAACAGTGGTCACTAGTATTAGGCAGCGAGAACCAAAGCTCCCTACGCTGTTTCTTGACTTTGACGGAGTACTACACCCCGACGAAGTCTTTCGAGTCGGCGAGCGCATCGTTCTGCGTATGGACGGTTTCAGTTTGTTTGAGTGGTCGGAAGTCCTTGACGAGCTTATTGCGCCTTATCCCTCGCTGCAGATCGTTCTTTCCACCAGTTGGGTACGGATTCTTGGATTCGAAGTCGCTGGAGCGTACTTGCCAGAGTCACTACAGCGCCGGGTTGTCGGCGCCACATGGCATCAGACCGCGCCGCGCGGATGGGAAAGGCTTACGAGGTATGAGCAGATTCAGCTGAGCGTCGTTCGACACCGGCACGAGCGTTGGTTGGCAATCGATGACGATAGTCATGGCTGGTCGGATGAGCAACGCTCAAACTTGGTCCTTACCGACTCGCTACTTGGGCTTGGCGCGGCATCTGCGCAAGATGAGTTGCGAGATAAGCTCGCGCGTCTATGTCAGTGAGATCGACGATGCGGAGCAACGGCGGACGGCGCGAAGAGGGCTTCGCTCAAGGTACGGCAGGTCGGTTGGAAGCAGCCCGGGTACGGCGAGAAGTGTTTTGTTGGGAGAAAACATGATGGCGCGCAGTACGTCAGGTTCGATGACCAGACAGCAGGCGATCCGGCGTTTTCAGGAGCTGAATTCGGCGAGTTTGGGAGAGCGTGAAGCCGCCATTCGCCGAGGGGTTCCCGCCATGGAACTCGAAGAACTGGCTGCCTTGCTCGGCTTGCCTATTGTTAACCTGTCACGTGCTCTGGGCGTGCCTCCATCGACGCTCCGCCGCAAAGCTAAGAACAGGGACGCTCTGCCCGCGGATCAGGGCGAACGTGTGCTGGGCCTTCAGCGCATAGTTGGCCAGGTACAAAAGATGGTGGAAGAGTGCGGCGATCCTTCGAACTTTGATGCAGCAACTTGGACAGGCAACTGGCTCATGGCACCTCAGCCTGCGCTCGGCGGCAGACTGGCATTGGAGTTTCTCCGTACTTCCACAGGACTGCAGCTCTTGTCCGAATTGCTCTCGCACAACGTCACGGGCGCATATGCCTAGTTCCGGCGACAAACGCGACGCCCCCTTTGCCTGCAGGAACCTACCGACTACTTCGTTTCCATCGACACCTCCGTGAAGCCTAATTCTGAGGCAAGTGGGTGTCTAGAAAACTGGAGCGATTCAGGTGTGCCTTGCTGGCCGCAACCAAATATGACTGGAAACGGTGATGCAGAAGACCGAGAAGTCGGTTGACCGGGAGACGCTCTACAACGAAGTATGGACCGAGCCCGTGGTGGTGGTTGCCCCACGCTACGGCCTCTCTGATGTCGGACTCGCGAAAATATGCAGGTCACTCGCGATTCCGCTTCCCAGCCGGGGTTATTGGGCCAAGGTCAAAGCCGGAAGAATCATGCGACGGGTGCCGCTTCCCGAACTGAAAGTACCTTGGTCAGTGCCAACCAGGCTGGTCAAGCTGCCGACGGAACAACTGGCCGGAAGAGAGGCAACCCGCAAAAGGGCCACACGGGTGCGCAAAGAGACTGCCCTCGTGCCTCTACCTGAGGCCGCGTCGGCCCCACATCCTCTCGTCCTTGCCGCATCCCGGCGGCTGCGCAAACGCCACGGCTGGACAGAAAGCTCTCCGCTGCGTTCCGCCCCGAATGAAGTGCTGAATCTGTCGGTGACGAAAGGGGCGCTCGACCGGGCACTTGCCATTACAGATTCGCTGGTCAAAGTACTGGTCAAGCACGGATTCGCATTTGAAATCGATGTGGAGAATCGTGTAACCCGGATCAAGTGGCTTGAAACAGGCACGACGATGGAGTTTTCTTTGACTGAACACGTGCCGAGAACTCAGCACGTGGTCACGCCGGCCGAAGAGCGGGCGCAGAAGCGATACTGGAATCGCTCCCGACTAGACAGCTCGATGAGCTATCCGCAAATCCCGCGGTATGACTTCAGACCAACCGGGATCTTGACCATCCAGGTTGGTCGCTGGCCGTCCAAGTCATGGAAAGACACGCCAAAAACGCAGCTCGAACGGCGTTTGGGTGAAGTAGCCGGCGGCATTGTGACTCTGGCACAGGAGACCCACGCCAAAGAGCAGGAAGAAGAGCGCCGGAAGGCGGCGCATCGTCGCGCGGTAGACCAATACGAATTTCTGACTACGCGCCGTGCCAATGAGATACGGCGCTTTGAGCAACTCGAGACACAGGTGTCGAATTGGGAGCAGGCAGCGAGGTTGCGTGCGTATGCTGAGGTCGCGGAACAGCGTGCGAGAGCATTTGGGCAGATCACCGGAGAACTCGAGGATTGGCTGGCTTGGGTGCGCGCCAAGGCTGATTGGCTGGACCCGCTTGTGCTCGTCTCCGATTCCATTCTCGACGCACCTGAACCCAAGCGGCCACTTGGTTACTAGAAGTGGTCGCACCTAGATCAGCCTAACATATTGTTTTTACATGATAAATATTTTGGTCACGTTTTGCTTTATTTTCTACCGATAGGCCAAGATATGCTTTTCTCGATGTAAGGATCGGGCCGTAACTGCTTGAAAAGAGGACAACTTATGCCTTATCCGACGGTCAATTTTCGGGTAACGGCACACCGGGCCCTTTTTCCTGCCTGATCGCAGCGTGATCGGGACGCGTTGACGGGGTTCTTCTCCGCGACCGGCGTCAGACGTCTTCCCTCGCGCTACCCGTCCGGGACGGCCGCCCGGAACCCTTTCCGATGTGCACTTCGCATCATCCGGAGCGCTCGCGCGGTTGCGCCGTCCGGCCTTCCGGCCGAATATCCACCCTGTAGCGGATTATGCCGGCGGCGATGAAGCCAGCCGCCGACGCGCCGCACGCGCGTGCAGCCCGGTCAGAGTGCGGGCTTATTCCAGACCCTGGAACAGATATCGGAGAGCGCCCGGAATGCACGGCGAGCAACACAACCCCGACATTGACCTCGAGAGGACGGACGACGAGTCGCCGCTCATCCTTGTTGCCGACGACGATCCCATCATTCCGCTGATGGTGAACAAGGTGCTGTCCACGCGCGGCATGAGGATGCACGCCGTGGCCGACGGCCTCGCCGCGATCGAGGCATTCCGCCAGGCGCCACCCGATCTGGCACTGCTGGACGTGCACATGCCGGGTGCCGACGGCTACGAAACCTGCGCCCGCATGCGCGAACTGGGCGGCGAGGACACCTGCCCCATCATCATCATGACGGCGAGTGACGATGCCGCATCGGTGCAACGCGCCTTCGCAGTCGGCGCGAGCGACTTCCTGACAAAGCCGATCAGCTGGACCCTGCTGCCGCATCGCATCCGTTTCGTGCTGCGTGCCGCGGAGGCGGCGCGTCGGCTGCGCGAGTCGCTGCGTCGCTCGGAAATCCTGTTCGCCACCTCGGCCGAGGGCATCCTGATCGTCGACGTGGCAACCCGTCGCTGTGTCGACGCCAATCCAGCGCTGTGCGCCATGCTGGGCTACTCAAGAGACGAGATGCGCACGCTTGAGTGGCGCGATCTGCAGCCTCCGGAACTGTATCCCGCCAACGTGGAGCAGTTCGCGCGCTGCGCCGGCATCGAGAGCGGTCGTCTCGAAGGCGCGCTGATGCGCCGCAAGGACGGCGTGCTCTTCCATGCCGACATCACGCACAACCTGATCGATATCGATGACCGCCGCTGTCTGGCCGGCTTCTTCGTCGATGTCACCGAGAAACGACTGGCCGACGAAGCATTGATGCGTCGCGCCAGTCACGACGCGCTGACCGGTCTGCCCAACCGCGCGCTGCTGCTCGAACGTCTGGCGCAAGCGCTCAAGCAGGCGCAGCGGCGCATGGCGCGCGTCGGCCTGCTGTTCGTCGATCTCGATCGCTTCAAGGAGGTTAACGACGAACACGGGCATGCCGTCGGCGACCTGCTGCTGAAACAGGTGGCCGACCGGCTGCAGCATGAGCTGCGCGGCGAGGACACCGTTGCGCGTCTGGGCGGCGACGAATTCGTCGTGCTGATGCCGCTGCTGGACAACGAGCCGCAGCCCTGCACCCAGCTTGCTGCACGCATTGTCGGTGCGCTCGGCAGCGCGTTCGAGGTGAGTGGCCACACGCTGCACATTGGGGCCAGTATCGGCATCGCGCTCTACCCGGACGACGCCGACAACTCGGCCGCCCTGATCGACTGCGCCGACGAGGCGATGTACGACGCCAAGCGCGCCGGGCGCGGACAGTATCGCCGTTACCGTTCGTCCTGACTTCGTTCTGCGGCCGCAGCCGCGCTGTTGCATTGCAGCATGCGCGTGCGCATACTGAATCGTCATCGACATTCCCGGACGACCCTCATGCTCCTGCCCGGTCTGCGCCGCCTCGTCCTCCTCACGCTGGCCGTCGCTGTTCTTGTTCCTCGCATCGCGTTCGGCGAGGCGCCGCCGGTGCTCGAGCGGATCGAACGTACCGACTTCACGGTGTCCGGCCTGTCGTCCGGCGCCGCCATGGCGGTCCAGCTGGGCGTAGCGCATTCGTCGCGGGTACGCGGCATCGGCATCGTGTCGGGGCCGCCCTATCTGTGCGCCCAGGGCTTCGTTACGCGGGCCACCAATGACTGCCTGGTGCTCGGCCGCGACCGGCTGCGCGAGCTGTTCGGCCCCTTGTTCGGGCTGTCACTGTTCAGTTCCGGCGAACGCGACATCGACGTGGACGATCTGGTGAGCGATACGCGCAAGCTGGCGCGACAGCGGCGGATCGACCCGATCGACGGCATCGCCTCGCAGCAGATATGGGAGTACCGCGGCCAGGATGATCGGGTGGTCGGCGCCAAGGCATCAGCCGCCCAGCACACCTACTTCCGCGCCTTCGGTGCCGCGCCAAAACGGGGCGAGCCGCGCTCGACGCCACACACCATGCCGACCAGCGACCCGGCCCAGGGCAGCTGCGACACCCGTGACGAGGACTTTGTCAGCGGCTGCGATTTCGATGCCGCCGGCGAGCTGCTGCGCCATCTGCATCGTCAGCCCGACGCGCGGCCGAATGCCGGCAACGGCCGCTGGTACGTGCTCAAGCAGGCCGACTTCGTACCGGCCGGCCCGGGCGATGCGCAGACCCGGCGTCGCGCGCTGGGCCTCGCGGAGGAGGCACGCGTCTATGTGCCCCAGCGCTGCGGCAGCGAAAGCTGCCAGATCCACGTCGCACTGCACGGCTGCAAGCAAGGCATGAGTGACGCGTCCTACCGCGCCTTCACCGAGGGCGCCGGCTACGTGCGCTGGGCCGGTCCGTTGAAGCTGGTGCTGCTGTTCCCGCGCGTCGGCGCGATCGAACCGTTCGAGCGCGGACTGTGGGACAGCGTCGGCAACCCGATGGGCTGCTGGGACTGGTGGGGCTACACCGCGCCGGGCGACCTCTACGGCTACGCGACGCGGGAAGCGCCGCAGATGCGCACCCTCATCAACATGGTCGATCACCTCGGTCGGCGGCAATAGGCGGACCATGGGCGGATCGCCCGGCGCGCAGCCGGGCTGGCGTGGTCGGGCATAGGGTCGGGAAGATGTCCCTTTTCGCACAGGCCCACAACCGGGACATTTGGCCGCCAGCAACTGCCTGACGGCACGGTGAGACCGGGTTCGTCAGGCGCTTTCCGACACTGCCCCCCGCCTTGCCATGCAGAAGACTGCCGACGACACCGGGTTCACGTCCTTCTATCTGGATCACCAGCCCTGGCTGATAGGCTGGCTGGCACGTCGCATGAACTCGCGCATCGATGCCGCCGACCTCGCCCAGGACACCTTCGTCAGCGTATGGACAACTACGCCGTCACATCCGCTGGAGCGCATCGTCGAGCCGCGCGCTTACCTGGCCACCATTGCCCGTCGCATCCTCATCAACCTCCGGCGCCGTCAGTCGCTCGAGAAGGCCTATGTCGAAGCGCTGGCTCACTTGCCCGAAGCCTTTGCCATCAGCCCTGAGGAACGGACTGTGCTACTGCAGACGCTGCAGCAGATCGACGACCTGCTGGCGCGTCTACCCGGCCGCGTACGCGAGGCCTTCCTGCTGTCGCAACTCGAGGGCCTGACCTATGCCGACATTGCCGCCCGCTTCGGCAGCAGCGAACGCACCATCAAGCGCTACATGGCCCAGGCGATGATCCACTGCCTCGAACACATCGATTGATGCGATGGCGCCCTACCCTACTCCAATCGAGCGGCCGGATGGCGCGGTGCTGCGCGAAGCCGCCGAGTGGCTGCTGCGCATGCAGGAAGGTCCGCTGAGCCCCGAAGAACAGCAGGCCCTGGACAGTTGGCGTGCGCGCAGCGCCCTGCACGCGGCGGCTTGGCAGCGTGCCGAAAAACTCCAGCGCGCATTGAGCGGCATCCCACCGAAGCTCGGCATGCATGTGCTCGGTGACGACCGCCGCATGGTGCTGAAAGCGCTCTCGGTCGCTCTCGCATCCGGGTCGGTGGCCACGCTGTCCTGGCAGTTCCTGCCGTGGGAAGGGTGGCTGGCAGACCACCGCACCGCCGTCGGAGAACGCCGCACAGTCGCACTGGCGGACGGCAGCACCCTGCATCTGAACACCGACAGCGCGGTCGACGTCCGTTTCGACACACGGGAAAGACGCCTCCTGCTGCAGAGAGGAGAGATCCATGTCGAAACCGCCCCGGACAGCAGCCACCGCCCCCTCGTCGTCGACGTCGAACATGGGCGGATGCGCGCATTGGGCACGCGTTTTACGGTGCGACGGGACGCGCAGACCACCTATCTCGGCGTCAGCGAGGGTGCGGTCGAGGTCCGGCCGGCGGATGCGCCGGGCCACGCACTGATCATCGAGAGCGGCAGCGAGACCTTCTTCGGGCACGACAGGGCGTCGCCACCGCGACCGCTGGACGACAACGCCCTCGCCTGGCTGGAGGGCACTCTGTACGCCGACCACATGCCGCTGCGGCAATTCATCGACCTCCTGTCGCGTTACCGCAGCGGGGTGCTGCGCTGCGATCCGGCCGTCGCCGACATGGCGATTTCCGGCGCCTTCCAGCTCGACGACCCCGACCGCATCCTCGACAGCCTGCAGCGCACGCGTCCGCTGCGCATCGTCTGGCGCACCCGCTATTGGGGTCTCATCCAAGCGGCAGGCTGAGAGATTTCGTCCGGGCTGTCACCTTTTGCTGTGCTCGATTGACCTGTCCTGCAGGAGAGCGTCATCGAGGAGAGGCAGCATGACCCGGAACAGAAGGACGCGGACGGCCGTCGCACTCGGCCTGATGGTGAGCGCGCTAAATTCCGCACCCGACGCGCGCGCCCAGACCGCCGCCAATACGCAGATCCGCGGCTACGACCTGCCGGCCGGCCCGCTCGGGCGCGCGCTGTCGCGCTTCGCCGGTCAGAGCGGCATCACGCTGTCGTTCGACCCCAAGCTCACGGAGGGGCTGGACAGCCGGCCGCTCAAAGGGCAGCACAGTCTGACGGAAGGCTTCCGCATCCTGCTCGAGGGCAGCGGCCTGGAAGTCGTCAGTGACGGCCGCGGCGGCTACTTCCTCGACCGGGCGGCACCGAGGCCGGCGAAGAGCGACGCGCTGCCGGCACTGGGCAGCGATTCGGCACCCGTGCTGCTCGAAGAGATCAAGGTGCGCGCCAAGCGCTTTCACGAGATCGGCCCGCTGCCCGGGCTGGGCCTGACGCGGGAGGAGATTCCGGGGAATGTGCAGAGCATCACCGCCGAGGAGATCCGTCAGGCCCATTCGCTCAGCATGAGCGACCTGCTCAACCGCAAGCTGCAGTCAGTCACCGTTAACGACTATCAGGGCAATCCGTTCCAGATGGACGTGCAGTACCGCGGCTTCACCGCCGGTCCGCAGATCGGCACGCCGCAGGGACTGTCCGTGTTCTTCGACGGCATACGCGTGAACGAGCCGTTCGGCGACGTCGTGAACTGGGACATGATTCCGATGAATGCGCTCGCAGGTGTCGATGTCTTTCCGGGCTCCAATCCGATCTTCGGACTGAACACCCTGGGCGGCGCCTTCACCGTGAAAACCAAGGACGGCTTCAATCACGCGGGCTTCGACGCCGAGCTGTTGTCCGGCTCCTACGGCCGCAACCAGCTCCAGGTCGAAGGCGGCTGGAACAATGGCAGCGTCGCGCTGTTCGGCGCGGGCAACTTCTTCGTCGAGGATGGCTGGCGCACCGATTCGCCGAGCAAGGTAAACCAGGCTTTCGGCAAGGCGAGCTGGCGGGGCGAGCGGCTGGACCTGAACCTGAGCACCCTGCTCGTACGCACCGAACTGGTGGGCAACGGTCTGCTGCCCACCGAGATGTATGCGCAGGACCGCAGCAGTATCTACAGCTCGCCAGACACTACGACCAACACGCTGACCCAGTTCCAGCTGTCCGGCGCCTTCCAGGTCAGCGACAGCTTTTCCGTCACCGGGCAGGCCTATCGCCGCAACAGCCGCCGTCATCAGATCGGCGCCGACGTATTCACCGACTACGACGAACTGCGCGCTGCGAAACGCCTGCCTGCCGCCGGTGAAGGCCACACCTGCCTGATGCGGAGCACGAACCAGCACGGTGTTCCGGACTACATCGTCATACCGATCAACCGTACGGCGGGCGAGAACATCTACACCTCCGACATCTTCAATGAGTGGTTGAACAACAATGGCGTGGTCGATCTTGATGGAAAGTACGCGGCACAGAAGAACCTGCCGCTGCCCGAGTTCTTCGTGACGGCGCTGAAGGAATACATGGACTCCAGCAAGAACGCGTTCGAGGTGTTTTTCTACAATCGCGGCTATGTACCGAAGACTGAACCCAGCGGCGGACTGATCGATTTCGATGGAGATGGTGCCCTGGAAAGTGCCTACGACGTGGGCGTCTACACGTTTTCGCCCAACGGCCCGCTTGGCGCGTCCAATGGCTTCCCGGGCCAGAACCTGCTTTTCCTCGGAGGTGAGGCTTTCTACAGCGAAGAAATCAACGGCGACATCTACCAGAATTTCGTGCTCTACCTTGCACCGGTCAACAACGACACCTGTCGCAGCGATCCGAACCAGGCCGTGGACTTCCCTGGCCCTTACAACGTCATCGATGAAAGCGATCCGAATCGCTGGCCGCGGCTGATCGACGGTTTTGCACTCGGCCAGCCGGGCTGGGTCGAAGGAACGCCCACGGCTGTCATCACCGACAACCGCATCGACCAGATCGTAAGTGGCGGTTCAATGCAGCTGAACTGGAGTCTCGATCACCACAAGGTGATGGTGGGCGCGTCGATTGACGCAGCGCGCGCCACCTATCTCAATACGCAACAACTGGGCTTCCTGACGGCAGACCGCCACGCCTTCCTGGCACCCGATCTGGCACACCCCCAGTTCGGCGACGCCGACGCTCCGATTTCAAACAACGATTTCGGCGGCACGAGCACCACAAAGAGCCTGTACTTCAGCGAAACCTGGAGCCCGGTCGATACCCTGCACATCACCGCGTCCGGTCGCTACAACCATACCGACGGCAAGAACGTCATCGCCACCCGCTACGGTTTCGGCGCCTTCCAGATCGGCGACGTGCGTTCGAATCCGGACGAATTCGACACCTGCACCTCGGACGAGGACTGCAGCACGCCGCGCAACTACGTCCCGGTGCGCATCAAGCATCCGAAACAGCTGCAGCCGGCCGAGACTGAAAAGTTCACCTACCGGTCGTTCAACCCGTCCATCGGCATGAGCTGGCAGGCACGCGAAACGCTGAACGTCTATGGCAACGTGTCGCGCGGCGCTCGCACGCCCAGCGTGATCGAACTGGGCTGCGCCTTCGACAAGACGCCGGTGTTCGTCGGCAGCGACCCGAACAATCCGGCGCACTACTGGCCGAAAAGCATCTTCGAGAACCGCTCCTGCTCATTGCCCACCACGCTGTCCGGTGACCCGTTCCTCCCGCAGATCCGGTCAACGTCCTACGAGGTCGGCCTGCGCGGCGCAGCGGGTGAGAACGCGCAATGGAACGTTGCGCTCTATCAGACGGACCTCAAGGACGACATCTACTTCGTCGCCCGCGGCAATGGTCAGGGCTTCTTCGACACCATAGGTAACACCCGGCGGCGCGGCGTCGAAACGGGTCTTTCCGGGCGCAAGGAACGCTTCGGATTCAGTATCAACTACTCGATGACTGACGCGACCTTCGAAGACGACTTCCTGATGATGAACCAAGATAACAGCAGCGCCTTCAACCTAAATGGCATTGGCCAGGTGATCCGCGTGCGTCCGGGCAGCCGCATGCCCGGCGTCGCGCTGCACAATCTCAACGCGAGCGTGAGCTACGATCTGACCGACGACTGGACCATAGGCTTCAGCGTCGTCGCACACTCAGACAGTTACGTCCGTGGCAACGAGAACAACGAGCACCGGCAGGGGGTTGCCCGGACGGTGCTCTATACGACCTCGACCGGTACCGTCAGTGCGACACGGCAACCGACGCGCAACCCGGGCTCTGTCCCCGGCTATGCCGTGTTCAACTTCATGACCAGCTACAAGCTGGGCAAAGGGCTGACCGCCGGCCTGCTGATCAACAACCTGTTCGATACCGAGTACTTCACCGCCGGCCGCCTTGGCCGCAATCCCTTCTCGCCCTCCATCCTCGGAGCCATCGGTCCCGATGGCTACAACCACAACTCGGGCGACTGGCTCAGCACAAACTTCATCGCGCCGGGCGCGCCGCGCGGCGTCTGGTTCACGCTGCGTTACTCGATGTGAGCGGCACGCTGCGGCTCTGCTGCCGCAGCGATAATGGCGGGTCTGCCTGTCCGGATTCCGCTGATGTACGACCCCTCGCTGCTCACCAAACTGCTGGTATCGCTGGTCATTGTCGCGCTGGCCGTGCTTATCACCCGCACCGCCCGCCGTGTCGCCGCGGCGCGCTTCGAAGACCCGTCGCAGCGCAAACAAGCGTGGATCACGATCCGCAATATCGCGCTGCTGGTCTGCCTGGCGCTGCTCGGCCTGACCTGGACACTGGGCGGCGACCAGTCCTCGCTGCCGCTGGCCGCTGTAGCGGGTGCTTCGCTCATCGTATCCAAGGACATCCTGATCTCGGCGATGGGCGGTACGGTGCTTTTCCTGACGCGCACCTACCAGGTCGGCGATTTCGTCGAAGTCGGCAGCGTGCGCGGCCGGGTCGCCGACATCCGCTTTCTCAGCACCTTGCTCGACGCCAGCGGCGACGCCGACTTGATCAACGGCAGCCGCGTGCTGCTGCAGCACAGTGCCGTCATCACCAGCACGCTGCGGGTCACCCCGCACGAACACTTCATGCTGACGACGCTGCGCGTATTCGTCGGCGACCCGGTCGCCTGTCTGGACAGGCGCGCGCTGCTCGAAGCGGCGGCGCTGGAAGTGTGCGCACCGTGGATCGATGAAGCCGAACGCGGCCTGCTCGACCTCGAGGCGGCGCACTGGAGCCGCCTGCCCTCGGCGCGCCCGCGCGTGTTCATCGATCTGGCGAGCGACAAGGGCGCGCAGCTGGTGGCGGCCTTTCCGTGCCGGGTCGAAGAGCGGCTGCGTATCGAACAGCGGGTGCTGTCGGAGTACCTGACGCGGGTTCAGGCCGCCGCGGCGGCCCAGCCATCGGAGGCGCTCACGCCGGCCGACGACGTGCCGGCCTGAAGCGGCAGCGCCGCCAGCAGTTCGCCGATGCGCACGTTGTCGCGTACCGGGCGCATCGCCTGGTACAGCAGTTCGGCCTGCGGGTAGACGCGGCGCAGCAGGTTCAGCCACTGCTTGAGCCGCCCCGCCGCGTGACGCGCCTCGACATGGCCGAGCACGCGCTGCCAGTAGTCACCGAGCAGCGGTGCGATGCGCGGCCAGTCCAGCGCCGGGTCGATGGCTTCGTCGCCGCGCAGCCGGGCACGGATGCGCTCGACCAGCAGCGGATCGGCCACCGCGCCGCGACCCATCATCACGTCGGCCAGCCCGCTTTCGCTGCGGCAGCGCAGGTAGTCATCCACCGACCAGATTTCGCCGTTGGCGACCACCGGCACGCGCACCGCCTCGGCGATGCGGGCGATCCACGGCCAGTGCGCCGGCGGTTTGTAGCCGTCGACCTTGGTGCGCGCATGCACGACGATCATTTCCGCGCCGCCCTCGGCCAGCGCCTGCGCCGCCTCGATGGCGCGCGAGGTGTCGCGCACGCCCAGGCGCATCTTCGCGGTGAAAGGCACGCGCCCGGCCACGGCTCGACCAACCGCGCTGACAATGTCGTACAGCAGTTCGGGCTCGTCCAGCAGCACCGCGCCGCCGCGATGGCGGTTCACGGTGGGCGCCGGACAGCCGAAGTTGAGGTCGATGCCCGCCGGATTCAGCCGCGCCAACTGGTCAGCGTTGTCGGCCAGCCGCGCCGGATCCGAACCGAGCAACTGCACCCGCACCGGCACCCCGCTGGCGGTGCGCGAGCCGGTTTTCAGTTCGGGCGCCACCCGCTGGTAACTGCGTGGCGGCAGCACGCTGTCGGTGACGCGCACGAACTCGGTCACGCACCAGTCGTAGTGCGCCGCCCGCGTCACGACTGCGCGCAGCCGCGCGTCGAGCAGGCCTTCCATCGGCGCGAGCAGCAGGCGGGGAGATACAGCGGTGGTCACGGGTGAGGGCTTGCAGGAAGTAACAGCGGATTATCGCCGCATACGCTTCCCGCTGTCCCGGCCGCCTGCGCCGCGAATATCGCTTGGGTTCCATGGGAGCGGCCGCAGGCCCCTCCCATGGATACATCAAGCGCCCACGCTCAGCTCGGTTTGTGGAAGCTGAAGTGACCCGCCGCGTCGGCATCGACCACGATCACGTCCTTCGGCCCGAAGCTGCCGTCGAGGATCTTCTTCGACAGCGGGTTCTCGATGTGCTCCTGGATCGCGCGCTTCAGCGGCCGTGCGCCGAACACCGGGTCGAAGCCCGCCTTGCCGAGTTCGGCCAGCGCCGCGTCCGACACCTGCAGGCCCATGTCCAGCTTGGCCAGACGCTTTTCCAGATAGGCGAGCTGTATCTTCGCGATGCTCTGGATATTGCGTTCGTCCAACGCGTGGAACACCACCACCTCGTCGATCCGGTTGATGAATTCCGGCCGGAAGAAGGTCTTCACCTCGCTCATCACCGCCAGCTTCACCACGCCGTAATCGGAGCCGGCCATCTGCTGGATCATCTGGCTGCCGAGGTTGGAGGTCATCACGATGACCGTGTTCTTGAAATCCACCGTGCGGCCCTGGCCGTCGGTCATGCGACCGTCGTCCAGCACCTGCAGCAGCACGTTGAACACGTCCGGGTGCGCCTTCTCGACCTCGTCGAACAGGATGACGCTGTAGGGCTTGCGCCGCACCGCCTCGGTCAGATAGCCGCCTTCGTCGTAACCGACATAGCCCGGGGGGGCGCCGATCAGGCGGCTCACCGAGTGCTTCTCCATGAATTCACTCATGTCGATGCGGATCAGGTGCTCTTCCGAATCGAACAGGAATTCGGCCAGCGTCTTGCACAGTTCGGTCTTGCCGACACCGGTCGGGCCGAGGAAGAGGAAGCTGCCGTAGGGGCGGTTCTCGTCGCTGAGACCGGCGCGCGAGCGACGGATCGCGTCGGACACCAGACGCACCGCCTCGTCCTGACCGATCACGCGCTGGTGCAGACGGTCTTCCATCTTCAGCAGCTTGTCGCGCTCGCCCTGCATCATCTTGCTGACCGGAATGCCGGTCGCGCGCGACACCACCTCGGCGATTTCCTCGGCGCCGACTTCGGTGCGCAGCAACTTGTTCTGCGGCTTCACGTCGCCGCTGCCTTTCTCGGCCTGCTTGAGCTGGGCTTCGAGCTGCGGCAGCTTGCCGTACTGCAGCTCGGCCAGCTTGTCGAACTGGCCCTTCCTCTGCAGGTCGGCCATCTGCACGCGCACCTTCTCGATCTCTTCCTTGATGTGCGCGCTGCCGACAACCTGCGCCTTCTCGGCCTTCCAGATTTCTTCGAGGTCGGAGTATTCCTTCTGCAGCTTGGCGATCTCTTCCTCGATCAGGCCGAGCCGGCGGATCGACGCCTCGTCCTTCTCCTTCTTCACCGCCTCGCGCTCGATCTTCAACTGGATGAGCCGGCGGTCGAGCTTGTCCATCGACTCCGGCTTGGAGTCGATTTCCATCTTGATACGCGCGGCCGCCTCGTCGATCAGGTCGATCGCCTTGTCCGGCAGGAAGCGATCGGTGATGTAGCGGTGGCTCAACTCGGCCGCGGCGACGATGGCCGGGTCGGTGATGTCGACGCCGTGGTGCAGTTCGTACTTCTCCTGCAGGCCGCGCAGGATGGCGATGGTCGCCTCCACCGAAGGCTCGTCCACCAGCACCTTCTGGAAGCGGCGCTCCAGCGCGGCGTCCTTCTCGATGTACTTGCGGTATTCGTCCAGCGTGGTGGCGCCGATGCAGTGCAGTTCGCCGCGGGCGAGCGCCGGCTTCAGCATATTGCCGGCGTCGATCGCGCCCTCGGCCTTGCCGGCACCGACCATGGTGTGGATTTCGTCGATGAACAGGATGATGCGGCCTTCGTCCTTGGCCACCTCGTTCAGCACGCTCTTCAGCCGCTCCTCGAATTCGCCGCGGTACTTGGCACCGGCCAGCAGGCCGGCCATGTCGAGCACAAGCACGCGCTTGCCCTTCAGCGTTTCCGGCACCTCGTCATTGACGATGCGCTGCGCCAGCCCTTCGACGATGGCAGTCTTGCCGACGCCCGGTTCGCCGATCAGCACCGGGTTGTTCTTGGTGCGCCGCTGCAGGATCTGGATGGCGCGACGGATTTCGTCGTCGCGACCGATCACCGGATCGAGCTTGCCGGCGGCGGCGCGCTCGGTCAGGTCGATGCAGTACTTCTTCAGCGCCTCACGCGCGCCCTCGGCTTCGGCCGAACCGACCGACGAACCGCCGCGCACCTGTTCCACCGCCTTTTCCAGCGCGGCGCGCTCCAGCCCGGCCTGCTTCAGCAGCCGGCCCAGGTCGCCCTTGTCGGCGGTGGCGGCGAGCAGGAACATCTCGGAAGCGATGAACTGGTCGCCGCGCTTCTGCGCCTCGCGGTCGGCGACATTGAGCAGATTGGTCAGATCGCGACCGATCTGCACCTCGCCGCCGTGGCCCTCGACGGTGGCGATGCGCGACAGCGCGTCCTCGACTGCCTTCTTGAGCGGCGCGACATTGACGCCGGCGCGTTGCAGCAGCGACGCAGTGGCGCCGTCGTCCTGGTTGAGCAGCGCCAGCATCAGGTGGGCGGGCTCGATGTACTGATGGTCGCGGCCGACCGCCAGACTCTGGGCATCGGCCAGCGCCTGCTGGAACTTGGTGGTGAGCTTGTCGAAACGCATGAACGCCTCCGTGAACTTTGTCTGGACGCTATCTGGGGCGAACGATCCGCTTTTCAACCGGCAAACGCTTGATGCGGGTCAAATACGGCCTCGACGTCCGGTAAAGTGACGTCATCGCACGCCACAAGCTTCCGATGCCCGAGTCGTCCCACATGCCGCACACCCGCAGCAAGATCATGAGCGCAGCCGAAGCCGTGGCGCGCATCCCGGACGGCGCCACGCTGGCCACCACCGGCTTCGTCGGCATCGGCTTCGCCGAACACCTCGCCATCGCGGTCGAACAGCGCTTCATTGACAGCGGCGCGCCGCGCGACCTCACCCTGGTCTACGCCGCCGGCCAGGGCGATGGCAAGCATCGCGGTCTCAACCACTTCGGTCACGCCGGGCTGGTGAAGCGCGTGATCGGCGGCCATTGGGGCCTGGTGCCGCGGCTGCAGGCGCTGGCGGTGACGAATCAGATCGAGGCCTGGAACCTGCCGCAGGGCGTGATCTCGCAGTTGTTCCGCGACATCGCCGCGCACCGGCCGGGCCAGCTCACGCGAGTCGGGCTGGACACCTTCGTCGATCCGCTGCACGGCGGCGGCAAGATCAACGCGGCCACCACCACCGATCTGGTGCGGCGCATGCAGATCGACGGCGACGATTTCCTCTTCTACAAGGCCTTCCCGATCCACGTCGCCCTCGTGCGCGGCACCACCGCCGACCCGGATGGCAACGTGACGATGGAACGCGAGGCGCTGACGCAGGAGGCGCTGGCGGTGGCGATGGCGGCGCACAACAGCGGCGGTCTGGTCATCGTGCAGGTCGAGCGCACCGTCGGACGCGGCGAACTGAACCCGCGCCAGGTCAAGGTGCCGGGCGTGCTGGTCGATTGCGTCGTCGTGTCGCCGCCGGACCACCACCACCAGACCTTCGCCACCGCCTACAACCCGGCCTATTCCGGCGAGGCGCGGCTGGCGGCCGACGCGCTGCCGGCGATGGCGCTGGACATCCGCAAGGTGATCGCCCGCCGCGCCGCCTTCGAGCTGCAGCCGGGCAATGTGGTCAATCTGGGCATCGGCATGCCGGAAGGCGTCGCTTCGGTGGTGGCCGAAGAGGGCCTGATCGACGCCGTCACGCTGACCGCCGAGCCCGGCGTGATCGGCGGCATACCGGCCGGCGGCCTCGACTTCGGCGCCGCGGTGAACACCCAGGCGGTGATCGACCAGCCCTACCAGTTCGATTTCTACGATGGCGGCGGGTTGGATGTCGCCTTCCTCGGCATGGCGCAGACCGACGCCGAAGGCAATGTGAACGTATCGCGCTTCGGTCACCGGCTGGCCGGCGCCGGCGGCTTCATCAACATTTCACAGAACGCGCGCCGGCTGGTATTCGTCGGCAGCTTCACCGCCGGCGCTGCCGACATCGCGGTGCGCGACGGCGCGCTCGTCATCGCCGCCGAGGGCAACAGCCGCAAGTTCGTGCAGGCGGTGGAGCACCGTACCTTCAGCGGCCGCGAAGCGCGCCGGCGCGGGCAGCAGGTGCTCTACGTGACCGAGCGCGCCGTGTTCCGGCTGGCCGACGAGGGCATCGAACTGATCGAGGTCGCGCCCGGCGTCGACCCGGCGCGCGACGTGCTCGCCCACATGGACTTCACGCCCCGCCTGTCACCGGCGCTGCGCACCATGCATCCCGCCATTTTTGCCGACCGTGTCATGGCACTGTCCGATCTCTGGCGGCACAATCCTGTTTCCCCCACCGAGGAGTCTCGCGATGAACAAAACTGAACAGATGTCGGAACTGCAGAAGAAGAACATCGAGGCGGCCATGCGTCTGGCGCAGCTGTCGATGGACAATTCGCAGCGCATCATGCAGTTGCAGGTGGATACCGCCCGCGCTCTGTTCGAGGAAAGCGTCAACAACGCGCGCGCCGTGACGGAAACGCGCGAGCCGGCTGCACAGGTCGAACTGCGCGCCAAGCTGGCGCGCAACACCACCGAGAAGATGCTCGGCTGCGCGCGGCAGATCGCTGAAATCACCGCCGAAACCCAGGCTGAATTCGGCCGCCTGGTCGGGGAACAGTTGAACAGCGGCGGCTCCGACCTGATGGACAGCCTGCGCAAGATGCTGGCGGGCATGCCGATCAGCAGCCAGCAGTCGATGGGCACCATGCAGGACGCGATGGACAAGGCACGTCAGGCCTTCGAACAGATCAGCACGGTCGCGCGCACCGCCTTCCAGCAGTTCGGCACCGCTGCCAGCCAGGCCGCCAAGGCACCCGCTGCCGCCGCAGCGGCAGCTGCTGCGGCTCCGGCCGCCAAACCGGCAAGCGCCCCGAAGGCAGCAGCACCGAAGACCGCTGCGAAGACGGCTGCACCGAAGGCGGCGGCTAAACCCGCAGCAAAACCGGCCGCCAAGCCCGCCGCAAAAAGCGCTGCCAAACCAGCGGCCTCGCGCAGCAAGAAGCCGTCCGCCTGAACGGCGCTCGCTGATCCGCGCCTCAGGAGCGGATCAGCCGCAGCGTGCGCCCCTGCCCCTCGGGGGCGCCGAGCAAGCCCTCGCTGACCACCAGGTCGGCGGGTACCGGCTGCGAGAACAGATAGCCCTGCACCAGATCGCACTGCTGGGCGGCCAGCATGTTCAGCTGTTCGACGTTCTCGACGCCTTCGGCCACGACGCGCATGCCCAAGCCGTGCGCCAGCGCGATGGTCGCGCGCACGATGGCCGCGTCGTCGGCATCGCCCACCAGATCGCGCACGAAGGAACGGTCCACCTTCAGTTCGTCGATCGGGAAGCGCTTCAGATAGGACAGCGACGAATAGCCGGTGCCGAAGTCGTCCACCGACAGGTGCACGCCCAGTGCGCGGATGTCTGCCAGCAAGGTGGCGACGTGGTCGACGTCGCCCATCGCGGTGCTTTCGGTCAGTTCCAGCCGCAGCAGCGACGGTGCGATGCGCGACTGGCGCAACGCATTCTCGACCCGCCGGACCAGCGAGCGCCCGAGGCACTGGCGCGCCGACACATTGACCGCCACCGGCACCACCGCCAGCCCCTGCTTCGACCAGTCGGCGATCTGCTGCGTCACCTGCAGCAGCACCCACTCGCCTATGCCCTCGATCAGGCCAGACTCCTCGGCCACCGCGATGAAGTCACCGGGCGACAGCAGCTGTCCATCGCGGCGACGGAAGCGCAGCAGCGCCTCGAAGGCGGCCAGCCTGCCGCTCGCCAGCTCGTACTGCGGCTGGTAATGCACTTCGAAGCGCCCCTCGTCGAGGCCATGGCGCAGGTCTGATTCCAGTTCGATCCAGTCGCGCGTGCCGGCGCTCATGTCGTGCGCGTAGAAGTGGATGGCCGCACCGGACTGCGACTTGCTGCGGTACATCGCGGTATCGGCCATCGCGAACAGCACGTCGGCGTCGTCGCTGTCTTCGTGCGCGATGGCGATGCCGATGCTGCACGAGAAGCGGAAGTCGACGTCGTCCAGCGTGATGGTCTGACCGACCGCCTGCATCACCTTGGCGGCCACCCGCGCCACCGCGTCGCGGTCGGCCAGCCCCTGCAGGATGATCATGAATTCGTCGCCGCCCCAGCGCGCCACCGTGTCGCCGACGCGGCAGACGGTGCGCAGGCGGCTGGCCAGCGTGGTGAGCACCTTGTCGCCCTGCTGGTGGCCAAGGCTGTCGTTGATGCGCTTGAAACGGTCGAGATCGACGAACAGCACCGCCACCATGCCGGCGTCGCGCTGCGCCAGCGCCTGCCGCAGGCGGTCGCGCAGCAGCACGCGGTTGGGCAGGCCGGTCAACGCGTCGTGCGTCGCCTGATGTGCCAGCTTGTCGGCCGCTGCCACGGTATCGCTGACGTCGTTCAGCACCAGCACCACGCCATCGACCCGCCCCGTCATGCCGAACAGCGGGCTGGCGCCCGGGCGCAGCGCCCGCGCCGGGCCGAAGCGCCCGGCCGGCATCAACACGTGGCCGGGCATCACCTGCGCCCGCGCCTCGTCGCGACAACGGCGCAAAAGATCCTGCAGCAGGTCGCGCAGCGCGCCCTCGATGGCGGGCAGCCCCTCTATGCCCCGATCGCGCACCTCGGCCAGCCGACAGGCGCACAGCTCCTCCGCCTTGCGATTCAGGTAGCGCAGCCGCAGCGCACCGTCGAACTGCAGCACGGCGTCGGAAATCGCATACAGCGTCGCGTGTGCCCGCGCGTTGGCCTGCTTCAGGCGCTGCGCCAGATCGACGGTGCGGATAGACACCCATACCAGCGCGCCGGCAGTCAGGCCTATCATCACCGCGGCCGGCGCCAGCCATATCCGCGCGACCGCGAGCAGCACGACGCTGATGAGCAGCGGCACGGTCAGCGCGCCAGCCACCAGCACCATGTCGCGCAACCGTGCATGCGGGCGGCGCAGCCACAGCATGGCGAGTACGCACAACGCCGCGGGCAGGCTCCATACCGATGCGAGCTGGGTCGAGTAGCGGTCGTTGCGCAGCGCCGAGTAGGCGCGCGCATGAAAGTCGACGGCCGGCATCGGCGCCGCCAGTGCCGATGCCGGCGTGGCCAGCGCACTGCCCGAACCGGTATAGGTGACGCCAACCAGCACGCTGCGCCCGCGCAGCAGATTGGGCGATACCGCGCCGGCCAGCACGTCGGTGGCCGACAGGTGGGCAACCGGCCAGGCGCCACCGGGCAGCACGATGACCTCGTGATCGCGCACCCACGACCCCGCCGCCGGTTCCGCCGCGCCACGCCGACCACCGATGCCGGACAGCGGCCGCGACTTGCGCGATACGTCGATCAGCGCCCAGGCCAGCGCCGGCCATTGCGGACTGCCCGCCCCCGCTTCGAGGTAAAGCCGGCGCGACAGCGCGTCGGCGTCGACCTCGACATCGACGTGCGCCAGCCGTGCCGCCGCATCGGCCAGCGCCGGCCAGGGCTGCAGCGTGCCGACACCGCCACCGGCCGACGCCACCGGCGCCACCGGCAGCACGACGTTACCGGCACGCTGCACCGCGTCGATCAGCGCCGCATCGCCCCGATCGTCGGCAGACGGCTCGGCGAACATGACCGCGTAGCCGATGCCGGACACGCCGGCGCTCGACAGCCGGTCCACCAGTTCGGCATGGCGTTCGCGCGGCCACGGCCAGGGTCCGCGCGCCGCCAGGCTGGCGTCGTCGATCGCAATCACGATGGGCGCCTGGGTGTCGACGCTGCCGCCGCTCGGCGGCCCTGCCAGCAACTCGACGCTCAGCAAGTCATGCAGCAGCAGGTCGAGCCGGGCTACCGACAGCGGCGTCTTCGCGTACAGCGCAGCGATCACCAGCAGCGAGAGCAGCCAGGGCAGGCGGTAGCGGTCGCCCAGTGCCGAGAGCAGCCGACGTACCGTGCTCATGCGAAAACGCCTTCGGGTTCGGGGCGGGGTACGCGGAGCACGGTCATGATCGGTGGGCTCAGATCAGCAGCAGCAGCGGCAACAGCCACCAGACGCGGAAGGCCGGCTCAGGCTCCGGCACCGTGATCGCCTGTGTCGGCGCCCAGTCGCCCTCGAAGCCGTCGGCCGCGAGGCTGCGCACGCGCAAGTACCAGGTGCCGGGCTGCGCGTCACGCAAGAGCCAGGACGGGCTGTCAGTCTGCGCATCGACGGCGGGCGCGGCGAAGTCCTCGCTGCGGGCGATCTGGATCTGGTAACGCATGCCTTCGCCAGCGTCGCGCCAGCGCAGGGCCAACCCGTCCGGCCCGGCCTGCGGCGGCTCCATCGCCGGGCCGGGCGGCGGCCGGCGGAAGGTCTGCGCGTCGCTGAACGGACCGACACCCTCGTCCGGGTTCCGGCTGGCGATGCGCCAGTGATAGATGCCCGGCGGCAGCGCATCGTCCGGGCGATAGAGCGGTTCGCTCAGATCGCTGCGATCAATGCGCGGCGCGTCGAAACGCGGATTGTCGGCGATCTGCAGGCGCCAGCTTTCGTCGGGGCGGGCGCGACTCCAGCGCAACTGCGGCCTTTCGTCGCTGACCCGTGCCTCGGGTACCGGTTCGACCAGCACCGGTGGCTCGGGCCGTGCATCCACTTTGAGCGTCCACTCGCCATCGCGCCCCTCGAAGCCGTCGGCGTCGATGCCGCGCACGCGCACATGGTAGTCACCGTCTGGAAGATCCGCCGCGACGACAGCCGGACGATCGCCGGTGCGGTCGGACACGACGGTGTCGAAACGGCCGTCGGCCGTCACCTGCACACGGTAGGCACGGGCGGCGTCGACTGGCGGGAACGGCAGATTGATCGGCAGGCGGTCGGCGAACAGCGGCTGCCCAACGGGCGCCGGCAGCAGCGCGCGCGGCGGCGTCACCGCCCGGCCGGCCTGCGCCGACGCACCCTGCCCGGCGTCGAGCGCCTGGCTGCCGGCCTCGTTACCGAAAGCGACCCGGCCTTCGAGCACTTCGCTGCGCGCACTGACGGCGTCGGCATGGACGCGGAACTGCGTGCCGCGCACCGCGGCCACCGCCGCCGGCGTCTGGATTTCGAAGCGACCGGCCGGCCCGCTGCGCGGCGCCACCAGACTGTCGACCGAACCGCGCAGCAGTTCCAGCCGGACCCAGGACCCCGCGCCAGCGGCGAAATCGGCCGACCGCTGCACGCCCAGTTCGCTGCGCGGACGCAGCTGGACGCGGCTGCCGTCGGCGAAGGCCAGCGCCACGCTGCCCGCCTCGCCGGTCACCAGCCGCGAACCCGGCTCCAGTTTGTCGCCGGCCTGAGCCGGGCGGGTGCGGCCGTCGGCAACGGCGATGGTCACGTCGCCGCGCACCGCATCGATGCGCACTTCGCGCGTCTGCAGGCGCAGCCACTGTTCGGGAATCAGCAGCCGGCTGCCCGGCACCATCCGGCGCGGCTCGCTGATCCGGTTGTATTGCTGGATGCGCGGCCAGTAGGAAATATCCTTCAGGTAGCGCTGGGTCAGATTCCAGGGGTTGTCGCCCGGGCGCACCTCGTAGGCGAAATCGGCGGCAAGCGCCGGCGCGCCGCAAAGCAGTACGCCACCCGAAACGAGTGCAAGACGCAAGGAAAAGGCGAGAGGGTGAGACAGCAACGCATTCTCCCGAAAGGCAATTTCCGGATTCTATGCGCACACGCTATGCATTTCACTTTCATCTGCGACGTCGCGTGAACCTGTTCCGGTGACAGCCCGGACATGCGCCTCAGCATGCACCTGTTTCGTCGGTGGCGAAAGCAGGCCGGCGACCGCCCGCAAGCCGGGCCTGGCGGAGGCTCAGCGGCTGTTTGCGGACGGCTGGTCGCCCGCAATGCCGACGACGGCTGAAGGCTCCCACCCGCCCCCCACCGCCTTGTTCAGCAGCGCGCTGGCCGAAAACTGCCGGCCGCGCAGCTGCATCAGGCTGCGTTCGTTGTCCAGCGCCGCCGTCTGGGCGGTGACGACTTCGGTGTAGCTGGCGGTGCCGGCGCGATAGCGGTTCAGCGCCAGCGTCTCGGCTTCGCGCGCAGCGGCGAGCGCCTGTTCGCGCAGTGCGGCTTCGTCCGCGAGCAGGCGCAGCGCCGACAGGTTGTCCTCGACCTCCTGCAGCGCACCAAGCACGGTCTGCCGGTACTGGGCCACGGTCACTTCGTGCGCACCGCGGGCGGATTCGATCTGCGCGTCGCGCCGGCCGCCGTCGTACACCGCCTGCGCCAGCGACAGGCCGAAGGACCACACCAGATTGGACGCGTTGAACCACTGCGCGAAGTTGTTGCCGGCGTAGCCGGTCGAGGCGTTCAGCGTCAGCGACGGAAACCACGCCGCCTGCGCGACGCCGATGCGCGCATTGGCGGCGGCGACGCGGCGCTCGGCGGCGGCGATGTCGGGCCGGCGTTCGAGCAGGGTCGACGGCAGGCCGACCGGAGTTTCCGGCGGCGCGCCCTGCCAGTCCGCTTCGGCCAGCGAGAAGCTGGACGCCGCCTCGCCGACCAGCACCGCGATCGCGTTGGCGAGCTGGGTGCGCGTCAGGTCGAGATCGACCGCCTGCGCCTGCGCGGCGCGCAGCTGGGCCAGCGCGCTCGCTTCGTCGCCGCGCGTGGCGACACCGGCGGCAACACGGTTGCGCGCCACTTCCAGCGCCTTCTCGTAAGCGGCGACGGTGCGCGCATACAGCGCGCGCTGGCTGTCGGCGGCACGCAGCTGGAAGTAGTTCTGCACCAGTTCGGCCTGCAGCGACAGGCGCACCGACGCGAGATCGGCGGCGCTGCCCTGCAGTTCGGCGCCGGCGGCTTCGACCTCGCGGCCGATGCGGCCCCACAGGTCGGCTTCCCAGCTGGCGTCGAGGCCAAGCTGAGTGGTGTTCGACTGGTTGGCCGAGCGCCCCTGAATCGCCGCGCTGCGGCTGCGCTGCGCCGAGGCGCTGAGCCCGACCTCCGGCAGGAAGCCGGCCCGCGCCTGCTGCGCGGCGGCGCGTGCCTGACGGTAGTTGCCGAGCGCCACGCGCAGGTCCTGGTTGGCGCGGTCGGCGCGGGCGATCAGGTCATCGAGCACCGGGTCGCCATAGGCCCGCCACCAGTCGCCGCGCGGCAGGTGGTCGGCCGGCTCGGCCGGCTTCCAGCCGTCGGCGGCGCGGTAGTCCTGCGGCAGGTCGAAGGCCGGCCGCTGGTGGTCCGGGCCTATCGTGGTGCAGCCGGCGAACAGCGCGGCCAGAAGAAGCGGCAGTATCTTGTTCATGGCGAGACCGGGCGCGGCGTGCGCGCGATGAGGCGGCCGCAGAAGCGGCTGAAGCGTTCGAGATAGAGATAGGTGACCGGCGTCGTGTACAGCGTCAGCAGCTGGCTCACCACCAGGCCGCCGACCACCGCGATGCCCAGCGGCTGGCGCAGTTCCGAACCTTCGCCGAAGCCGATGGCCAGCGGCAGCGCACCGACCATGGCGGCCAGTGTGGTCATCAGGATGGGGCGCAGGCGCAGCAGGCAGGCCTCGCGGATCGCCGCCCGCGGCTCCAGGCCACGCGTGCGTTCGGCGTCGAGCGCGAAGTCGATCATCATGATGGCGTTCTTCTTGACGATGCCAATCAGTAGCAGCACGCCGATCACCGCGATCAGACCGAACTCGATGTTGAAGGCCATCAGCGCGAGGATGGCGCCGATGCCGGCCGACGGCAGCGTGGACAGGATGGTGAGCGGGTGGATCAGGCTTTCGTACAGGATGCCCAGCACCAGATAGACCGCGACGATGGCGCCCAGTATCAGCAGCGGCTGGTTGTCCAGCGACTGCTGGAAGGCGCGCGCCGAGCCCTGGAAGCCGGCGTTGATGCTGGCCGGCACGCCGATGTCGGCCATCGCCGCGCGCACCGCGTCCATCGCCTGCGCCAGCGTGACGCCTTCGGCGGTGCCGAAGGACACGGTGGTGGACACGCGACCGTCGAGGTGGGCGATGGACAGCGGCATGACGCCCTGCTCGACCCGCGCGAAACTGTCCAGCGGCGCCAGCCCGCCGTCGGCGGTGGCGACGCGCACCGAATCCAGCGCCGACAGATCCTGCGCGCGTTCGGGTGCGACTTCGAGCACCACCTTGTACTGGTTCAGCGGTTCGTACAGCGTGCTCACCTGACGCTGGCCGAAGCCGTCGTAGAGCTCCTGATTGACGATGCCCGGCGTCAGGCCGAGACGGGCCAGCGTGTCGCGGTCATAGACCAACCGCGTCTGCGAGGCGCGGTCTTCCTGGTCGGTGCCGACATCGACCAGCTGTGGCAGATCGCGCATCGCATCACGCACCTTGGGCACCCACTCGCGCAGCGCGCGCAGGCTGTCGGCGGTCAGCGTGAACTGGTACTGCGAGGACGAGCGCAGGCCGCCGACGCGCAGGTCCTGCGCCGCCACCAGGAAGAGCTGCACGCCTTCGATGCGCGCCAGCTTGCCACGCAGCCGGCCGATCACCTGCTCGGCCGACGCACCGCGCTCCTTCAGCGGCTTCAGATTGACGAAGAAGCTCGCGTTGTTGGCGCCACCGCCGCGGCCGCCGCCGGTGAAGGCGCTCACGTTGTCCACCGCCGGGTCGCTCCTGATCGCATCTACCGCCTGCGCCATCTTTTTCGTCATCGCCTGGTAGGACGTGCTCTGGTCGGCGCGCAGGCTGCCGAACAGCCGGCCGGTGTCCTGGTTCGGGAAGAAGCCCTTGGGCACGATGGAAAACAGCCAGAAGTTAAGCGCGATGGCGCCGAGGAAGATGAGCATGACGATGCGCGTGTGGCGCAGCGCCCAGTCCAGGCTGTGCGCGTAGGCGATCTGCAGATCGTCGAATACGCGGCCGAGGGCGCGCTGCCAGCGCGCTTCCTGCTCGACCGGTCTGTGCCGCAGCAGGCGCGCCGCCAGCATCGGCGCCGCGGTCAGCGAAACCACCATGGACACCAGCACCGCGACCGACATCGTCAGCGCGAACTCTCGGAACAGCCGGCCGACCACGCCACCCATCAGCAGGATGGGGATGAACACCGCGACCAGCGACAGGCTGATCGCCACCACGGTGAAGCCGACTTCGCGCACGCCGGCCACCGCCGCCTCGAAGGGTTTGAGCCCGCGCTCGATGTGGCGGGCGATGTTCTCGATCACCACCACCGCGTCGTCGACAACGAAACCAGTGGCGATGGTCAGCGCCATCAGCGACAGATTGTTCAGGCTGAAGCCGAGCAGGTACATGACGGCGAAACTGCCGGCCAGCGACACCGGCACCACGACCGCCGGAATCAGCGTCGCCCGCGCGTTGCGCAGGAACAGGAACACCACCAGGATGACCAGCGCGATCGAAATGACCAGCGCGATCTCCACCTCGTGCAAAGCGCTGCGTATGGTGACGGAACTGTCCATCGCCACTTCCATGCGCGCCGCCGCCGGCAGGCTGGCACCCAGCTCGGGCAGCAGTTCGCGCACCCGCTCGACCGTTTCGATCACGTTGCTGCCCGGCCGCTTGGTCAGCACCAGCAGCACCGTCGGCTTGCCGTTGGTCAGGCCGAGGTTGCGCACGTCCTGCACCGAATCCTCGACCCGTGCCACGTCGCCCAGACGCAGCACCGCGCCCGAGGTGTGGCGCAGGATGAGCGGCACGTAGTCCTCGGCGCGGCGCGCCTGGTCGTTCGCCTCGATCTGCCAGTAGCGCTCGCCGTTCTCGACGAAGCCCTTGGGCCGGTTCACGTTCGATTCGGTGATGCGGTTGCGCACGTCGGCCAGCGTCAGGCCGCTCTGGTGCAGCGCTTCCGGATTGACCTGCACGCGGATGGCCGGCAGCGCGCCGCCGCCGACGGTCACTTCGCCCACCCCCGGAATCTGCGCCAGCTTCTGCGCCAGCACCGTCGAGGCCACGTCGTACAGCCGCGGAATGGGCACCGTATCCGACGTGATCGCCAGGATCATGATGGGCGCGTCGGCCGGATTCACCTTGCGATAGCTGGGGTTGGACGGCAGGCTGGTCGGCAGGCTGGCGCGCGCGGCGTTGATCGCCGCCTGCACGTCGCGCGCCGCGCCCTCGACGTCGCGGTCGAGGTCGAACTGCAGCGTCACCCGCGTATTGCCCTGCGAACTGCTGGACGTCATCTCGGTGACGCCAGCGATGCGGCCCAGCGTGCGCTCCAGCGGCGTCGCCACGGTCGCCGCCATCACCTCGGGGCTGGCTCCGGGCAGCGCGGCGCTGACCGATATGGTCGGGAAGTCGACCTGCGGCAGCGCCGACACCGGCAGCAGCCGGAAGGCCAGCGCGCCAGCCAGCGCAATCGCCGCGGTCAGCAGCACGGTGCCGACCGGACGGCGGATGGGCAGTGCCCAGGCGCTCATGCGCGACCGCCCTCCGTCGCGTCGATAGCCGTGTGGCGCAACTTGAACAGCCGGCCGAAAGCCAGGTAGATGACCGGCGTCGTGTACAGCGTCAGCACCTGGCTCACCAGCAGGCCGCCCACCATGGTGAGGCCCAGCGGAAAGCGCAGCTCGGAACCCATGCCGCCGCCGAACACCAGCGGCAGCGCGCCGAGCAAGGCCGCAGCGGTGGTCATCAGGATGGGGCGCAGGCGCAGCAGGCAGGCCTGGAAGATCGCATCGCGCGGCGCCATGCCTTCGTTGCGTTCGGCTTCGAGCGCGAAGTCGATCATCATGATGGCGTTCTTCTTGACGATGCCGATCAGCAGGATGATGCCGATCACCGCGATCATGTCGAGCGCGTGACCGGCCAGCAGCAGCGCCAGCAGCGCGCCGATGGCGGCCGACGGCAGCGTGCTCAGGATGGTCAGCGGATGGACGTAGCTCTCGTACAGCACGCCGAGCACGATGTACATGGTCACCACCGCCGCCAGGATGAGCCACAGTGTGTCGCTGAGCGAGGCGCGGAAGGCCTCGGCCGCGCCTTCCCACCTCAGCGTCATCGTCGCCGGCATGCCCAGCTGCGCGCGCACCGATTCGACCGCGTCCACCGCCTCGCCGAGCGACACGCCATCCGGCAGGTTGAACGACAGCGTGGCGGCGGGGAACTGGCCCTGGCGGCCCATGGCCAGCCGCGTCGGACGCTCTTCGACGCGCACCAGCGTGCCCAGTGGCACCTGCAGTCCGTCGGCCGACATCACGTGCAGCTGTGAAATGGCCTCCGGGCCGATCTGGAACTGAGGCTGCACGTCGAGCACCACGCGGTACTGGCTGGACTGAGTGAAGATGGTCGAGATCAGGCGCTGGCCGAAGGCGTTGTACAGCGCCGCGTCGATGTCGGCGACGGTGACGCCGACACGGGCAGCGGCGGCGCGATCGATGTCGACGTAGGCCTGCAGGCCGCCGGTGGCCAGATCGGTGGTGACCTGGGTGAGCCGGTCCGACTGCTGCAGCGCCGCCGCCAGCCTGGGCACCCACTCCAGCAGATCTTCGTGATTGGTGGCCTGCACGACGAAGGGATACTGCGCACGGCTGACGCGGTCCTCTATCGTCAGGTCCTGCACCGGCTGCAGGTAAAGCGCGACGCCCGGCACCTCGCGCGCCGCCGCTTCGAGTCGGCGCGCAATCTCCGGCGCGCGGTCGCTGCGCTCGGCCAGCGGCTTCAACCTGATCTGCATGCGGCCAGTGTTCAGCGTCGGGTTCTGGCCATCAACACCGATGAAGGAACTGACGCTGTCGACATCCGGGTCGCGCAGGATGACCTCGGCCAGCGCCTGCTGGCGCGCGCTCATCGCGGCGAAGGAAATGGTCGGTTCGGCTTCCGACATGCCCTGTATCAGCCCGGTGTCCTGCACCGGGAAGAAGCCCTTGGGCACCGCCAGGTAGAGCAGCGCAGTCAGCACGAAGGTGGCGATCGCCGCGACCAGCGTGAGCGGCTGGTGGTCGAGCACCCAGCGCAGCGTGCGTGAATAGCCGGCCAGCAGGCGGGCGTACCAGCCCTCGTGCGCGTGTTCGCCCTCGGCCTTCAGCAGCCGCCCGGCCATCATCGGCGTCAGCGTCAGCGACACCACGGCCGACAGCAGGATGGCGATGGTGAGCGTCAGCGCGAATTCGCGGAACAGCCGGCCGACCACATCCTGCATGAACAGCAGCGGGATCAGCACTGCCACCAGCGACACGGTCAGCGAAATGATGGTGAAGCCGATCTCCTTCGCGCCGTCGAGCGCGGCCTGCATCGCGCCCTTGCCCATCTCAAGGTGACGGGCGATGTTCTCGGTCATCACGATGGCGTCATCGACGACGAAGCCGGCGGCGATCACCATCGCCATCAGCGTCAGGTTGTTCACCGAGAAGCCGGCGAGATACATGATGGCGAAGCTGCCGATCAGCGACAGCGGAACCGCAATCGCCGGAATGACGGTGGCGCGCGCGTTGCGCAGGAACACGAAGATGACGGCGACCACCAGCAGCACCGCCATCACCAGTTCGATCTGCACGTCGCGCACCGAGGTGCGTATCGATTCGGTGCGGTCGGTCAGCACCTGCACGTCGACCGCGTCCGGCAGCGAAGCCTGCAGCTCGGGCAGCAGCGCATTGATGCGGCTGACCACGTCGATCACGTTGGCACCGGGCTGGCGCTGGATGTTCAGGATGAGCGACGGCGTTTCGTTGGCCCAGGCGGCGAGCAGCCGGTTCTCCGGCCCGTCGACCACCTCGGCCACATCCTGCAGCCGGATCGGCGCGCCGTTCTTCCACGCGATCACGCTGCGCCGGTATTCGTCGGCCGAGCGCAGCTGGTCGTTGGCGTCCAGCGTGGTGGCGCGGGTCGGGCCGTCGAAACTGCCCTTGGCCTGGTTGGAACTGGTGGCCACCACCGCGGCGCGCAGCTGTTCGAGGCTCAGGCCGTAGGAAGCGACCGCCGACGGATTGACGCGCACCCGCACGGCGCGCCGCTGGCCGCCGGAAATGCTGACCAGGCCGACGCCCGACTGCTGCGAAATCTTCTGCGCCAGCCGGTTGCTCACCGCCTCTTCGAGCAGGTGCAGCGGCACCGCCTTCGAACTGACCGCCAGCGTCATGACCGGCGCGTCGGCCGGATTCACCTTGCTGTAGATCGGCGGCGCCGGCAGTTCGTTGGGCAACAGCGTGCTCGCGGCGTTGATCGCCGCCTGCACTTCCTGCTGCGCGGTGTCGAGCGAGATATCGAGACCGAAGCGCAGCGTCACCACCGAAGCGCCGGCCGAACTGAGCGAATTCATCTGCACCAGGCCGGGCATCTGGCCGAACTGGCGCTCCAGCGGCGCGGTGATCAGCGAGGTGGTCAGTTCCGGACTGGCGCCCGGATAGAAGGTGACCACCTGCATGGTCGGATAGTCGACCTGGGGCAGCGCCGACACCGGCAGCAGGCGGTAGGCAAGAAAGCCGGCGACCAGCAGCGCCACCATCAGCAGCGAGGTGGCCACCGGCCGCAGGATGAACAGGCGGGACGGATTCATCGATGCCGCTTCACTGCGCTGGCGGCGGGCCGCGTCGGCCCGGTGCGCCGCCATTGCCGGCGCGCGGCGTGGACGGGGTGTCGTCGAGCTTCACCTTGTCACCCTCGCGCAGACGGTCCACGCCGTCGGTCACCACGCGCTCACCCGGCTGCAGGCCTTCTGTCACCTGCTGCAGTTCGCCTTCGAGCACGCCGGTCTTCACTGGCCGCATGACCGCCTTCATCTCCGCGTCGACGACATAGACGAAGGTACCGCTGGCGCCGCGCTGGATCGCCGACACCGGCACCACAATGGCGTCGGCGATGGTGTCGACGCGCAGCTTCACGTTGACGAACTGGTTCGGAAACAGTGCGCCGTCGCGGTTATCGAACATCGCCTTGGCCTTTACCGTGCCGGTGGCAACGTCGATCTGGTTGTCCAGGATGCGCAGCGTGCCGGTAGCCAGCACGGTGCGGTTGTCGCGGTCGCGCGCCTCGACCGGCAGGCCACCGCGCGCGATGGCGTTACGCACCGCGACCAGCTGCGGCTCGGGCAGCGCGAACACGACCGAGATCGGCGCGTCCTGCGTGATGGTGAGCAGGCCATCGGCGTCGGAGCTGCGCACGATATTGCCCGGCGTAGCGAGGCGCAGGCCGACGCGGCCGCTGATCGGCGCGGTGATGCGCGCGTACTGCAGCGACAGCCGGGCGCTGGCGATGGTGGCGTCGTCGGCCAGCACGGCCGCTTCGTACTGGCGCACCAGCGAGCGCTGGTTGGTCACCTGCTGGGCCGCGATTGAATCCTGCGCCAGCAGTGTTTCGTAGCGCGCCAGATCTTCCTTCGCGTTGGCCAGCAGCGCCGCATTGCGCGCCTTCGCCGCTTCGCCCTGCGCCAGTTCGACCTGGAATGCGCGCGGATCGATCTGCGCCAGCAGGTCACCCTTCTTCACCCGCTGACCTTCGGTGAAATGCAGCGACTGCAGTTCGCCCTCGACCCGGCTGCGCACCACCACGCTTTCGATCGGCGTCACCGTGCCCAGCGCCGCCAGATGCACCGGCAGATCGGTGCGCTGCGCCTGGGCGCTGCCGACCCGCGTCTCACCACCGAAGCGGCGTGCACCACCCGGAGGACCGCCCGGCGGGCCACCGGCCCGCATACCGGGGGGTCCGCCCTCGCCGTCGGCCGGCTTGGTGCGTTCGTTGGCGTAGAACCAGCCGGCGGTCAGGCCGGCCAGCAGAAGCAGCATCATGATCCAGGGCCAGCGCGGCTTGCGCGTGGCCGGAGCGGCATCGTGTCCGTGTGTGGTCATCGGGATGGAAGGGCGTTGTTGGGTACGACCGACGGTCGAGACCCGATCATTATTGTGGGTGCCTGTTAATCGAAACGCTGCCTGAGCCGCCGGCAGGTGAATGCAGTGTAAACGGCGACGGCAAAGCTGCGACTGCGGGTGAGTGGAGCGTGCGACCGGTCGGCGAGTTCCTACAGACCTGCGATCGCCCCGCGGCTATCCTCGTGGGCTCCCAAGCAGCCAGTGCCAGTACTTCTTCAGCGCGGCCTTTCGTGACAGGCGGGCACCGTCGCCCGCCGCCCCGCATCACCCAGCGTCCGGTCGCTTCCCCTCCATACAAGCGGAGTCGAAGCCTTGTTCGTCCATCTTGCACCGCTCGCCGCCCTGCTCGGCGGCGTCGCCCTGCTGCTGCTCGGCAGCGGCCTGCTCACCACGCTGCTCGCCGTGCGCGGCGGCATAGAAGGATACGGCAGTCCCTTCATGGGGCTGCTCGGATCGCTGTTCTTCGCCGGTTTCCTGATCGGCACCCGCGTCGCACCCGCATTGATCCGCCGCGTCGGCCACGTGCGCGCATTCGCCTTCTTCACCTCGGCGGTGGCCTGCAGCGTGTTGCTGCACGAAATGTGGGTGTCGCCCTGGGTATGGGCGCCGGTGCGCCTGATCACCGGCATTGCCATGGTCGGGCTGTACGCCATCGTCGAAAGCTGGCTCAACAGCCAGGCCGCGCCGGCGCAACGGGCGCGCGTGTTCGCCACCTATATGGGCGTGAATCTGGGCGCGCTGGCGCTGGCCCAGCAACTGCTGCACGTCGGCGACGCCGCCACGCATACGCTGTTCGTGCTGGCCGCGCTGCTGGTGTGCGCGGCGGTGATGCCGGTGGCGGCGACACGACTGAGCCAGCCGCAGATCGACAATGCGGCGGCGCCGGCGCTGCGTAGCCTGTACCGCAAGGCACCGATCGCCTTCGACGCCGCCTTCGCCTCCGGTCTCGCGATGGGCGCCTTCTGGGGTCTGGGCGCGGTATGGGCCGACCGCAGCGGGCTGGGTACGTCCGGTGTGGCCGCCTTCATGAGCGCAACCATCGTCGGCGGTGCGCTGTTCCAGTGGCCGCTGGGCCTGCTGTCCGACCGCCATGACCGCGGCCGCGTGATCACGCTGGTGGCCTTCGCCGCGGCACTGCTGGCGCTGCTGCCGATGTTCGCGCTGCCCTTCGGCGCCGACGCGACGGCCACCGCCGGCCTGCTCTACGGCGGCTTCGCCTTCGCGCTCTACCCGATGGCGATGGCGCGCCTGATCGACCGGCTCGATCCGCACGAAGTGCTGGCTGGCAGCAGCGGACTGCTGCTGGTGCACGGCATAGGCGCCGCACTCGGCCCGCTGGCCGCGGGTCTGGCGATGGCCGCTCTCGGTCCTGACGCGCTGCCGATGTGGTTCGCGCTGACCCAGGGCGTGCTCGCCTTGCTCACCTCGTCGCTGCTGCGCCGGGTGCCGGCGCAGATCGCGCTGCAGACGCGCTTCCTGCCCATGGTGCGCACGACATCGACCGCCTTCGAACTGGCGGGTACCGCCCGCCCCGACACCGAAACACCGACCACGGAGACCCGCTGACCTTCACCCGACCTTCAACCTTGCAACAGGGAGTACGACATGCTCATTGCCACCGATCTGGACGGCACCTTTCTCGCCGGCGACACCGACGCGCGCCAGCAGCTCTATCAACTGATCAGCAACGATCCGGACATCACGCTGGTGTTCGTCACCGGCCGCGGTCTCGAAGCCGTGCTGCCCATCCTGTCCGATGCAGCCATCCCCGTGCCGCACTACGTCATTGCCGACGTCGGCGCCACCGTGGTCGATGGACGCACCCGACAGGCTGTGCAGCCGCTGCAGGCCGACATCGATGCGCTGTGGCCAGGCGAGCGCGCGGTGAGCGAAGCGCTGCAGGGCATTCCCGGCCTGCAGCGACAGGAAGTGCCGCAGCAGCGACGCTGCTCCTATTTCTGCGACAGCGACGCGGTGACCGACGAGCTGTACCGCATCGCCAAGGAGCAGAACTGCGACCTGCTGTACTCCGCCGACCGCTACCTCGATTTCCTGCCGCGCGGCGTGAACAAGGGCAGCACGCTGCGCCGCCTGGTGCATGACCTCGGTATCGACATGAACCAGGTGCTGGTGGCGGGCGATACGCTGAACGACCTGTCAATGTTCGAACAGGGCTTCCGCGGCGTCTGCGTCGGCGAATCGGAAGCGGCGCTGCTGGCCGCCACCGCCGACCGCACGCGCGTGCTGCATTCGCGCCGCGTCGGCTGCGCCGGCATCCTCGAAGCACTCGACTTCTTCCGCTTCGTCGACCGCGCGCTGCTGCTGCCGCCCGGCAGCGACACCACCGCCCCCTGCGGCAAGTCCGAACTGGTCATCGTCTATCACCGCCTGCCCTACGAGGAAGTGATCGACGACGACGGCACCATCCTGCGCCAGCCGCACCGCTCGCCGAACGGCATCATCCCCACCCTGCTGAGCTTCTTCGCCGACGGCCGCCAGGGCTCGTGGATCGCCTGGTCGAGCGCGCATGCCGGCGAGGCCCGTTTCGAGACACACACCACGGTCGATCGCGCGCAGTACCCCGGTCTGCGCTGCGCCCGCGTCGAACTGTCGACGCAGGACGTGGACATCTTCTACAAGCGCTTCTCGAAGGAGGCCTTCTGGCCGACCCTGCACACCTTCTGGGAACGCGCGCAGTTCCGCGAGGACGACTGGCAGGTGTTCCTGAAGGTGAACCGGCTGTTCGCCGAGCGCACCGCGGCCGAGGCAGCCCACGGCGCGACGGTGTGGCTGCACGACTACAACCTGTGGATGGTGCCGGCGGCGCTGCGCGAGCTGCGGCCCGACCTGAAGATCGCCTTCTTCCATCACACCTATTTCCCGTCGGCCGACGTGTTCAACGTGATGCCCTGGCGGCGCGACATCGTCGGCAGCCTGCTGCAGTGCGACTACATCGGCTTCCACATTCCGCGTCAGGCGGAGAACTTCGTCGACGTCGCACGCGGCGTGGCGCCGCTGCGCGTGCTCGAAACGAAGAACTGCGCGCCGCGCTTCCTCACCTACGGCTGCGCGGTCGGGCTCGACGAGATGACGACGGCAATCGAGGTGCATGGCCGGCGCATAGGCGTCGGCGCCCATCCGGTGGGCCTCGACGTCGGACGCATCGGCCGCATTCTTGCCGACACGCAGAGCGCGCGCCTGATGGACCGTCTGCGCCGCGAGATGTCGGGGCAGCGCGTCATCCTGTCGGTCGAGCGGCTGGACTACACCAAGGGCACGCTGGAAAAGCTGCTCGCCTTCGAGCAGCTGCTCGAGCAGAACGAGGAACTGCGGCAGAAGGTGACGCTGATCGCAGTATGCGTGCCCGCAGCGAGCGAAATGACCATCTACGACACGCTGCAGACGCAGATCGAACAGGCGGTCGGCCGCATCAACGGCCGCTTCTCGCGCGTCGGCTGGACACCGGTGCAGTTCTTCTTCCGGCCCATCCCCTTCGCCGAACTGGTGGCCTACTACGCGATCGCCGACGTCATGTGGATCACGCCGCTGCGCGACGGACTCAATCTCGTATCCAAGGAGTACGTCGCCACCCAGGGCCTGATGCAGGGTGGCGGCGTGCTGGTGCTGTCGGAATTCGCCGGCGCCGCGGCCGAACTGCACGGCGCGGTACTGACCAATCCGCACGACCGCAACGACCTGCGCGACAAATGCCTGTACGCGCTGAACATCCACCGCGCCGAGGCCGAGTCACGGCTGCGCGAACTGTTCGCCATCGTCCAGCACAACGACATCGTGCGCTGGGGTGCGGAGTTCCTGGCGGCGGTGGAGATGGCCAGCGAACCCTCGGTGCCGACCGTAATGGCGGCCTGAGGCGCAGTCAGCCAGACCGGCAGGAGGCGCTGGCCGCTTTGGCAAAAAAAAGCGCGGGACAGGCCCGCGCTCAAAGTCCTCGGAGGAGGAGAGGAAGTCTTCAGCGTGACGCGGTCGGCGCGTTCTCCAGCTTCTCGTCGTCGCCGCCGGTCTCGATGCGGCCGGACCAGCCACCGCCCAGCGCCTGGTAGGTGTTCACCAGTGCCGTCACGCGGTCGAGCCGGGTAGCGATGAGCTGGCGCTCGGCCGACAGCTTTTCGCGCTCGGCATCGAGCAGCACGATGCGGCTGGCACGCCCCGCCTCGTAGCTCTTCTCGGCGAGGTCGCGTGCCTTGGTCGTCGCGTCATACAGCGTCACCGTCTCGTCCATCGCCTCGCGTGCGCCGCGTGCGGCAGAAAGTGCGCTGAGCGCGTCGGCGTAGGCCTGGCGCGCAGCCTGCTGGTAGGTCTGGGCGATCTGCGCGCGCTCGGCTTCCGACTGCGCGACGATGGCGCGCGTGCTGAGCAGACCGACCAGCGGCTGCGCGATTGCCGCACCAATGTTCCAGGTGCGCGCCGACGACGACAGCAGGTTGCCCAGCGCCGCGCTTTCGCCGCCCAGACCGGCGGTCAGCGAGATCGTCGGGAACCACTGCGTGCGCGCCACTTCGACGCTCAGGCTGGCGGCCGCCAGATTGGCTTCGGCCGCGCGCACGTCGGCGCGTCGCGCCAGCAGATCCGAACTGAGACCGGCCGGGATTTCCGGCTGCACCGCCAGCGTGGACAGCGCCAGACCGCGGTCCGGAATCCGCTCCACCAACTCGCGCGGCGAACGGCCGAGCAGCACGGCCAGTGCGGTTTCGGCCTGTTCGCGGCTGCTGCGCGTGGTCGCCAGTGCGGCGGCCACGCTGGCGCGTTCCGAGCGCGAGATCTCGAGATCGTAGCGGCCGATGGCGCCGCCGGCGAACTGCTTCTCGCGCAGCGCCAGAGCGGCTTCGCGCGTGGCCAGCGTCTGCGACAGCAGCGCTTCGTCGGCGTCGAGCGCGCGCAGGCTGAAATAGGCGCGCGCAACCTGCGCCGTCACCGACGCACGCAGGCCTTCGAGCGCATAGCGGCTGGACGCCAGCTGCTGGCGCGCGACGTCGCGCTGACCGGACAGGCGACCGAACAGATCCAGTTCGTAGGACGCCGAAATGCCGCCGATCACCGTGTTGTACTGGCGCGGGCGCCCCGGCAGCGGTCGCTCGTTGCTGTACTGCTGGCGCGAGCCGGACAGCGACAGGCTGGCGTCCGGCAAGCGGTTGATGCGCACCAGGTCGAGCGCGGCGCGCGACGATTGCACGCGCTGCACGGCGATCACGACGTCGTCGTTGCGTTCGAGCGCCTCGGCGATCAGGCCGTCCAGCACCGGGTCGCGGAAGCTTTCCCACCAGCGGTCGATCTCGGCCGGCGTCGTCGCCGTCACCGCCGGCAGGTCGAGTTCCGGCGTCGGCTTCGGGTTCAGTGCGCAGGCCGACAGCAGGGCCGCGGCCAGCGCGACCGACAGCAGCGTGCGGCGCGCCGGATCAATGATGTGCGTGGACATGGGGCGTCTCCGGCTTGTGCACCTTCAGCTCGTCTTCCGGCGTCGCCAGGCGGCGATCGACGATGAGCTTGTAGAAGAGCGGCACGAAAAAGATGGCGAGGAAGGTCGCGGCCAGCATGCCGCCGATGACGCCGGTACCGACCGACACCCGGGCGCCGGCACCGGCGCCGGTCGAGATGGCCAGCGGCAGCACGCCGAGGATGAAGGCGAGCGAAGTCATCACGATGGGACGCAGGCGCAGGCGAGCCGCCTCGATCGCCGCGGCGGCGACCGGGTAGCCTTCCTGGTGCTTCAGCACCGCGTACTCGACGATCAGGATGGCGTTCTTGGCCGACAGGCCGAGCAGCGTCACCAGACCGATCTGGAAGTACACATCATTGGTCATGCCGCGCAGCCACACCGCCGCCAGCGCACCGAAGATGCCGAAGGGCATAGCCAGCAGCACCGAGAACGGCAGCGACCACTTCTCGTACTGGGCAGCGAGGATGAGGAACACCATCACCGCGGCCATGATCAGCGCCAGCGCGGCCGCGCTCGACACGCGCTTCTCCTGGAAGGCGGCGCCGGTCCATTCATAGCTCATGTCGCCCGGCAGGTTCTTCACCAGCCGCTCGACTTCGGCGATGGCCTGACCGGACGAATAGCCCGGTGCGGCCTGACCCATCAGCTTGACCGCCGGCAGGTTGTTGTAGCGGTCCACCGTGTCAGGACCCGAGCTGTACTCGACCTTGGCGAAGGCCGACACCGGCACCATGTCGCCAGCGGTGTTCTTCACGTACAGACGACCGATGTCCTCCGGCGTGCGGCGGTACTGGCTCTCCGCCGACATCAGCACCTGCCAGACGCGACCGAACTTGTTGAAGTCGTTCACGTAGAAGGTGCCCAGCGTGCCGGCCAGCGTGGTGAACGCGTCGTCCAGCGGAATGCCCAGCGACTTCGCGCGCTCGCGGTCGACGTCGACATAGAGCTGCGGCGCGTTCGGCCGCCACAAGGTCTGCAGGCCGCCAGCCAGCACCGTGCTCTGGTGCGAGGCGCCAACCAGCGCGCCCATGTTCTCGACCAGGCGCTTGGTGCCGCCGTCGCCGCGGTTCTGCAGGTAGAACTCGAAACCGCCGGTGTTGCCGAGGCCGAAGATGGCCGGCGGGTTGAAGGCCAGCACCAGCGCCTCCTTGATGCCGGCGGTCTTGCCGAACAGTTCGCCCACCAGCTGCTGCGTGCTCATGTTCCGCTCGTCCCAGTGCTTCTGGCTGACGAAGATGGTGGCCGCGCTGTTCTTGAAGCCGCCGCCGATGAAGTCCATGCCGGCGAAAGCCATCACGTGCTCGTTGGCCGGGTTGGACTGGATGGCCTTCATCACCTCGGCCACCACCTTGTCAGTGCGCTCCAGCGTGGCGCCGTCCGGCAGGAAGATGGCCGCGATGTAGTAGCCCTGGTCCTCGTCCGGCACCAGCGAGCCGGGCGTCTTGCTCCACAGGCCGGCGGTGATGACCACCATGCCGATGAACAGCACGACGCCGACCGCCGAGCGGCGGATCATCCAGGTCACCGCACCGGTGTAGCGATGGGTGACGCGGGCGAACCAGTCGTTGAACCAGACGAAGATGCGCGCCGTGCTCTTGTGCTCGTTCTTCAGCAACGCCACGCACAGCGCCGGCGTCATCGTCAGCGCGACCAGACCGGACAGCACCACGGCGATCGAGATGGTCACCGCGAACTGGCGATACAGCTCGCCGGTCAGGCCACCGAGGAAGGCGATCGGCACGAATACCGCGGTCAGCACCAGCACGATGGCGATGACCGGGCCGGTCACCTCGTGCATCGCCTTCAGCGCCGCCTCGCGCGCCGACAGCCGCTGCTCGTGCATGATGCGTTCGACGTTCTCCAGCACCACGATGGCGTCATCGACCACGATGCCGATCGCCAGCACCATGCCGAACAGCGTCAGCGTGTTGATCGAGTAGCCCAGCACATGCAGGCCGGCGAAGGTGCCGAGCAGCGACACCGGCACCGCCAGCACCGGAATCAGCGTGGCGCGGATGTTCTGCAGGAACACGAACACGACGATGAACACCAGGATCATCGCCTCGCCCAGCGTCTTCACCACTTCCTTGATCGACACCTCGACGAAGCGCGTGGTGTCGTACGGAATGGCATAGGTCATGCCCGGCGGGAAGCGGGTCGCCATCTCGGCCACCGCGCCCTTCACTTCCTTGGCCACGTCCAGCGCGTTGGCGCCGGGCTGCAGGAACACGCCCATCAGCACCGCCGGCTTGCCGTTGTAGGTGCCGTTGAAGTCGTTGTCCTTGGAACCCAGTTCGACGCGCGCGACGTCGCGCAGGCGCAGCTTGGTGCCGTCGGCGTTCGAGCGCAGGATGATGTTCTCGAATTCCTCGACCGTGGACAGCCGGCCCTTGGTGGTGATGGTGTAGACCATGTCCTGGCCGCCGCCGGTCGGCGACTGGCCGATCTTGCCGGCGGCGAACTGCGCGTTCTGTTCGCGCAGCGCACCGGCGATCTCGGGCACCGTGACGCCGAGCTGCGTCATGCGGTCCGGGCGTACCCAGATGCGCATGGCGTAGTCCTTGGCGCCGAAGATCTGCACATTGGTCGTGCCCGGAATCTTCTTGATGTTGTCCAGCACGTTCAGCGTCACGTAGTTCGACGTGTAGAGCTGTTCGTGCGTGCCATCCGGCGAGTAGAAGGCCATCACCGCCAGGAAGGCGGACGAGCCCTTCTCGACCACCACGCCCTGCCGGCGCACTTCTTCCGGCAGGCGCGCGTCGGCCTGCTTGACGCGGTTGTTCACGTTCACCGCCGCCTTGTCGGGGTCGGTGCCGATTTCGAAGGTGGCGTAGATCTCGACCACGCCATTCGAGGTCGAGGTCGAGCGCATGTACATCATGCCCTCGACGCCGGTGATGACGCTTTCCAGCGGTGCGGCCACGGTCTGCGCGATGGTTTCGGCGGACGCACCGGGGTAGACCGCGCGCACCATCACTTCGGGCGGCGCGATTTCCGGGTACTGCGCGATCGGCAGCGTGCGCATGGCGGCCAGACCGGCCAGCACCAGCAATATCGAAATGACGAAGGCGAAGATCGGCCTGTCTATGAAGAAGCGCGAAAACATGGCGGCTCCTTACTGCGCGGCCGGTGCCGCAGCACCTGCCGGCGGCTGTGCCGGCGCGGAGCCGTCATCGATCTGCACCGGCGAGCCGGGCACGAAGATGCGCGCCATGCCATCGACGATGACGCGCTCGCCCGCCTTCAGGCCCTCGCGGATCACCCAGGCATTGCCCAGCTCACCGCCGAGCTGCGCCCATTCGCCGAGCTTCACCGGGCGCGGCTGCGCCAGCGTCTTGCCTTCGGCTTCGGCGATCACGTACACGAACTTGCCGTTCGGGCTGTCGAGCACGGCGCGCTGCGGCACCGCAATCGCGTCCGGGCGGGTGGCGCCCGACAGCAGCACGCGCACGAACTGGCCGGGCGACAGCTTGCCGTCCTTGTTGTCGAAGGTGGCACGCAGCGCGAAGGCGCCGGTGCTGGTGTCCGCCTTGTAGTCCTGGAAGCCGAGCCGGCCGCTGCGCGGGAATTCGGCGCCGTCCGAGCCCTTGAGCTTGACCAGGAAGCCTTGCGGGTCGAGCTTCAGCGCGCCGCGCGCGATCTCGTCGCGGGTGCGCAGGTATTCCACTTCGCCGACGCCGAAATTCACGTAGGCGGGGTCGGTCTGCGCCAGCGTCGTCAGCAGGCTGTCGCCCCCGGCCACGGCGAGACTGCCCTCGACCTTCAGCGCGCGGCCGGCAACGCCGCCCAGCGGCGCGCGCACGTCGGTGTAACCGAGGTCGATCTGTGCCTGCTGCAGCTGTGCCTCGGCCGCCTTGACCGCTGCACGCGCCAGATCGCGCGTCGATTGCGCGTCGTCGGCTTCCTTGCGGCTGGCCGCCTCGGCATCCGCCAGCGGCTTCACCCGCGCGTATTCGCGCTCGGCCTGCGCCAGCTGCGCCTTGGCCTGGTCGAGCTGGGCGTCAGCGGCGGCGACGCGGGCACGGTAGGGCGCGGCGTCGAGCCGGAACATCACCTGCCCTTCCTTGATGCGCTGACCTTCTTCGTACAAGCGCTTCTCGACGATGCCGGTCACCCGCGCCCGCACCTCGATTTCGCGCGAACCGGCGACCTGGCCGACGTAGTCGTAATGCACCGGCACTTCCTGCGGCGTCACCGTGAGCACCTTCACCGCAGCCGGCGGCATGCCGCCATTGGCGTGCTCGCCGCCCTTGTCCTGACCGCAGCCGGCCAGCGCAAGCGCCAGCAAACCTGCACCCAGCAGGCCCGCGGCCCGAAAGAAATCCGTTTCCTTTTTCATCGCTTATCCCGGAGTAACGCGCAGTCGGCGCCGCGCTTGGCACTGATCGATGCGTGGACCGACCACGCAGATACGGGGCCGATTATAAACATACATTCGTGTATGTTTAAACCACTCCAATGAAAAAAACTTTCATTACGCTCACGACGAGCGAGGGCCTCGCGTCACGACATGCGACCGGGAGGAAAGGCGATTCTGCGCCTGCGGGGCAGCGGCGGCGATGCCTGCGGCCCCGTCGGAGAAAGCGGTCAGAGGAAGCGGTCGAGGATGCGGCGGCTGGGCCGGTCGAGCGCCTTCATGTCGGCGACTTCGTAGTGGATGCCGTGGCTGTCGGTGATCAGCAGCCGTGCGCCGCCCAGGCGGCGGATGTCGTCCTCGCTGCGCAGCGTGAAGCGGGTGGCGCCGCGGTCGGTCACGATGTCCCAGTCGCAGGGCGTGGAAAAGCTCGATACGCCGGCGATGCTGCGGATGCGCGGCATGAATTCGCGGCGCGACAGTTCCTCGTCGAGCAATGCGCGGCTGGCAGCGTCGAGCGCGTCCGGCGCATCGAGCCAGGCCAGTTCGTGGCCGTCGGCCGACATCAGCGCCACACCCTCGCCCGGCGCCGACAGCGGGAAGGCGCGCACCGGCTGCACGCCGGCGTGGCGCTGGCCGGTCGCATCGACGAAAACCAGCAGGCCGTGTGCGTCGCGTTCGAGCGAAATCGTCATGCCAGCGCTCCTTCCGCGGCGTCGGCTTCGGCCAGCCGCTGCTGCGCCATGTAGAGCCGGTAGTAGTGTCCTTCGCGCGCCATCAGTGCGTCGTGCGGACCGACTTCGACAATCTGCCCGCGGTCCAGCACGACCAGCCGGTCGGCCTTGCGCAAGGTGCTCAGGCGGTGGGCGATGGCCAGCGTGGTGCGGCCCTCGACCAGGTTGTCGAGCGCGCGCTGGATTTCTTTCTCGGTCGCGGTATCGACCGACGAGGTCGCTTCGTCCAGGATCAGGATGCGCGGATCGATCAGCAGCGCGCGCGCAATCGAGATGCGCTGGCGCTCGCCGCCCGAGAGGGTCTGTCCGCGCTCGCCCACCATCGAGTCGTAGCCATGCGGCAGGCGCAGGATGAATTCGTGCGCGTGCGCCGCCCGCGCCGCCGCGATGATTTCGGCGCGCGTCGCTTCCGGTTTGCCGTAGGCGATGTTGTCGGCAATGGTGCCGAAGAACAGGAAAGGCTCCTGCAGCACCAGGCCGATGTGACGCCGGTACTCGGCCACCGGCAGCGCGCGGATGTCGGTGCCGTCTATCCGTATGCTGCCGCCGGACACGTCGTAGAAGCGGTTGATGAGGTTCACCAGCGTGCTCTTGCCGGAGCCGCTGTGGCCGACCAGGCCGATGAACTCGCCCGGCGCGATGTCGAGATCGACGCCGCGCAGCACGGCGCGGTTGCCGTAGCGGAAAGCGACGCCGCGCAGTTCGATGCGGCCCTGCACCCGTTCGAGGTGCACCGGCCGCGCCGGCTCGGGCACGCTGGAGCCGTGATCGAGGATGTCGAAGATGCGCTTGGCGCCGGCGGCCGCCTTCTGCGTCACCGACACGATGCGGCTCATCGAATCGAGGCGCAGGTAGAAGCGGCTGATGTAGGCAATGAAGGCGGTCAGCACGCCCACCGTGATGTGGTCGCGCCCCACCTGCCAGATGCCGAAGCCCCAGACGAAGAGCAGGCCGACTTCGGTCAGCAGCGTGACGGTCGGACCGAACAGGGACCACACGCGGTTTACCCGGTCGTTGGTTTCGAGGTTGCGCCGGTTGGCCGCGGCGAAGCGGGCCGATTCGCGCTTCTCCTGCGCGAAGGCCTTGACCACGCGGATGCCCGGAATGGTGTCGGCCAGCACATTGGTCACCTCGCCCCAGATGCGGTCCACCTTCTCGAAGCCGGTGCGCAGCCGGTCGCGCACCGTGTGGATCATCCAGGCGATCACCGGCAGTGGCAGCAGCGTCACCAGCGCCAGCCAAGGGTTGATCGAGAACAGCACGACGGCGGTCATGAACAGCATCAGCACGTCGGTCGCGAAATCGAGCAGGTGCAGCGACAGGAACACGTTGATGCGGTCGGTTTCGGCGCCGATGCGCGCCATCAGGTCGCCGGTGCGCTTGCCGCCGAAATACTCGAGCGACTGGCCCATCAGGTGGTCGAAGGTGGTGGTGCGCAGGTCGGCACCGATGCGCTCGGACACGCGCGCCAATATATAGGTGCGCGCCCAGCCCAGCGCCCAGCCCACCAGCGCCGCGCCGAGCAGCCCGGCCAGGTAGGGCCACACCGCCGCCACCGTGATCGGCGTGCCGGTCTGGTGCGGAATGAGCACCTTGTCCATCAGCGGGATGGTCAGGTAAGGCGGCACGAGGTTGGCGGCGGTGGACGCCAGCGTCAGCAGGAAGCCGGCGAACAGCCGTCCGCGGTAGGGCCGGGCGAAGCGCCACAGCCGCAGCAGCGCCCAGGTCGAGGGCGGCCGCGTCGTGCTGCGTTCGCACAGCGGGCACTCGTCGTCGTCCGGCGGCAGCGGCGCCTTGCAGCGCGGGCACAGGCCGTCCTCGTCCTCGACCACGTGGTCGGGATGGGCCAGCCGCTCGATCTGTCGTGCGTGCTGGTCGGCCAGCCGCAGCGCTTCGGTGTTCAGCGCCAGCGTGTAGCGCCAGCCGGCGAGGCGACGTTCGCTGTCGTGCAGCGCCAGCGTGCCGACGCCGGCGTGGTCGTGGTGCTGGAAGTGCTGGCCCACGGCCAGCGGCCAGCTGCGCCACTGCTCACCGGCGCAGGCCAGCAGCCGGCGGTCGGTCAGCGCCAGCAGATTCGTTGCGAAATGAAGCGTTTCGTCGAGATCGGTCTGCAGCCAGACCTGCACCGCCTCGCCCGGCTGCAGTTGCGCCGCCAGTCCGCTGCGCCACGCCTGCGGCAGGTCGTCGGGGAGCAGGCGGTCGTCGGTGGCGCGGGTCATCGGGGCGGTTTCGGGCGGCAAGAGAGCGGAAAGGAACGCATGAAGCGGGGCCGGCAACGAGCACGCGCTCGACGACACGGGGCCCGGCGAGGCGGCGGAGTATAGCGCCGCCGCCAGGGCCGGAACACGTCGCCGATGCAGGTTCAAAAATAGATGAAAAAGCTGTCAACCAAAGCGCAAAAACGCCGTTAAGCCGATGTTTTCAACAACCTCGGGGCTCCGGACCACCACCGACCCCGCACGATGAGTAAACGCTCGATCGAAATCCTGCGCACCCTCGAACTGCGCGGCCCCAACATCTGGACCTATGTTCCGGCGCTCGAAGTCTGGATAGACATCGGCGAACTCGAAGACTCCCCCTCGAACACCATTCCCGGCTTTGTCGATCGCCTGATCGACTGGCTGCCAGCCCTGCACGAACACACGTGCAGCTACGAAGAGCGCGGCGGTTTCGTCCGCCGGCTGCGCGAAGGCACCTGGCCCGGCCACATCCTCGAACACGTGACGCTGGAACTGCAGAACCAGGCCGGCATGAAGGGCAATTTCGGCAAGGCGCGCGAAACGTCCGAACGCGGCGTCTACAAGGTGGTGGTGATTTCCGGCAATCACACGGTCAGCCGTGCGGCGATCCTCGCCGCCCGCGAACTGGTGCTGTCGGCGATGGACGACCGCCCGTTCGACGTCAAGGCCGCCGTTTCGGAACTGCGCGACCTGGTCGACGAACACTGCCTCGGCCCGAGCACCGGCTGCATCGTGGAAGCGGCGCAGGACCGCCGCATCCCGTCCATCCGATTGAACGACGGCAACCTGGTGCAGCTGGGCTACGGCCGCAAGCTGCGCCGCATCTGGACCGCCGAGACCGACCGTACCGCGGCCATCGCCGAAGGCATTTCGCGCGACAAGGACCTGACCAAGCGACTGCTCGCCGGCTGCGGCGTGCCGGTGCCGGAAGGCCGCGAAGTCAGCGACGCCGACGACGCCTGGGAAGCCGCCGAGGACATCGGCGTGCCGGTGGTCGTCAAACCGGCCAACGCCAACCACGGCCGCGGCGTGTCGGCCGAACTGACCACGCGCGACGAAGTCGCCACTGCCTACGAACTGGCGCGCCGCTACAGCAAGTACGTGCTGGTCGAACGCTTCATCCGCGGCAACGAACACCGCCTGCTGGTAGTCGGCAAGCAGATGGTCGCGGCGGTCGCCGGCGAAACCGTCTGGATCACCGGCGACGGGCGATCCACGGTCCGCCAGCTGCTTGACAGCCAGATCAACATCGATCCGCGGCGCGGGCCGGAACAGGAATTCCCGCTCGACCTGCTGATTCCCGAGCGCGACGCCAAGCTGCGCTTCGAACTGGAGCGCCAGGGCTACAGCGCCGACGCGGTGCCGGCCGACGGCGCCCGCGTGCTGGTGCAGCGCAACGGCAACATCGCCTACGACGTGACCGACCAGGTCCATCCGGACACCGCCCGCCTGGTGGCGCTGGCCGCCCGTGTGGTCGGCCTCGACATCGCCGGCATCGATCTGGTGGTCGAGGACATCCGCCGCCCGCTGCGCGAACAGGGCGGCGCCATCGTCGAAGTGAACGCCGGTCCCGGTCTGCTGATGCACCTGAAGCCGGCGATCGGCGCGCCGCGTCCGGTCGGCCGCGCCATCGTCGACCACCTGTTCGCCACCGCCGACGACGGCCGCATTCCGGTCATCGGCGTCAGCGGCACCCGCGGCAAGACCACGGTCGCCCGGCTGATCGCGCACCTGATGCGCTTCTCAGGCCAGCGCGTCGGTCTGGCCTGCAGCGACGGCCTCTACCTCGACAGCCGCCGCCTCGAAGACGGCGACGCCGCCCGCTTCGAGCCGTCGCAGCGCGTGCTGATGAATCCGGGCGCCGAAGTGGCGGTGATCGAGAACAGCTTCGAAACCATCCTGAAGGAAGGTCTGGCCTACGACCGCTGCCAGGTCGGCGTACTCACGCGCATCGATCCGGAAGCGCATTTCGGCGACTACTACATCGATTCGTCGGACCGCGTGTTCAACGTGCTGCGCAGCCAGATCGACGTGGTACTACGCCGCGGCACCGGCGTGCTGAACGCCGACGATCCGCTGCAGGCCGAGATGGCCGACCTGTGCGACGGCGAGGTGATCTGGTACAGCACGCACGCCGACAACGGCATCGTCGCCAGCCACGTGCAGTCGGGCGGCCGCGCAGTCATCGTGCGCGACGGCCAGATCCGCCTGCTCGAAGCCGAACGCACCGAAGTGCTGTGCCCGCTCGCCAGCCTGCCGCTGACCGACGGCGAACCGCTGCACGCGACCGAAAACCTGCTCGCCGCGCTGGCCGCCGCGTGGTCGCTCGGCCTGTCGCCGGCGGCCTTGCGCACCGGCGCCGAAACCTTCGATCCCCCGGTACCCGTCGCGGTACCGGCCTGAAACACCGCCCGAACGCTTTCATGGACATCACCCGCCTGCGCGCACTCCGCGGCCCCAATCTGTGGAGCCGCCGCACCTGTATCGAAGCCATCGTGGCGTGTACCGGCGAACACTGTTCGCTGGACGCGATGCCCGGCTTCGCCGAGCGTCTGCGCGCCCTCTTCCCCGGCATCCGCCCGCTGCGCCCGACCGCGCGCAGCGGTCCGCTGGCCATGGCCGACGCGCTTGAACTGGCCGCGCTCGGCCTGCAGGCCAGCGCCGGCTGTCCGGTCACCTTCAGCTGCACGATGCAGACGGTGGACGCCGGCGTCTATCAGGTCGTCGTCGAATACACCGAAGAGGCGGTCGGCCGCCTCGCCTTCGAACTGGCCGAACAGCTCTGTCGCGCCGCCGCCGAGGGCGGCAGTTTCGATCTCGCCGGCGCGCTGCACCAGCTGCGCGAACTGGACGAAGACATCCGCCTTGGCCCCAGCACCGGCGCCATCGTCGAAGCCGCCGTCGCACGCGGCATCCCGTTCCGCCGGCTGACCGATGGCTCGCTGGTGCAGCTTGGCTGGGGCAGCCGGCAGCGTCGCATCCAGGCGGCCGAAACCGACCGTACCAGCGCAGTCGCCGAATCGATCGCCCAGGACAAGGAACTGACCAAGGCGCTGCTGCACGCCGCGGGCGTGCCGGTGCCGCTCGGTCGCACGGTGAGCGACGTCGACGAGGCGTGGGCCGCCGCGCTCGAAGTCGGTCTGCCGGTGGTCGTGAAGCCGCGCGACGGCAACCAGGGCAAGGGCGTGACGGTGAACATCGTCAGCCGCGAGCACATGGAGATCGCGTTCAACGCGGCCTACGAAATCAGCCGCGAAGTGATGGTCGAGCGCTTCATCCCGGGCGCCGACTACCGCTTCCTGGTGGTCGGCGACCGCGTCATCGCCGCCGCCCGCCGCGAGCCGCCGCAGGTGATCGGCGACGGCAGTCGCACGGTACGCGAACTGGTGGACGAAGTGAATGCCGACCCGCGCCGCGGCGACGGCCACGCCACCTCGCTGACCAAGATGCGCATCGACGACATCGCGCTGGCCCGTCTGGCCGTACAGGGCCACACGCCGGACAGCGTGCCGGCGCTGGGCGAACGCGTCGTGCTGCGCAACAACGCCAATCTGTCGACCGGCGGCAGCGCGACCGACGTGACTGACGACGTGCACCCGGAACTGGCGGCGCGCGCGGTCGAGGCGGCGCGCACGATAGGGCTGGACATCGCCGGTGTCGACATCGTCTGCCGTACTGTGCTCAAGCCGCTGGAAGAACAGGGCGGCGGCATCGTCGAAGTGAACGCCGCCCCCGGTCTGCGTATGCATCTGGCGCCCTCCTTCGGCAAGGGTCGGGCAGTCGGCGAAGCCATCGTGTCGACCATGTTTGGCCCGGGCGACGACGCGCGCATTCCGCTGGTCGCGGTCGCCGGCACCAACGGCAAGACGACGACGGTGCGGCTGATCGCCCACCTGATGGCGCAGACCGGCCTGCGCGTCGGCATGACCACCACCGACGGCGTGTTCGTCGGCAACGAGTGCATCGATACCGGCGACTGCAGCGGCCCGAAGAGCGCGCGCAACGTGCTGGCCCACCCGGACGTCGATGGCGCGGTGCTCGAAACCGCGCGCGGCGGCGTGCTGCGCGAAGGTCTGGGCTTCGACCGCTGCCAGGTGGCGGTGGTCACCAATATCGGCAGCGGCGACCACCTCGGCCTCGCCTATATCAATACCGTCGAGGACCTGGCGGTGGTGAAGCGGGTGATCGTGCAGAACGTCGCGCCCAAGGGCATGGCGGTGCTGAACGCCGCCGACCCGGTGGTGGCGGCGATGGCCGAACACTGCCCCGGCTCGATCACCTTCTTTGCGCAGGACCGCACCCACCCGGTCATCGCCACCCACCGCGCCCGCGGCCGCCGCGTCATCTACGTGGACGACGGCGCGCTGGTCGCCGCCGAAGGCAGCAGCGCGGTGCGCATCCCGCTGTCGCAGGTACCGCTGACCCGTGGCGGCAAGCTGGGTTTCCAGGTCGAGAACGCGATGGCTGCATTGGGCGCGGCTTGGGCGCTCGGTTTCGACTGGTCGTCGATACGCGCCGCACTGGCCAGCTTCGTATCCGATGCCGCGACCGCACCGGGCCGCTTCAATGTGTTCGATTACAAGGGCGCGACGCTGATTGCCGACTACGGCCACAACCCGGACGCCATCAGTGCGCTGGTGCAGGCCATCGACGCGCTGCCGGCGAAGCGCCGCAGCGTGGTCATCAGCGGCGCGGGCGACCGCCGCGACGAGGACATCCGCAAGCAGACGCAGATCCTCGGCGCCGCCTTCGACAGCGTGGTGCTCTACCAGGACCAGTGCCAGCGCGGACGCAAGGACGGCGAGGTGATCGCGCTGCTGCGTGAGGGCCTTGTCGGCGCGAGCCGCACGCGCGAGGTGTGCGACATCAATGGCGAATTCGTCGCCATCGACCACGCGCTCGAACGGCTGCAAAGCGGCGACCTGTGTCTGATCCTGATCGATCAGGTCGACGAGGCGCTGGCCCACATCAGCCGGCGCGTCGCGGAAAGTTCAGCCGGCTGACACGGCCTGCTGCGCGAGCACGCCGCGCAGCGCGTCCTCGCAGCTGGTCATCCAGGCATAGATGGCGTCGATCGCCGCGGTGGCTTCGGCGAAATACAGCTCCGCCGTCATCCGGTCGGTCGCGCCGAGCAGGTCGCTGCGCAGCAGTCCGAGCAGACGGACGATACGCTCGGTGGCCGGCAGCGCGCCCGGCAGACGGGGCGTGTCGGCGATCGCCTGGTGCATCAGCGACTCGGCGCGCGACGCGAGAAACATCAGACGCATGCGCTCGGCCGCCGTACAGACCCCGCGGGCCGCGGCCGCACTGCCGACCGCCCTCGCCTGACCGAGCTGCTCGCCGAGCGCCGGCAGCGTGCTGATCCAGGTGCGCAGCAGGCCGCTGCCTGACGACGCCGTAACCGGCGCGATACGGCGGTTGCCGACAGCCGCCAGCCAGCCCAGCACGTGCGACACCAGCAGGCTGTGCCGCGTCAGATTGTCGTCGGCGCCGATCGCCGCCGGACTGCAGTCCAGCGCGCCACTCAACTCCTTCCACTGCGCGTCCAGCAGCGCCAGTTCGTAGCGCGTGATGCACGGCCCCTCCAGCACCATCTCGGCGCGTGCGGTCGCCTCCAGCGCTTCGATGTCGTGCTGCACGGCACGCCGCCGGGCGCGCATCGGCGATTCGAACAGGGCGTCGCCGGCCAGCCAGGCGGTACTCATGCCGCGGTGCTGCTGCAGCGAATGGACAAGTTGCAGCAGCCGCTCGCAATCGCCGAAGGCGCGCTGCGCGTCGTCGCCCGGCGAGCTGTCGCCCGCCCGCTCCGGGCGCATGAACACCAGCGCCAGCGCGATGGCCAGCGCCAGCAGCACCATGACGAGGGGCACGCTCAGCAAGGCCGACGATCCCGGGTGAATAGGACGGACAGGAGTGTGCTCATGACGCCACACGAGCAATTCGCGCGCCAAGCACCGGCGGCCTCACGCCGAAGGCGGCGCTTCGAGACCTCCGACGATGAAAGGCACCAGCGCACGCAGCAGGCTTTCGGGGTCGTTGCGGGAGGCCGGCGAGCAGCGGCCAAGCAAATGCATCACGTCGCGCCCGGCCATCACGTAGGCGACGATGCCGACGAAGAAGTACATGCGGCGCAGCAGTTCGTCCTCAGGCAGCGCCGGCAGCGCGCGCATCAGCGCCTTGCGGTACCAGTCCATGATGCGGACGTACTCTTCGGGGATGAAATCGTCGCCCGGTTCAAAATAGGCGCGGCCGATCAGCTGCTTGAACACGGCGCCGGACACCGTGTCCTTGCGCGACAGGCGCAGCGTCGATTCGACGAAGGTTTCGACGATGCGGGTGACGCTCAACGGCGCCTCGACCGCCTCGCGTTCGAGCTTGGCGAGGTAGCCCGAGCGCGTGCCGTCGGCCCCCAGCACGCGCTGATACACGCTTTCCATCAGGTCGCGCTTGGACCCGAAGTGGTAGTTGATCGACGCCAGCGGCACGCCCGCCGCCGACGCGATCATGCGCATCGAGGTCGCCGCATAGCCCTGCTCGGTAAAGAGCTTCTCGGCCGCCGCGAAAATGCGTTCCTTCGCATCGCCGCGCGTGCGCGCCTCGGCAGTTCGGTCGGATTTCAGGGTTTCGTTCGGCACGGCGCGTCATTTGCTGGGACACAGTCTGACTGTAGCACCGGCCGCACAGCGACGGTGCGCGTATGCACCCGTCGCGGGCATGGCAGGCCGCCGCAACGCCTGCGAGCGGTCAAATCGCGGCGTCGGCGCGATGTATCCGGAGCTGGCACCGGACTTGCAAGGTGCTGGTCATGACGACTTACGCATCCCGGACCGGAAAGGTCTACCTGATAGGCGCCGGCCCCGGCGACCCCGAACTGCTGACGCTGAAGGCCGTGCGCGCGCTCGGCCGCTGCGACGTGCTGCTGGTCGACGACCTGGCCGACACCGCCGTGCTCGAACACGCCCGCAGCGACGCCCGCATCGTGCGCGTCGGCAAGCGTGGCGGCTGTCGCAGCACGCCGCAGGCCTTCATCGAGCGCCTGATGCTGCGCTACGCGCGCGCCGGCTTCACGGTCGGCCGGGTCAAGGGCGGCGACCCCTTCGTGTTCGGCCGCGGCGGCGAAGAAATGCAGACGCTGCGCCGGGCCGGTATCGAATGCGAGGTGGTGAGCGGCCTGTCGGCCGGCATCGCGGTACCGGCCACGCTGGGCGTGCCGGTCACCCACCGCGACATGGCCTGCGGCGTCACCTTCGTCACCGGCCACGCGCGCGAGGACGGCCAACCGGGCCGCGAGCCCGACTGGGCGGCACTGGCCCGCTGCGGCACGACACTGGTCATCTACATGGGCATGCGCAAGCTCGCGGCCATCGCCGAGGCGCTGCACGCCGGCGGTCTCGCCGCCGATACCCCGGCCTGTGCGATCCAGAACGGCACCCGCGACAGCCAGCGCGCCGTCGTGTCCACGCTGCGCGAACTGCCGCAGGCCGTCGCCGACGCCAAGCTGGGCAGCCCGGCCATCGTCGTCATCGGCGAAGTGGTCAATCTGGCTGAGGTCGCCGAACAGGCTGAAGCGCTGTCGATGAGGGCCTGAAGGCCGCCCTGTCCTCGATCCGGCGCCACGCACAGCCCACCGCCGCTGTCGAGGTCAGAAGACCCCTCCCACAGAAACTCGGCTTCGGTCACGGCACGGGAGTGCTTTTGTGGGAGCGACCTCTGGTCGCGATGCGGCCTCGGCGGGCTACCGGCCCGGATCAAGGCCGCATCGCGAGCAAGCTCGCTCCCACGGTCTTCGGCACAGGACTGGGCGAAGGACCCAGCGCCGAACACTGTCCACCGCCGTTGTCGGGGTCAGAAGACCCCTCTCACAGAATCCCGGCACACGCTCAGATGGTGGATCACGCGCGCCACCCCTGTGGGAACGGCCTTGGCCGCGGCGCGGCCGTTGCGGGAAGCACAAAAACAAAAGGCGCCCGAGGGCGCCTTTTGTTCTTTCAGGGTGCGGCGTTTCCGCGCCGCTTACTTCAGCTGCTCGTGCAGCAGCGACAGGATGCGCTTGGCGGTGCGGGTGTCGTCGAGGCCGCCTTCGCGGGTGAGCACCTGCACCGTACTCTGCTTGCCTTCACCCTTGACCAGGATGCGGTACTGGCTCTGCCCCGCCTTCGGATCCGGCTTGTCGTCCGGCATGAAGAACAGCAGCTTGGACAGGATGCCGCCGTCCTTCTTGCCGGTGGCGTCGACTTCCGGATCGACGTAGCGCACGAAGTACACACCCTGCGAACGGTCGCGGTCCTCGACGGTGAAACCGACGCGGTCCAGCGCCAGGCCGACGCGGCGCCAGGCGCGGTCGAAACCTTCGTACACCTGCAGCGTGCTGCCCTTGTCGGCCGACACCAGTTGCGCGCGCTCGGCCACCGGCTGGGCGGCCAGCAGCACCTTGGCGCGCTCGTTGTCGGCGCCCAGACGCACCATCAGGCGACGCAGCATTTCGGCTTCCAGCTCGGGATCGGCCGGTCGCGGCTGCCACACCGTGTTGTCGCTGCGCTCGTTGGTATAGACCTCGACCACGCCGCGATGGCTGACATAGATTTCGGTGGTGCCCGGCTCGGCGCCCGGCTCCAGACGGGTGCGGAACTTGTCGCGCTCCGGCGTCGAGTAGAGCTGGTCGATCAGGCGGCCGATGGTGTTGCGGACGATGTCGTTCGGGAGCTTGGCGCGGTTCTCGTTCCAGTCCGTTTCCATCACGCCGGCTTCCGGCTGTTCGATGTCGATCAGGAAACCGGTTTCCTGCCAGAACTCCTTCACCTGCGGCCACAGCTGGTCGGGCGTGGCATTGACCACCAGCCAGCGCTGGCTGCCGGCACGTTCGATGCGCATCTTGTCGACCTGCGGCAGCACGGCTGAAGCCTGCGGCTGCACCACGCCACCAGTGTTCGTGCGGTCGGCGTTGTAGGCCGACATGGTCGCCGTGCCCTTGCCGCCGGCATCCGGCACCGCGAAGCGGTCGGTCTGCTGAGGCAGCGTCAGGTCGGGCGGCAGGTCGAGGCGCGGCGTGCGCTTGGCCTGGGCCTTGTAATCGACCTTGCCGGAATCCATGACCTTGTCGAACATCGAGCAGCCGGTGAGCGCGCTCACCAGTGCCACGCACAGCGCGGAAAACTTCAGCAGATTCATCGAACGGGATACCAGAGGACGATCAGGCAAGCACGCCGGCCTGCTTCATCGCGGCGCGGACCTGCTCGTGGAATTGCGGCTGCAATTCGGTCAGCGGCAGACGCAGCGTCGGGCCGCACAGGCCCATCTGCTGCACGGCCCACTTGACCGGAATCGGGTTGGCTTCACAGAAAAGCTGACGGTGCAGGCCGATCAGCTTCGCGTTGATCGCGCGCGCCTTGACCGCGTCGCCGGCCAGCGCGGCGGCATTCATTTCGTGCATCAGGCGCGGCGCCACGTTGGCGGTGACCGAAATCGAGCCATGGCCGCCCATCAGGATGAAGGCGGCGGTCGACGCGTCGTCGCCGCTGTACAGCGCGAAGCCCTCGGGCGCGCGGTTGATCAGTTCGCCGGCGCGGTCGAGATTGCCGGTGGCGTCCTTGATGCCGACGATGTTCGGGACTTCCGACAGGCGGATGGTGGTGTCGTTGGCCAGATCGGCCACCGTGCGGCCGGGCACGTTGTACAGGATGAAGGGCACGTCGACCGCTTCGGCCTGGGCGCGGAAGTGGCGGTACAGGCCTTCCTGCGTCGGCTTGTTGTAGTAGGGCACGACGGTCAGGCAGGCATCGACGCCGACCGACTTCGCGTGCTGCGCCAGTTCGATCGCCTCGCGCGTCGAGTTGGCGCCGGTGCCGGCGATGACCGGGATACGGCCGGCGGTGTGCTCGACCGTGAAGCGGATCAGTTCGCAGTGCTCGTCGAAATCGACGGTGGGCGACTCGCCGGTGGTGCCGACGATGACGATGCCGTCGGTGCCTTCGGCGACGTGGAAATCAATCAGGCGACGCAGGCTGGCGTAGTCGAGACTGCCATCCTCGTTCATGGGGGTGACGATGGCGACGAGCGATCCGGTAATCATGTGCGAAACAGTGGCTTCGGCAGGAAACGCGCCATTCTACCGGAGCGCGGGTGCAAGCCCAACAGGCGCAACTGGATCAGTCTGTAACAGCCCCCAGGCCACTTAAAGCTCGGCCAGCGCCCGGATGTGCTCGACCGCGCTGCGGCCCAACGCCGACAGCGCGTAGCCGCCCTCCAGCATCGACACGATGCGACCCTTGCCATGCTTCTTCGCCACCTTCATCAATTCGGTACTGACCCAGGCGTAGTCGGCCTCGACCAGTCCGAGCGAGGCCATGTCGTCCTCGTAGTGCGCGTCGAAGCCGGCCGAGATGAAAATCATCTGCGGCGCGAAGGCATCCAGCCGCGGCAGCCACTTCGTCGTCACCGCCTCGCGGAAGCCGTCGCCGCGGGTGCCGGCCGGCAGCGGCACGTTGCACAGGTTGTCGGCCAGCGGCTCCGCCCCGGAGTACGGGTAGAAGGGATGCTGGAAGATGCTCACCATCAGGATGCGCTGGTCGTGGGCGACGATGTTCTCGGTGCCGTTGCCGTGATGCACGTCGAAATCGATGATGGCCACGCGCTCCAGGCCATGCTTTTCCAGCGCGTGGCGCGCCGCGACCACCACGTTGTTGAAGAAGCAGAAACCCATGGCGCGGGCGTACTCGGCGTGATGGCCGGGCGGGCGCACCGCGCAGAAGGCGTTCACCGCGGCGCCCGACATCACCAGATCGGTCGCATGCACGCCGGCGCCGGCCGCGCGCAGTGCGGCGCGCAGCGAATTCGGGCACATCGCGGTATCCGGGTCGAGATGGACGATGCCGCTGCCCGGCACCGCGTCGAAGATCTGCCGCAGGTACTCCGGCGAATGCGCGCGCGCAAGCATGTCGATGTCGGCCGCCGGCGCGTCGTGGTGCTGCAGGTAGGCGTCAAGACCGCTGGCGATCAGGCGGTCCTGTATCGCAGCCAGGCGGTCGGGGCATTCGGGATGGTGCGGCCCCATGTCATGCAGGGCACAGTCGCGGTGTGTAATGTATGCGGTCGTCACCGCCTCTCCTCCGGATTCCTGCAGTTATCGATGCAACCGGCCGTTCCGGCTCTGTGTCACAGGCAGGACCGCACGGCTTCAGGGCCGGGCATGTACTGCCGTCATGTTTCTACAGTATCGCGCCGATCATCCCGCCACAACTTAACGTAGCTCAAGCCATGCCCACCCTCGCTCCCAGCGTCGTCATCGAAGCCGCTTCCACCCTCATTCTCGGCAAGCGCAGCCGGCTCGAACTGGCGCTGACCTGCCTGATCGCCGGCGGCCACCTGCTGATCGAGGACGTGCCGGGCACCGGCAAGACCACGCTGGCGCACGTGATGGCCCAGCTGTTCGGCCTCGATTTCCGTCGCGTGCAGTTCACCAGCGACCTGCTGCCGGCGGACATCCTCGGCGTGTCGGTATTCGAGCGCGAAACCGGCGCCTTCCGCTTCCACCCGGGCCCGGTGTTCACGCAGGTGCTGCTGGCGGACGAGGTGAACCGCGCCACGCCGCGCACGCAGAGCGCGCTGCTGGAGGCGATGGAAGAGCACCAGGTCAGCGTCGAGGGCGAAACCCGCCGCCTGCCCGAGCCCTTCTTCGTCATCGCGACGCAGAACCCGGCCAGCCAGATCGGCACCTACCCGCTGCCCGAATCGCAGCTCGACCGCTTCATGATGCGCATCACCATGGGCTACCCAGACCCGGCGGCCGAGCGCGCGCTGCTGACCGGCCGCGACCGGCGCAGCCTGCTGGCCGATCTGGCACCGGTGGCCGACGCCGCGACGCTGACGCGGTGGCGCGCCGAAGCCGAGGCGCTGCACGTGGCCGACGCGCTGATCGACTACGTGCAGGCGCTGATCGCCCACACCCGCAGCAGCGGTATGTGGCGGCTCGGCCTGAGCCCGCGCGCCGGTCTTGCGCTGCTGGCCGCCGCGCGCGCCCACGCGCGGGTGTTCGACCGCGCCCACGTACTGCCGGAAGACGTGCAGGCGGTGCTGCCCGCCGTCGCGCTGCACCGCCTGCCGGCACTCGAACAGGGCAGCCCGGACGACATGGCGCGCGCGCTGCTGCAGGCGGTGGCGCTGCCGGCCTGATGCGCGACGCACTCCGCCGCTGGCTGGCCTCGCTCGGCGGCTCGCCCGCGCTGCCGCTGACGCTGGACCGCCGGCGCATCTTCGTGCTGCCGACCCGCGTCGGGCTGGTATGGGGCGTGGCACTGATCGCCATGCTGCTGACCGCCATCAACTACACGCTGAGCCTGGGCTTCGCGCTGGTGTTCATGCTCGCCGGTCTGGGCCAGGTCGCGCTGCTGCACACCTTCCGCAACCTGCTCGCGCTGCAGCTGCGCGAAACGCCGCCGGCACCGGTGTTCGCCGGCCAGCCTGCGCAATTCACGCTGTGGCTGGACAATGAAGCGCCGCGCTCGCGCCCGGCGCTGCAACTGGCGATGGCGGGCGCGGCGCCGGTCGACGCCGCGGTCGAAGCGAACGGCCGCTGCGCGGTGACGCTGTCGCTGCCGACCACCCGCCGCGGCTGGCTGACGCCGGGCCGCGTCACGCTGAGCACCCGTTACCCGCTGGGCCTGATCCGCGCCTGGAGCTACGCGCAGCCGCAGCAGCGCTGCCTCGTCTACGTGCAGCCGGAAGCCGGCCGACCGCCATTGCCGGCGAGCGACGCCGGCCGCGCCGGCCTGCGGCCACAGGGCGACGGCACCGAGGAATTCGCCAGCCTGCGCGACCACCGCGCCGCCGACTCGCCGCGCCACGTCGCCTGGAAAGCCTGGGCGCGGGCGCCCGACCTGCCGCTGCTGACCAAGCAGTTCGACGGCCAGGACGGCGGCGAACTGTGGCTCGATCTGTCGCAACTGCCAGCCGCCCTGTCGCTCGAAGCCCGACTCGCGCGGCTGACCGGCTGGGCGCTCGACGCCGACGCGGCCGGCCTGCGCTACGGCCTGGTCCTGCCCGACGCGCGCATCGCTCCCGGCAACGGCCCCGGCCACCGCGAACGCGTGCTGCGCGCGCTCGCCCTGCACGGACTGCCCGCATGAGCTTCCGTCGCGCGCGCGCGCCATCGACAGCGGCCGTGCCGGCCGAACCGCTGACCAACACCCGCATCGGCTGGCTGATGGCGGTCGCCGCCTGCGCGCTGCTGCCGCACGCCGACCACCTGCCGGCCTGGCTCAACGCGGTGGCGCTGCTGCTGTTCATCTGGCGGCTGGCGCAGTGGAAGCTGGGCTGGGCCGGTGCCAGCACGGTGGTCAAGGCGCTGGTCGTGATCGCCTGCTGCGCTGGCGTGACGCTCACCTTCGGCCGCCTGTTCGGCCGCGAACCCGGCGTCGCGCTGCTTACGCTGCTGCTGGTGCTCAAGCTGCACGAACTCAAAAGCGTGCGCGACGGCCACACCGTCGTGCTGCTCGGCTACTTCATGCTGCTGGCCGCCTTTCTCTATTCGCAGACGCCGGCCGTGGCGGCCGTGCTGTTCGGCTCGATGGGGGTGATCACCGCCGCGCTGATCGCGCTGACCGGCCCGCCGGCGCCGGTGCGCGCGCTGTTGCGCCAGTCGGCGTGGATGCTGGCGCAGGCGCTGCCCTTCATGCTGGTGCTGTTCGTGCTGTTCCCGCGCGTGCCCGGCCCGCTATGGGGGCTGCCACTGGACGCCTTCGGCGCGCGCTCCGGCCTGTCCGACAGCATGTCGCCGGGCGACATATCGCAGCTGAGCCTGTCCGGCGAAATCGCCTTCCGCGCCCGCTTCGACGACGCACCGCCGCCAGCGCGCGATCTGTACTGGCGCGGCCCGGTGCTCACCACCTTCGACGGCCGCACCTGGCGCCAGGGCGAAGCCGCGCGTCGCCTCAACGACGGCACGCCGCACGCGGTCGACGGCCCGCGCATCGGCTACGAAGTGACGCTGGAGCCGCACGGCAAGAACTGGCTGTTCGCGCTGGAAACGGTCGCCGGCCTGCCGCTGGGCGCGCGCGTGTCCGACGACTGGCAGGTACTGGGCAGCGAAGTCGTGCGCGCGCGCCGGCGCGACCGCTTCGAATCGGTGCCGACGGCGCGCCCCGGCCGCGAAGAGTGGAGCGCCTATCTGGAGGCGGCGCGCCGTCTGCCGGCGGCCGGCAACCCACGCGCCCGCGCTCTGGCCCGCCAGATGCATCTGGACGCCGGCAGCGACGCCGAGACAGTGGACGCCGCGCTGCGCCTGTTCCGCCGCGAAGCCTTCGTCTACACGCTGACGCCGCCCCTGCTCGGCGAGGACGGCATCGACCAGTTCCTGTTCGACAGCCGGCGCGGTTTCTGCGAGCACTACGCCGGCGCCTTCGTGTTCCTGATGCGCGCCGCCGGGCTGCCGGCGCGCGTGGTGACCGGCTACCAGGGCGGCGAGCGCAACGAGGTCGATGGCTTCGTCGTCGTGCGTCAGTCCGACGCCCATGCCTGGGCCGAAGTGTGGCTGGATGGAGAAGGCTGGCGCCGCGTCGACCCGACCGCCGCCATCCTGCCGTCGCGCGTCGAGCGCGGCCTGGCCGACCTGCCGGCCGGCGAGCCGGTGCCCTTCGTCGCGCGCGCCGATCTCGGCTGGCTGCGCAACCTGCGTCACCGCTGGGAAGCGGCCAACAACGCGTGGAACCAGTGGGTGCTCTCCTACGACCAGCAGAAGCAGCGCGAACTGCTGTCCCGCCTCGGCATGGCGCAGCCGGACTGGCGCAACATGACCGCATGGATGGCCGCGCTCTGCGCCGTCATAGCCATCGCGCTGACGCTGTGGGCACTGCGCCGCCAGATCGCCGCCGACGCACTGGCCCGCGCCTGGGCCGGCATCGACCGTGCGCTGCGCCCGGCCGGGCTGGGCCGCGAAGCGTGGGAGGGACCGCTCGACTACGCCGAGCGCGTCGCCGCGCTGCGCCCCGATCTGGCAGCAGAATTGCGTGCAGCGTGTACACTTTATGCAGACGCCCGCTACGGCCGTGCCGCCCACGCGCCGGCCGTGCGCGCACTCCGGACGCACGCCCGCGCGCTGCGCCGCCACCGCACACCGCCCCGAACATGACCACCCGCTTCACTTCTCACTCCACATCCCGCCGCCACTTCCTGACTGGCGCCGGCGCCCTGCTGCTGTCACCTCAGCTGCCGGCACAGATCAGCACCACGCCCGACAACTTCGCCGAGCGCGACGACGTGCGCGCCTTCTGCGCCGAACTGGCCGCCGCGCACGGCTTCGACGAAGCGCAGCTGCTGTCGCGCTTCGCCAGCGCGCGCCTGCTGCCCAAGGTTATCCAGCTCATCCGTCCGCCGTCGAGCCCGGCGGTGAAATCGTGGACACGCTACCGCAGCCGCTTCGTCGAGCCGCTGCGCATCCGCGCCGGCCGCGAATTCCTGGCCGAGCACGCCGCCACTTTCGAACGCGCCGAACAGGAATTCGGCGTGCCGCGCGAAGTGGTGGCCGCCATCATCGGCGTCGAAACGATCTATGGCCGCCACACCGGCGACTTCGAACTGCTGAGCGCGCTGTCCACACTGGGCTTCACCTACCCGCCGCGCGCCGACCTGTTCCGCCGCGAACTGGGCGAACTGTTCCTGCTCGCGCGCGAGCAAGGCCGCGACGTCACCGACTTCCGCGGCTCCTACGCCGGCGCGCTGGGCTACCCGCAGTTCCTGCCCAGCAGCTGGCGCCGCTACGCCGTCGACTTCGACGGCGACGGCCACACCGACCTGATGAACAGCCCGACGGACGCCATCGGCAGCGTCGCCGCCTACCTCGCCGCGCACGGCTGGGAAGCCGGCGAACCGGTGGCCCAGCGCATCCGCATCACCGACGAAGCCGCCGCCCCGCTGGTCGCCGCCGGCGTCGAACCGTCGATCGACACCGCCACCCTCGACACTGCCGGCGCCCGCCCGCTGCGCGGCGGCGACCTGATCGCCAAACCGGCCACCCTGGTCGACCTCGTCACCCCGGACGCGCAGACCGAATACTGGCTCGGCTTCCGCAACTTCTACGCCATCACCCGCTACAACCGCTCCTACTTCTATGCGATGGCGGTGTATCAGTTGAGTCAGGAGCTGAAGCAAACGTAAGGAGGACCGCCATCCATGTCGTTGCTCGCACGAACGACGTGGACGGCGTCTGCTTTTGGCTCGTTAGTGTCACGCGCACGGCCAGCGGATGACGCAGCCGGCAACGCCGGATCAGCATCGTCAACGTCTGGGCATGGATCGGTACGCTGTTTGTGGTGTAATGCGATCGGACTATCCGTATGCGAAAGAAGTCGCGCCGGAGAACCAGCAGGTGCGCAGTACCGCGCCAAGCGCTTCGCTCAGCGATAGGCTGTCGCCAGTTCGTGGCGGCATCGACGCAGCGCAAAGTGTGGCTTGATTTGCCGGTCACGAGGGACCGCCGATAAACCCGGCTTCTCGCTGCCCTCCGCCGCTTCGCCCCTCCGACAGCCCCTCACCTTTATGGCGGCCGAGAATGACCGATCACTGCAAGGTCTTTATTGAAAGGTGGACTCACCCGGACTATCGGCCTGAGCCATGCACCCCCGAAGCGTTGGACGTCGCCGAAAAGCTGCTAGCTACGTTCCTGCCACGTTCATTGCGAGAGTTTCTTGAATCATTCGGCCCTGTCGGAACCACCGCCAACCTTCTTTCCGAGATCGTGGATCGAGACCTCGATCTCAATGATGTGAGTGAATTCGACGATCCTGAAGGTATCGTCCAAGCGACCATGGCATGGCGTGACCTGGGGCTTGACTCGGATCTGATCGCGTTCGCAAGCGACTGTCAGGGCAACGTCTTCTGCATCCAGTCAGCTCCTTCGCGGGTTGCAGATTCGGAGGTGTGGTTCCTTGATCATGATTGCGGAACTGTTGCGCCGCTCGGCGTCACCTTCAACGAATGGATTGGCGTATTTGCTGATCTCCCCGCTTAGCAGTTCGATCGAGAAGCCGCTTCCCGACCGGACAGGTGAGACGTCTCGGGTCGAGCATCAAATCTCAGGATGGTCGGCAGATGCACAAGAAAAACAAAGCCCAGTGTCAGGTGCGGCTCGTGCGGCAGCGTCTGGTTTAATGCGCAACCATGCGTCCGATAACGGCATAGGCATGGGGTAATGGGTACAGCTTTCGTCAAAGTGCTCGCTGCTTTGATTGCCATTGCGGCGCTTGTCCTGGTACTGGGTCTGTCAGGCGCGTTGTTCTCTCTCTGGCCGACGAGCTTCCCCGACCAATCACTGAGAATCACGCCCGAAGTTCTTGCGGAACTCCAAGCGCTGAAGGACGAGCGGAAGTTCGTTAGAGACGAGAACACTTTTTACCCGGGCGCGCCGACTGAAGCTGTCCGCGCCAGTGCGCAGGCCTCAGTCGATGCAATCATTCAATCGTTGGTCACAGAGTTGCCTCCTCACCCGAGACGTTCAGTCGTCCTTGCGAAATTCAAGCGTGCCCTGATCGGGTTGGAGCAGCATGAATCGGAGGAACGTGACCAAGCCCTTGTCTATCTCGATCGCATCATGTCCATCGTCGGAGTCAACAACTCTGGCGAACTGCTGAACGTATGGCGTTACGGTTTCCCCTACGGATGGTTCTTGCGTACCTGACAGGACATTCAACGCCGCGTCCTTCACTCCCCTCGCCACCGTCCGCCGCACCAACGTGATGTTCATGGCTGTCTTCGCCGACAGTGCACAGCCCTTAACTACCGCCGTTCACTTCATCAGCCGATTGGGAGACGAAACCAACGCCACGCTCGACACCGCCAGCGCCCGCCCGCTGCGCCGCGGCGACCTGATCGCTAAACCCGCCACATCTGGTCGAGATCATCACCCGTCGGGCGTGGAAAGTCCTGATGCGTATGGTGTAATGCGATTCAGGTACTCGTTCGCACAGGAAATGGCGCAGGCGCCTTGGCTTCAGGAGCGGTCGCGCGAGGTCGAGGCTTTTTGTCGCCGTTTAGCGCATGAAAATCGTCAGTCAAGATCGGCGAAACCGGCGTGACACGGTCTTTACCGACGTGTGCGTGCAACCTGTTTGCCGAGCAGCTGTGGGACGTATGGCGCAAAACTGCGCCAGAAAAAACTTCTGGCTTCGTCGGGTTGGGGTAAGTAGGGAGGTACGACTTGACAACGTTACAAAAGGCGCTGCTGTTCGCCATACTTCCGGCACTGATTGCTGGGGCATTCTCAATTGCGCCGAAGGTGTACGACGTCGTCGTTGAGCCCACGGCGAGCCTGACATACCGACTTGCTGCAGGACCTGAGCTCGGGGCACCAGATGGCTACCGAAAGATACTATCCGTTGTAATCTCGAATACTGGGAAGAAGCCTCTTTCGGAGATCAAGGCAAGCCTTGATTTGCCCCAGGGGCGTATCGAACGCCACAGAGTGGTTGAGACGTCCGGTTTGGCGCCTGCTGTCGAGGCAGGAGATCAGTCCGTAACCGTTAGCTTTCCGGTCCTTCATCCGGGAGAAAACCTCACCCTCGCGGCGATGGTTCTTCTTCCGCAGCCGGCAGTTGAACCAAAGTTCCTACTGAGAAGTAGAGAGATCTTGGGCACCGCCGCCACAGACCCTCCGATGGGTCGGGATACAAAGCTCGACCTCGTGGGAGCGGTGCTCGCCGCCGCGTCAGTCTTCTTGATGTCCCTTTTATTCATGTTGAGGCTTCGAGGCGGCGCGCTCCCGTTTGGATCTGGTAGCAAACAAGACGCTCTCTTCTACATAGCGGGGCGACTTGGGCTAACGCCTATAAGTGATGAGATGCGGCTCGCGGACGCGCAGCTGACCTTTCTACGAATGGCCGACATATTGCTTAGCCACGGTCTTCACTCACAAGGATCGGAACGCGAAAAAGCAATCTTGGGCCTGAAGGCGCTTCTGCTTGTCCGCGATATGGCCGGTGTGTCTAAAGAGATCGTCATCACCAACCTCAAGACGCTAGAGGGATCTTTTTTTGCGGAAGAGATTGTGGCGGCATTACGTGCGAAGGCCGTGAATATGGATGAGGTACTGGAGTTGCGCAGACGGATCGACGCGCTAATCTCAAATGAGACCGTATTTCTCACTGCAAAAAGCCTAGGCCTCGACAAAGGATAACGAAGCCTAATTTCGGGTTACAGGAGAGGCAGACCAGCGACGCGGAATTGCTAGTCGGCACCCCTGAACCCGGTCGTCGAGGCGACGCAAACAATGCCCCGCGCCACCCAATGAAACGCATCCATCTCGCACTCCTCGCGACCCTGCTGCTTCCGACCGTTCTCTGGCTCGCCGCCGATACGCTGCTGCCCGAGCCGTTCACCTATTTCTCGTTCCGCTCGGTGTTCATGCAGTACAGCGGGGTGATCGCCATCGGCGTGATGAGCGTGGCGATGCTGCTGGCGCTGCGGTCGAAGTGGCTGGAGCCGCTGCTGGGCGGGCTGGACAGGATGTATCGGCTGCAGAAGTGGCTCGGCATCGCGGCGCTGGTGGTGGCCATCCTGCACTGGTGGTGGGCGACCGGTACCAAGTGGATGGTGGGCTGGGGCTGGCTGGTCAGGCCGGCGCGCAAGCCGGGTGCCGGAGTGGCAGTCGGCCAGCATCTGGTTCTGCGGCCCGCAGCGCTTCGGTGAGGCGCTGCGCGCGGACTTCGTCGCCCACGGCCTGCCGCCCGACCGTTTCCATCAGGAACTGTTCGAGATGCGGTGATCGCGGCGAGGCCGCGATCTGTCCGGTCGGCCTGCCTCAGCCGCGCGCAAGCGCTCCGGCGAGCTGCGCCGCATAGCCGCGCAGTACCTCGGCACCCGGCTCCTTGCGCGGCCAGATCAGGCCGACGCCGTCATTGGCGTGGCGCGGCACTACGTGCATGTGGAAGTGGAACACCGTCTGCTCACCCTCCTTGCCGTTGGCCTGCAGCAGGTTTAGCCCCGGCGGATCGAAGGTTTCGCGGATGGCGGCGGCCACGCGCTGCGCGGTGTTCATCACCGCGGCGCCCTCCTCCGGCGTGATGTCGAACAGCGTCGCGGCGTGCCGCTTCGTCGCCACCAGCACGTGACCCGGATTGACCTGGCCGAGGTCCATGAAAGCCAGCGTCAGATCGTCCTCGAACACGCGCGCGGCCGGCAGTTCGCCGGCGACGATGCGACAGAAGATGCAGACGCCGGGCGGCGAGGTATCGACGAATTTCGGCATGAGGGTATCGGCTCCGGTTGCGCAGGAAAGGTCTGGCGCGGCGCGACGTTCGGGCAGCGCGCGGTCGGGGCAGACGATACACGAGGTCCGATGGCCGACCGCCCGGCAGCGGGCGCGCCTCGCGAACCACCGGACCGGAATGGCGCGGCGTCCGTCCTACGGGCAGCGGTACTGCCGGCCTACAGCGAACGCCGCCGCACCGACCCACAATCAACGGAAAGGTCGCCGCGCCCGGTGACCCCGCACCTGGAGGAAACATCGATGATCAAGCTGATTGCCGCCTCGCTCGCTGTTGCACTCGGATATGCGTTCACACATCGCAAGAAGACGCCGGCCGATCCGGTCGGCGACTGGGAGCGCACGCACGACAGCACCGCCACCGCCCATCCGGAAAGCCAGCAAAGCGCGCCCTGAGGCACGTCCGGCCTTACCGGGCAGCGATCTGCATCATCCTTGACCACCGTGCTTGACGGGCGGTCAAAGGGCCTCGAATACTGGCCGGATGCCGATCGACTCAGCCCTTCCGCATGATGCCGGGGCGGAACGCGCACGACCCGGAACCCTGTCGTCGCCCGCCCGCGCGCCGGATGCGTCCGCAGTCTCGCCTGACGCGGG